>JBDNIH010000005.1:0-15362 GCA_041688385.1 Bacteroidia bacterium
ACTTTTCACATCTAAATAAGCTAAGGGGCGCTATTGGTATTTAAAATACAATAGCCTATCTTTGCAATCCATTTTTAACCTAAAACCATACACACAGTATGAACAATTACGAAACCGTATTTATCATGACCCCGGTATTAACCGAGGAGATGGTGAAAGACACGGTCGCTAAGTTTGAGAAGGTGTTGAAGGAAAACAACGCCGAAATCGTTCACGAAGTCAGCTGGGGCTTGCGTAAACTTGCTTATCCAATCCAGAAAAAAACGACCGGATTCTATTATTTAATTGAATTCAAAGCAGATGGCGATATCATCGACAAACTCGAGCTCGAGTTTCGTCGTGACGAGCGCATCATGCGCTTCCTCACCGTGGCACTCGATAAGTTTGCCGTTATCTACAATGCTTCGAAACGTAAACCGGCTGCGGCCAAAACTGAAGTGGAGGCTTAATTATGATCAATAACAGTTTCGCAACCGTTCCACAAAAGGACGAAAACCGTAAGAAGTATTGCCGATTCAAAAAGAATGGCATTAAATACATCGATTACAAGGACGCAGATTTTTTGCTGAAGTTCGTGAACGAACAAGGTAAAGTGTTGCCACGTCGTTTGACCGGTACCTCATTGAAGTTTCAGCGTAAAGTAACGCAAGCCGTAAAACGTGCTCGTCACCTTGCTCTGATGCCGTACGTAGCTGATGGAATGAAATAAGAAGAGGAAGTAAGACATGGAAATCATTCTGAAATCAGACATTAAAGGTCTGGGATACAAATACGACGTTATTAAGGTGAAAAACGGTTATGGCCGTAACTTCCTCATTCCTCAAGGTTTGGCGGTAGTTGCAAACAACCCTAACCGCAAAGAGCGTGACGAGAATGTTCGTCAAGCTGCCTTTAAACAGGATAAAATCAAAAACGACGCGACCGAAATGGCCGACAAACTGAAAGACCTTACCCTTAAGGTAGGTGCTAAAGTTGGCGAAAACGGACGCATCTTCGGTGCAGTAACTACCCTCCAGGTAGCAGACGTATTGAAAGACAAAGGTTTTGATATCGACCGTCGCAAAATCGCCCTCAAAGGTGAGATTAAGACGATTGGCATTTATATCGCTGAAATCGACTTACACCGCGATGTGAAAGTTGAGTTGAACATAGAAGTAGTAGGCGAATAATTTACTACTGCATCATAAATAAAGCCGCTCTGGGATTCCGGAGCGGCTTTTTTGTTAAAAAAATAATGATTAATGTGCAAATGGGAGTCTGCTAAATTATGGTGTTTTGAGTTCTAGTCATGGCATTCACTCGCTCTCGTTTTGCATCGCTTAGCAGAGCTTAAGCCCGTACGGTCGAAATTCCATTAGCACCTTCCCCAAAGGCAGCCCCGCGAAACGCCGCAAGAGCACATTGTGCTTAATCTACCGTATAAACAACTTCTGCTGCATCCGCTGATCACCTTGTCGAATCTGGATGAGGTAGAGCCCGGTTTTTGCCGGGGTATACAGATTCAGACGACCAGCATTTAGGTCCGTTATTTCAAGTGGGTGTTTGCGTCCTTGCATATCTATCAGCTGCAAGTGAATGGCTTTGTTTAGGTCAAAATCACCCTTCACATACAACCGGCCATTTTCTACGGGATTAGGATAAAGCGTCCAGTTCAGCGGTGCTTTTACATTGGCAGTGGAAGTAAATATTACATCGGGAATAGCCAGAAAGCAGTTGTTGTACTGCTGCTGTACATAGTCGGAAACAGCTAACAGTCGGTTAAAAGCTGCAGTTGAATCACTGCTGACTGAATCTCTACCCCACATACCAGCATACATGAGTACCTGAACAGCACCGGGTAACATTTGTGTTTTGCCGTTACTCATCACAAACCTGCGGTCGCTAGGCATATTGGGTAAAGCAATACCACCGGGCTGGTTTTCAGTCCAACTGAAAGGTGGAGCAGTTGCCACGCCGCCTGCATAAACATAACCCCAACCAGTAGGGTCGCTACTGCCTGGATAAGCAAAAGTGTAAGGCACATGGGTTGATCCTAAACTTCCGAGATAAGCTGTGCCGCCAAAAGTCATTTTAGAACCATCTAACCAAGCGCCACTAAGGTATTGCATAACATGACGTGCTTGTCGTGGATTTCCGGATAGTGTGCTATTGTTATTAAAAGTAAGGAAAGAGGTCATGGCAATGCGCTCAGGCAAGGGTTGTCCGGTACAATCAGCTGTTATTTCGTCGATTTGTCCATCACGATCGTTATCTAAGCCATCGTTCGAAGTGGCGAAAGGACCTTCTAACTGTAATAGGCCAAATACGGGGGGATTTATCCCATAACCTTCACTACCTCCATCTTCTGCATCGCTATTGTAAGCAAAACCCAAATTTCGACTCACATCACAGCCGATATAATCATCATTGCCACCTCCTATATCCGGATCTATAAAAACACCCGTATAAACCGAGTCATAGGTGCGGTTGGAGCGGTTGATGATTTTTAGACGAAAAAATGCAGCTTGTTCCAGCAAAGTAGGGCCAGCGAAAGCAAAATTTTCTTCCTGTATTTCTAATCCCATTGGAGGCGACCCGCTGCCAGCTATACCTCCTAATGCATTGTATACGTGCCAGCTCGCTGCATCACCCGCAATAAGTGGGTATTCACCCAATTGGGGCTCGTAAAGTGCGTTGCCATTCAAATCGGCAAAAGGGGCGAGGTATAAAGACTCATTAAAGGTTACGCGACCATTGGCAGGCCATTGTGCGATGTCCATTGGTGTTTGATAACCGGGTTGGTTGAATTGGGTTTTATGCAGGTCAACCTGCGCTTTAGTCACTTGCCAAATGCGATCGTACAAGCGGCAAGAAACGGAATCTATCCCCAAATTATTAGCGATACCCAGCGGGCCAGGCCAAAATCCTATACCCAACGTAGTAAACTGGCGGTAGGTTTGGGCAGCTACGTGCAAAACCTGATTGTCGTCTTTGGCGGCCAACCAGAGCGAACCACCCGAAACCATATTTTTCCCACTGTTTGCCGGGTATTCGAAGCCACGATTATTGGTAGCAGAAACAAAAGCCCATTTGTCGCCACCGCCCATTACCGTAAAACGAACGGTATTGATGGAAATATTGGTGCGACTCGTTGCCGGTGCACAACTGGCCATTACACGTACTTCAGGTCGAGACCGAGCTTCTTTAGCTTCTTTCGCCTGAAGTGTTTTGTTGCACGTTAAACTTAATCCAACGAGCAGCAGTAGGGTAATTTTCTGTTTCATAGCTCAGCTTTTGAATTCAATCTACAAATAAGAATCAATCAAAAACAAAAGACAGCTAATTGTGACAAAAAAAGGATAGAAAATGTTTCGAAGCCTTAGCTTGTTCCACCCAAGGCCGAAAGCATAGTAGCGGCTTTCAGCTGACATTCATCCCATTCCTGCGCTGGCACAGAGTCGTAGGTAATGGCGCCACCCGTTTGGAAGCTGAGATAACCACGGTTGCTGTTGTACAGTATACTGCGAATGATCACGTTAAAATCACAATCCCCATCCGGAGTAAAGTAGCCTAACGAACCTGAATACAACCCGCGCCGGCTGTCCTCTAACGCAGCGATGACTTCCATCGCTTTAATTTTAGGCGCGCCGGTCATCGAGCCCATAGGAAAAGCATTTTTGATGGCTTGAACAGTGCTCACATCGGGCCGTATACGCCCAGTTACTGTGCTGATCATTTGGTGAACGGTTGGAAAAGTGTACACCTGCATGAGCTCAGGAACCTTTACCGATCCAGGCGCACAACTGCGGGCCAAGTCGTTGCGTACCAGATCCACAATCATCACATTTTCGGCTTTTTCCTTTTCATCATTCGCTAACGCGACTTTGAGCGCCTTATCTTCTGCACTATCCTTACTTCTTTTGCGGGTACCTTTAATAGGTTGAGAAAAAATCGTTTGTTGGTATCGCGAAAAAAAACGCTCGGGACTGCCGCAAATTAAATGCTGACCGTCCGATTGAAAATAGGCTGAAAATGGGGTAGGCGAAAGTAAATTCAGCCTATGGTACAAGGCAATGGGGTCGGTTTCAACGGATTCATTATACCACTCAACACAATAATTTAGTTCGTACACGGTGCCTTCAGCTATAGCAGAACGTATTTTCTGTACTTGCGCTAAATAGCGTTCGCGACTGGTTCGGCACAACAACGAAATAGGCTTGGCATCAGTCATTGGTGCTTCAACCAACGCATGTATGGCAGCCGCATCCCAACGGGAGTCTGTTTCATTGCGAATAACCTTCAACTCACCCTCGCTACAAACAATAAGCAATTGGGGACGAAAAAAACAGGCAGGCGAAAAACCTAAATGGTCAACTTGTAGGGTGCTTAAGGCTTCTAGCTCGTTTTTGAGTTCGTACGATAAAAACCCACAGTAAAAATCGGGATGCTCCAGCACGAGCTGATCTAAGGCAGCTAAATACGGCGCCTTGAGCGGTAATGGCGCATCATCAGAAACAGCTACCAGCCAATCGAAAGTGATATAGCCCATCGGTAGCTCAGCCTGCTGGTTGCGGTTACTGTTGTAAACAGCCAAATGCCGGGCGTTCCGGAAATGATGTAGCAATTTGTGCAACCAAAGCTGATCTATCCCGGCAGGCATATTAGCGGTATAAAGTCTGGTTTCGGTCGGGCCCTACCGAGACAATTTTGATTGGCACCTCCAGTGCATTTTCTAGCCAGTGGATATAGTCCATTAATTCTGATGGGAGCTGCTTCATATCCTTGATTTGGGTCAAATCTACCTTCCAGCCAGGTATAGCCTCGAAAATGGGCTTTGCATCGCGCAAATCAAAAGGAAGCTGATCGGTTTTATGGCCTTCTACTTCATAATGGGTGCACGCAAATATTTGGTCAAAGCTGCTAAGCACATCCGACTTGGTCATGATGAGCTGGGTAACACCATTCAACAAAATAGCGTATTTCAGCGCCGGTAAATCAATCCAGCCACAACGACGGGGACGTCCCGTAGTCGCACCAAATTCACGGCCCTCTTGTCGCAAACGTTCGCCAACTTCATTGTCGAGCTCGGTGGGGAACGGGCCGCCACCTACGCGGGTGCAATAGGCTTTAAAGATGCCATATACCTCGCCAATGCGGTTAGGGGCAATGCCTAAACCTGTGCAAGCTCCGGCAGTAACGGTATTGGAACTGGTAACAAATGGATAAGAGCCAAAATCAATGTCGAGCATTGTGCCTTGTGCACCTTCAGCCAGCACTTTTTTGCCGGCTTTTAAGGCGTCGTTGATGAGGGTTTCGCTGTCGACAAAAGGAAAGGTCTTCAAAAATTCCACTGCGTCGAACCAGGCAGCTTCTTTTTCGGCAAAAGCTGGGTCCTCGTAGGCATAAACAGCCAAGGTTTCGAAATGACGTTTTTTGATACTGTCGTAGGTGGCACGGAAATTTTTACTCACCAAATCACCTATACGCAGTCCTGAACGGCCTATTTTATCGGTATAAGTGGGGCCGATACCCTTTAGAGTAGAGCCAATTTTACCCACACCCTTGGCTGCCTCGTAAGCGGCATCAAGTATGGGATGAGTAGGCATAATGAGGTGCGCTTTGCGCGAAATCACGAGCCGTTGATGCACAGCTACGCCCATTTTCTCGAGATTTTGAATCTCGCGTCGTAGGATAACCGGGTCGATTACAACCCCATTGCCAATAACGTTTTGTACGTTGCCATGAAAAATGCCAGAGGGTATGGTGTTGAGCACCACCTTGATACCATCGAATTCGAGCGAGTGACCGGCGTTGGGTCCACCTTGAAAACGGGCGATAATGTCGTATTGCGGGGTGATCACGTCAACAATCTTTCCCTTGCCTTCATCTCCCCATTGGAGACCGAGCAGCACATCTACCTTCATTGAGAGCTGTTAAAGCCCAAAGGTAAATGTCTTTTTGAGTGAATCAGCTGTTTTTATTGAAATGTGGACATTCCCCTGTTTCGGTCAGTTTTTCGCAGCTGGCGTACAAATGGAGGCTATGATGACGAACTTTATGGTGGAAAAATGTCCCCATGTCAACCCTGATCTCCTGAATACGGGGGTCGCAGAACTCCTCAACACGGCCACATTCTATGCAGATGAGGTGGTCGTGCTGCTTGAAACCATAGGAACATTCGAACTGTGCCATATTTTTGCCAAACTGATGTTTGGTCACCAAATCGCAGGCTTGAAGCAGGTCGAGGGTGTTATAAACCGTGGCACGACTCACCCTGTAATTCCTGTTTTTCATCTGGATGTAGAGGGATTCTACATCAAAGTGGTCGGTGCGACTGTAAATTTCTTCGAGTATGGCAAATCGTTCCGGCGTTTTGCGGTGGCCGTGTTCTTCGAGATAGGCAGAGAAGATTTTTTTTACTTCTTCAGTTACACTTACGCTATTGGCCATGCTCAGTTGATTGGAGTTTAAAGTTCAACAATTTTTATCGCTTTGTGGTTTCGATTAAACGGGACTTAATCAGGCTGGGAATCAAAACGACTCACTTTCAATACGCCGCGAACTTCCTTCAACTTACGCATCAGCGTTTCGAGATGTTTGGTATCGTTTACATACACCATAATATCACCCTCGAACATGCCGTCGTTGGAAACTACGGAGATGGACCGCATATTGACTTTTAAATCGCCCGAAATAACAGTGGATATGCCGCTGATGATGCCGATATCGTCGAGTCCGGTGATGCGGATGCCGGCGAGGAAGCTGACTTCTGAGGCTTTGGTCCACTTGGCTTTTACTACACGGTAGCCGTATTTGGAGAGGAGCTGAACAGCGTTGGGACAGCTCACTCGGTGAATTTTGATGCCTTCGCTAACGGTTACAAATCCGAATATGTCGTCGCCTGAAATGGGATTGCAGCAATGGGCGAGGGTATAGTCGATTTTGCTGAGTTTATCGTCGATGATAAGTAGGTCGTCGTTTTTATTGCTGTTCGACTTCACCAAATCCCCGAAATTCTGCTCATCGATGCGGGTTACGCGGCCCTGCTTTTTCTCTGGCTTGAGTAAATAGGACTTAACCTGAGCCAGATCTAGTTTTTCGATGGCGATGTAGTAGTATAGATCCAGTACCGAATTTAACTTAAAATGGACAACGATTTTTTGGAGCACATCGTCGTTAAACCCAATTTTCCACTGCTTGAGTTTGCGTTGCAGTATGTCTTTGCCTAAATCAGAATTTTCTCTTTTCTGTTCTTTCAGGACTTGCTTTATTTTGTTTTTGGCTTTGGCAGAGGTTACAAAATTGAGCCAGTCCGATTTGGGCTTCTGAATATTGGAAGTGAGTATCTCTACCTGGTCGCCATTCAGTAGTTGGTAGCTGAGTGGCACAATTTTGTGGTTCACCTTGGCGCCGATACACTTCATACCAATATCGGTATGAATCTCAAAGGCAAAGTCGAGCGCGGTGGCGCCGGCTTGCAGTTTGATGAGATCACCTTTTGGGGTAAAGGCAAATAAATCTTTCGCATAGAGCTGAAGTTTGATGTTGTCCATAAACTCCAAGGCATTGGGCTCAGGGTTCTCAAGCACTTCCCGTATCCGTGTTAACCATTCGTCGAAGGCATTGTCACCAGTTTGGTCTTTGTATTTCCAGTGGGCAGCAAATCCTTTTTCGGCAATTTCATCCATGCGCCGACTCCGAATTTGTATTTCAACCCAACGTCCGCCGGGACCCATAACCGTGGTATGTAGCGATTCATAACCATTGGCTTTGGGGGTTGATACCCAATCCCGAAGCCGGTTGGGATTGGGCTGGTAGATGTCGGTTACAATGGAGTAAATGCGCCAAGAGTCGGGTTTTTCGAGCTCGGCCTGACTGTCGATGATAATACGGATAGCAAAAAGGTCATAGACTTCTTCGAACTCGATACCCTGTTTTTTCATCTTATTCCAGATGCTGTTTATCGACTTCGGCCGGCCTTTAATTTCGAAGGTTAATCCGGTTTTGTCGAGTTCACTTTGTAGAGGAGCAATAAAGTCTTTTATAAAGCGATCACGTTTGGAGCGGGTTTCGCGCAATTTGCGGGAGATATCGCGGTAAACTTCGGCTTCGGTGAATTTGAGGGAGAGGTCTTCGAGCTCTGATTTAACCGCATACAATCCCAAACGATGGGCGAGGGGGGCAAACAAATAAGCGGTTTCGGAGGCGATTTTCAGCTGCTTCTCCTTAGGCATACTTTCCAGCGTACGCATATTATGCAGGCGGTCGGCAAGTTTAATAAGGATTACCCGTACATCATCGGCCAGGGTAAGTAACATTTTACGGAAGTTCTCGGCTTGGTCGGAGCTATTGGTCGATTTGTGATAGAGCCCCGTGATTTTGGTCAAGCCGTCTATAATGCGAGCCACCACATTGCCGAATTCCTTTTCTACTTGATCGAGGGTGATGTCGGTATCTTCAACCACGTCATGCAACAAAGCACATATGATTGAGGTGGTGCCCAGCCCGATTTCCTCTACGGCGATACGGGCTACTTCGAGGGGATGGTAAATGTAGGGCTCCCCCGATTTCCGGCGCATGTCTTTGTGGGCTTCTAGGGCAATGTCGAAGGCCAGCCGGATGAGGCGTTTGTCGCCCTTTTTTAGAAAGGGTTTGCAAGCCCGCAGCAAGGCCCGGTAACGGCGTAAAATTTCCTTTCGTTCAGCTTCTTCTCTAGAAAGCTCTGGCACAATATCCATACTAATAAAAACAGCGGTGAAGCTTTAAAATTAGGGAAAAACGCGGTGAATTATTGCGTTTAGTTCGCTCGAACTATTACTGCACGTTTCATTTTTTTTGGAAGGATCAGCTGGTTATAAGATGTCAAGTTTAAAAGGTAAAAGGTTGTTTCTGGTTGTTGGGGTTTTAGTTGAGAGAAATAGCCAGCCTGTCGGCTTACGGATAGCCAGTGGGGATTTGCATTTTTTTGCGGTTTTCCGAGAAGTTGGGTTCTTCGTCGAGAGAAATAGCCAGTCCGCCGGCTGACGGCTAGCCAGTTTTTTCCCGTTAGTGTTATCTCACTTGGCTATTTGGTGCAACTGGCTATTTGGGTAACGCAATAATTGGCCATTTTTACCAGCGCAGCTAACTAGAAGTGTTTGTGATTCACATCATTTAAATGTACCTTTGCGCTCCCGTGACAGAAGGTCGCGGAGTTAGCGGATGTGGCGAAATTGGTAGACGTGCCAGACTTAGGATCTGGTGCCGCAAGGTGTGTGGGTTCGAGTCCCTCCATCCGCACTTTTTATTTTCTAAGGTTCTAAGGTTCTAAGGTTCTAAGTTGCTAAGTTGCTAAGGTTCTAAGTTGCTAAGTTGCTAAGTTGCTAAGTTGCTAAGGTGCTAAGGTGCTAAGGTGCTAAGGTGCTAAGGTGCTAAGGTGCTGCACAAATTCAGCTAAATTACGATAAGCAATTATTTGAATGAGCAAAAATGAAAATAACTGCATCTTCGAATTTGGGCGTTTCGAACGCTGACCAAACCATAGGGCAAAACGCCATTTATCCCAGCCCAACTTTATACCCCTAGAACTTTATCACTTTTACAACAACATCAGCCAGCGAGCAGCATAATTACCTCATCAAGAATAAGCACTTCATAAAAGCATTCGTCGTGAACATTACCGCAGAAAAAATCAGTAAACTCGAAAACAAAGTCATTCTCCAACTGGAGCCAGCCGACTATTCCGCCAAATTTGAAGAAGCCCTAAAAGACTATCGCCGCAAGGTGAGTATGCCTGGTTTCCGTAAAGGAATGGTGCCTGCTGGCTTGGTGAAAAAAATGTACGGTAAAGCCTTGTTGTACGAAGAACTCAACAAACTCGTCCAGGAGCAAGTGGATACTTTTTTGAAAGAACAAGCCCTAGAAATTTTTGCTCAGCCAGTTCCAGAAGAAGGACACGATCCTTTTGAAGGAGGCATAGAAGACGCCACCGCTTTTACTTTTCGCTTCGACATAGGTTTGAAACCCGAGGTCGTGACAAATATCCCAACGAAATCATTCGTGAAATACGCGGTTGAGCCCGATCAAAATCTGCTCACCAACTATACCAATGACCTACGCAAACGGTACTATACCAATGCATATCCCGAAACTTCAGAAGCCGGCGATAATGTATTTTTGCGCCTCAAAGAACTCGACCAAAACGGCGAGATCAAACAAGGTGGCGTGGTTACCGTTAGTTTGGTAAAACTTGCCGATATCGCTGATAGCCAATTGCAGGCTGAACTCACGGGCATTGCCAAAGACTACACTACCCGCAACCAACTCAGCGCCATCTTTGGTAACGATCCAGAGAAAATTGCTGCTGGCATAAAAAAATCAGTCGAAGAGCTTAATGCGATCAACCCGCATTTCGAAATCACGGCAAGTAACATCATGCGTGACGGCCTAGCTGACATGAATACCGACTTTTTCCGTCAGGTGTTTGGCAATGAGGAAATCGATACCGAAGAAGCGTTCAATGATCGAATCAAGCTTGAGCTGGGGCGTGGTTTGCAAGCCGATGCCGAACGTTTGTTGCGTAACGATTTGATGGAAGCCCTTTTGGATGCCGAAAATATAGAGTTGCCAGATGCTTTCCTGAAACGTTGGTTGAAAACCGCAACCGAAAATCCAATCGACGAAAACACACTCGAAAGTCAGTATCCGGAATACGCCAAACAACTGCGCCGCGATTTGATTATCGACACCATTTTGAAAGAAAACAAACTGGAGATTGATTCAGAAGAAATCATGAACGAGGCCCGCAGTTTATTGTACCGTCAGTTTTCTAGCTACGGCATACCTATCGAAGAAAAGGATTTGAACAAATATGCGCTCGACTATCTCCGCAAAGACGATAATTACGCCAACCTATATTATTCGGTAAAATTCCGCAAAGTAGAGGACCACGTGCGTGAATTGATAAAAATTGATGAGAAGTCGATATCCTATGCCGATTTTGAGAAACTAACGCAGAAAAAATCTGTTTAACTACAGCAAAGAGCAAACTATGGATTTTGGAACTGAATTTCGCAAATACGCCGTCAAACATTTAGGTCAAAACGGCAATACCCTCGACAGCTACACCCGCCACCAGGTCAGCAACCTCACGCCTTACATCATTGAAGAGCGCCCCATGAATGTGGCCTCTATGGATGTATTCTCTCGTTTGATGATGGACCGTATCATTTTTATGGGTGTACCAATAAATGATGAAGTTGCTAATATTATCCAAGCACAATTGCTGTTTTTAGATTCAGTAGACAGCGGCCGGGATGTTCAGATTTACATCAACAGTCCAGGTGGTTCGGTTTACGCAGGCTTAGGTATTTATGATACCATGCAGTTTGTAAGCGCTGAAGTATCTACGATTTGTACCGGTATGGCGGCTTCTATGGCAGCTGTATTGATGTGTGCTGGTGAAAAAGGCAAGCGCACCGCACTAAAACATAGCCGCGTCATGATTCACCAGCCAATGAGCGGGGTGCAAGGTCAGGTGTCGGACATGGAAATTACCTTAAAAGAAACCCTGAAATTGCGCGATGAGTTGTATACTATCATTGCCGACCACAGCGGTCAGACTTTTGAGAAAATTATGGCCGACAGTGATCGCGATTATTGGATGACCGCCGAAGAAGCCAAAGCCTACGGTATGATCGACGATATACTCGTGCGTTCACCGAAGAAAAAAGGATAAAATGGCAAAACAGAAATTACATTGTTCCTTTTGTGGCAAAGACAAGGACCAAACCCGCATTTTAGTGGCAGGTTTGGAAGGCCATATCTGTGAAAGTTGTATTGAGCAGGCGAGTACCATCATGAATGAAGAAGCCAGCGACGCTGTTAGTCCGGTCAAAACCTTTAAAAATTACAAAGCACAAAAGCCACAGTTCATCAAGGACTACTTAGATACCTATGTTATTGGTCAGGATGCAGCCAAAAAAACGATAGCTGTTGCAGTCTACAACCACTACAAACGCATCAACCAACAGCTGGAGCAGGAAGTTGAGATTGAAAAGTCGAATATCATACTCGTAGGAGAAACCGGTACCGGTAAAACGCTTATCGCACGTACCATTGCACGGCAGTTGAATGTGCCTTTTTGTATTGCCGATGCCACGGTGTTTACCGAAGCAGGTTATGTTGGCGAAGATGTAGAGAGTATACTTAGTCGTTTGCTTCAAGCTGCCGATTACGATGTAAAAGCGGCAGAGCGTGGCATTGTTTATCTCGACGAAATTGATAAGATTGCGCGCAAAAGCGATAACCCATCCATAACAAGGGATGTTTCGGGCGAAGGAGTACAACAAGCGCTGCTGAAAATGCTCGAAGGCACGGTAGTAAACGTTCCACCCCAAGGCGGACGCAAACATCCGGAGCAGAAGTTCATTCAGGTCGATACCAGCAACATCCTTTTTATTTGTGGTGGTGCCTTCGACGGCGTTGAGAAAATCATCGCCCGTCGGGTGAAGCTAAATGCTATAGGTTACGGTATTGAGCAACGTGATAAATTCGATAAAGAAAATTTATTGCAGTATGTACAGCCCAACGATCTAAAACAATTCGGCTTGATACCGGAGTTATTGGGCCGTTTGCCGGTAGTGTCTTACCTTAATCCACTCGACAAGCCTACGTTGCGCGCCATACTCACCGTTCCAAAAAACGCCCTTTTTCGCCAGTACGAAAAGTTGTTTGAATTTGAGGGCATTCGCTTAGAGATTTCGGAACCGGTACTCGATTTTATTGTCGACAAAGCGATGGAATATAAGCTTGGTGCACGCGGACTGCGCTCTATTTGTGAGGTAATACTCAACGAAGCCATGTTCGAGTTGCCAACTGCCGATCCAAAGCCTGAAGTATATCGTCTGGAATTGGAATATGCTGTTAGTCAGTTTGAGCGGTCTACGATTAGCAAGCTCAAAGCTGTTAGCTGAGCTCATTAAATAGACGCAAGGATTCAGGATATCCCGCCCAGCCTTGCAGTCCGCCTGTATGTATCCATAAAACCCTGCCTGTTTCGGCGGGGTTTTGTTTTTCTAGGCTTAGGTAGATGGCTTCAAGGGTTTTTAATCCATACACCGGATCGGGTAGTATGCCGGTTTGGGCAAACCAATCAAGGCCAATGGCCAGTTGTGTGTCGCTAAATTTTCCGAAGCGGAGCCCGCTTTCGGGCAGATGCAATTGGTAGTGCGGATAAATTGGATTTATTTCTGCAACTAATTTTTCGCGAAACGTTTTGCTTTGAACGGCGAGAACACCCTGTAATCGCGTACTTTTTTTGTTTGCTGCGAGATAGCGTGCCATTCCTTTGAAAGTAGTTGCTGTCCCCACGGGCAACCAGATGTCACTCCAGCTTTCAGCTTTGTTCTCCGAAAGAATATCCATACAACCTCGTTCGGCTAATTCGGAGGCACCTCCTTCATCGATGAAGTAGGCGTCGGAATGAGCGCCAAAATGTTTACGGAAGAGGGCTGCTTTATCACGGTATTCGACGCGGGAAACTGGTAATAATTCCATGCCATGGCCGCGATAACGGGCAAGCTGGCCGTGGGTATCTGTTTGTAATTCGTCACCTCGAACGAAACCCACACTTTTAAAATGCAAGGCTTCAGCCGCTACAGCCAGGGCCAAGAGGTGGTTCGACCAAGCGCCACCAAAGCTTACAAGGGTATTTTTTTTCTGCTGACGGGCATCTTCAAGAACCAAACGCAATTTGCGCCATTTGTTGCCGCTTACCAAGGGGTGTATGAGATCATCGCGCTTAACACTCAACCGATAGGTGTGACCGGCAATTTTCCAGTCTACATCTACCAAAGGTGAGGGCAATACAATATCCATAGGTTAAAAATACAAACGGCCATCCGAAGATGGCCGCCAGCAGGATGAAGTAAAATTTATTGTTTGAAAACGCGACTGTTTTTTAGCAGTCCGTTTCCGCTAATACGAACTTGGTATAAACCTCGGCTGAACTCGTCAAGTGAGATGCTGTGGCGGCTTTCACCAAATACAGCCACTGATTTGAGGAGGCGTCCTTGAAGGTCGTATACATTCAGCTGGAGATTTTCTGATTCCAAATCTGTTACATCAACATACAACAGCTGACCAGCTTCGAGTAAAGTTGGGAAGATGTTTATTTTTTCGGATTCCAATTGGCGGACAGAGGTGCCGAAATTTGTGCCTGCACGGAAAGTGCCATTGGCGGAAGCAGCCATACAAGTGTAACCATGGTTAAAAGGACGTACATTCCAGGTATGCGCAGCGCCTGAAGTCATCCGGAATGTCGGTAAGTAATATTGCGTATCGGCAAGCACTACTTCTTCTACTATCTGGTTGTTTCGGAGTATGCGAAAAAGGTATTGTGTTGCACCAGGAGCAGCGGTCCATTTGAAGAACATATAGTCGCTGTTGATGATTGTATTGGGGTTGTTTGGCTCCAAGGGGCTGCTGTTGGTGGTTATCACGTTAAAAGGCGCCATGGGAGTAATCATTAAATAAGCCCGGCTGCCTTGGGTAATGCTGTCGCCAACCAGCGTGTGACGCATGGTGTTCACTTGCTCTTCTGAGAAGCGGTTCTGGCAGTTATCCAGTGAATACGACATAAACAAGGATTCATCTGGATCAAAAAGGTCACCGTTTACATCCAACTGTACAGGAGGATTACCGGCGCAAGACCAGCGGGTACCTATAAAATCGGCGCGGGTATCACAAAAACGGTCCCCCGCCCAAATGCAGTTGGCTGCTAAACGTCCGCCAACCGTATCTGTAGCACTTCGTGTAATCCGCTCCGAAATTGGACTCGACGGATCACTTGATGTGCCATCGAAGGGATGGGGTAAAGCAAGATAATGTCCCATTTCGTGGGCCAAGGTAGAATTACCTATTTGAGAACAAGCTACGCTCATCATCAAGCCGCCATTACGCAGCGTTGTGCCAGGGCCCTGACCAGGAAAGAAAGCGTAACCACACAAACCAATCAAACCAAGATTCACGAAGTATACGTTCACTTTACGCGACTGGTTGTATTGTAGCATCATCTGGCTGCCCGTTTGGAAGGAAGTATGATCATACAAGGAAGGATCATTGATATAATTCACCCCATCGAGAAAAAAACGGATGGCCGAAGGAGCAAACTTGGCATTCAACTCACAAATTACTGTGAGCATAGTGTTAAAGCTGTACTTGCTGCCGCTGTTCGAGGTAACGATGTGCATATACAAAGGCACATTCAGTATTTCAGTGTTGCTACGGCGCTGACTGTTGTTTCTGTAGTTCTCCCCAATTTGCTCGAGATAGTCAAAAAGCGCTTTTTCTGGCGGAGGTGTACCACAACCATCCTGAGCCGAAACCACCGTCTGGGTCAGTAA
>JBDNIH010000181.1:0-17792 GCA_041688385.1 Bacteroidia bacterium
ACAACCACCGACGACTTCACTCAGAAATCGGTGACATCCCACCCGCCGAACAAGAAAGCAACTGGTATCGTCAACAAGATCTGGTCACCACGACCGGAAACCTATAAACCGGCACTGCACCAAACATGGGTTGCTTCAAAACGCATACTTACACAGTTCGTTAAGTTCATCTCGTGAGGGCAAATACCAATCAGTTTTACCACCACCTCGATAGGCCTGTGACGCGTTCGCCGCTATTCCAGAGGTGCTGCCGCCAATAATTGCAACAGTGTTTGCGTAGCCAGTACCGATAGCAGTATCAGTACCGCTGACAGTATCAGTTTCACTGAAATCAATACTGTTTCCCGACCAGGGACAAAGTGGGTCAATAATTGAAGTACCTCTCCGCTGACACCCACTCGCTAGTGTCACGCTCCAACCCGATGGTGCGGCTTCAAGATAAGTGCACGTTGATGCCAGTGTTGGACCGCACGCAAATGGTGTCGCTGCCACATAAAACACAATGCCACCACCGGGGCCAGTGTCACCGGTTCTGATAAAAGACTCCACACGGCTAGTGCCTACAATGTACGACGAAGAAACCTCCACAGGGCCAGCGTCACCGATTTGCGACGAAGAAACCTCCACATGGCCAGCGTCACCGATTTGCGACGAAGAAACCTCTTCCCATAACTGCTTAGCACCGAACAGCGAAATGGCAAGTAACAAAACCAGAACCTCAGGCCTGAACAAGTAACGACGCATGTATCAACAGTACCCGAACGATTACTGGTGGCTTTTGCCGACCTCGTCATCAGCCGTGGCCGTCCAGGGGATGCCACACGCCGTCCCACTGTCGGGACTTTCCCGTGCACCCGGTCGCGTCGGAGGTAGGCGCGTGGCGAACAGCGAGATTCGCCAAACTCATTTAGATTTATCCAAACCACGACAAATCCAGTGATATCAATTTGGGACTGCTGTCGGCTTGGTTGACTCGGTGGCACCAAATCGGGCTCAAAACGCCGGATTTTGTATAGCACCCCCTCTGCTTTGGCGTTTCGACAGCCTTTTTGCCAATTTTGCCAATTAGTTGCAGCGTGGTCGTGTGTCGCATGAGAAAATTGTCTTCATGACAAATACCAAATACCCCCGTTTAAGTGTTCGACTCAGCCCAACAATGAAACGCCGAATTGAAGTAAGTGCAAATTCTCGGCATATTTCGCAGGGAAAAATCATTCGTGATGCTTTAAAAAAATACTTTATTGGTTCAGAATTTATTGATGAAGAATTTTAAGGTTATTTAAATTATTGACAGAAATATTGTCAAGAGTTGTATTGATTAATTTTTCCAAAAAGTTGGAATAGTTGCAATGAGACGTACTGCTCCTATGTCATCATCTTGTCATCACCAATCGACGAGAGACAACGTTGGGAACGTGAACACGAGTGAGATGTGTGCCGTACAAGGAGTACCCGTGCGACAGCCGAAGGGGCAACTTCTCACCTAATCCGGTAACGCCGCTGAATAATTTCCAGTGGCCGTTGTGCCAGCCCTCCGAAGTCGAGAGGAATGACCCAACGTCTTTCTATTTAATGGCGAAGCCTTGCCAAACACTAGAAGGACGTTGATAACCGCCCAACCAGAGTCTCAAGGAATGGAACTTCCAAGAAACCACAAAAGAAAGATAGGCAAATTATGAGATACGAAATTGACACTAAGCGTAAAAGAAAAGTTAGAAACCGCAAAACCAAGAAGCGCGCTCCAAAAACAACCCCACGATACTTCAGTATTAATGCAACAGTGCTCACAACACCTAGACATGAGTGTTCTGTTTTCCGCGGTAGTGAACTTCGACCAGAAGTAACGGTTGAAGCTGTTATTCACGGAACAGATAAAAGCGCACATTACGTCTTGCGATTTACTCACAAAAATTATCTTGAATCGGCCGGAAATCTGCGTACTGGCGACCAAATTAGAATTCTTCGGGGTCGATTTGATTTGCGACATAAACGAAATGACACCGAACTACGCGTGTCTGAATTTTCTCACCAATGGAGTAGATAATTTGAACATCGATAATGAATTAAAGTTTGTAATTCTTCCTGCGGAGTTCGTCGGCCACGCAAGCCATCGAGAGGATGGAATCCTACGTATTGGTACTCCAAAAAAGGATGGAACTGGCGTAGTAGAAATTCGCCTGACGAAAGGTGATTTGCCGCGATGGTGGAGCACAAATTCGGTCGCTGTGTACATCCGTCGATTTGAACATGATTTGTCGGTTGCAGAAATACATATTGCCCAACATGATGAGCTTGCCGCTGAAGAGCTTGATTGTCAGAACGAGCAAGCCTCCTTCTACCCAATGGGTGACAAAGAATACTGGCGTTCAGAAATGGTTGGTAAATACCGATATGGGTCGGACGAACATCTCATGACAGACGAGGAGTTCGAAGACGATTGGAAAGACTTCGAAAAAGGACCGTTTGATGACGACTATTGAAAAACTGAGGTTCCCCAGGGAGAGTGGACGGTGGATTCAAGTGGTCGTCACAACACCTTGAGATGAAGGTGGTTAGCGATGGGTATTGGCAAGCGTCAGCAAGAGGTCCGTGCGATGCGTGGTCAATTTTCAAACACGAGTGCTACTACCGACACACCTTCACCACCCTCTACGAAACCGTCGTCGGGATTGAAGCGTTCACCCCCCGTTACAACCACGCCGGGAGGTACTTCAAAATCGGGCAAACCAGCCCAATCAAATATGAGATAGCGTTGGCCGCAGCCAACCAAGCTGCGTAAGCCAGTGTCTACTTTTCATGGGGAACCTCAATATGTATTGTAAAAAATGTGGCAAAGAGACGCCAGGTGATGCAAAGTTCTGCGATGGCTGCGGACAACCCCTTGAAGTTTTAACAAACGACAGCAGTCAATATGGGGGGTTTTGGATACGTTTTTCCGCTTATGTTATCGACGGCGTGATTGTTCTTATCTCCACACTCTTGGCGTCATTTTTATTGCGCGCAACCTACCCCGCAGACAATACTTTTGTGTACGCCGACACTATTATGTCTTTGACTATTGCGTGGGTCTATGCAGCAGTCTTGCATTCGTCCAGCTGGCAGGCAACTCTCGGTAAGAAGCTATTAGGGCTAAAAGTAGTTGATTACGAGGGAGCCAGAATATCGTTCGGAAGGGCCACTGGGAGGTACTTCGCAGAATTGCTATCCCTGATTTTGTTGGGGATTGGATTCATCATGGTTGCTTTCACCAAAAAGAAACAGGCACTGCACGACAAGATGGCAGGCACTTTAGTTGTGAGAAGCGCATTCATTATGAAGCGGTGGATATGGATTGCGGGAATCGTCGGAATCGTCGGACTCGTCGGACTCTCGGCTGTTGGCGACTGGTGGGCAAATCTAGATTTATCGACGGATTCCACAACGAGAGATGAGTCTGGTCAAATTACAGAGACTGGTGCTTTAGGG
This sequence comes from Bacteroidia bacterium, assembly GCA_041688385.1. Classification (GTDB taxonomy): domain Bacteria; phylum Bacteroidota; class Bacteroidia; order UBA7662; family UBA7662; genus UBA7662. The sequence continues at coordinate 3,466 of JBDNIH010000181.1, forward strand.
GCTCTAAAAATTAGGTTCGGTGACTGTATTTTGATACCCGATGAATTTTCTGAACCTAGTCGTGATGAATTAGTGGAATTTACAAAGCTTGTTGGAGTACCCTGCACCGAACTTCACGATGCCGAAATAGTTGGTACTAGAACTCTTCCGGAGGGCGACTATCCAGGAGAGGATGCCTTGTACGGCTCTCAGGGGGACTTCTGTGGTCTGGCCTATGAGAAATACGTGGGTATTCCATATGACACCGACGCTCCGCATGATGTCTACCCACTTGTTCCGTTAGCAGATGGATGGGTGCAAGGCTACCGAGAAGTCCGATGTTACGCCCAATTGACAAGTGGGGAGCAAATGGGAGCTTCGATACGCGACTAGTGAGCTCTAGTCACAATCAACCAACAATACACAAATTGCTTCTATATCAACGGAGATGTTATAGAAACCTAGGTCGACATCGTTAATTCTCCAGGTGTTGGTTCCCATTACTTCGCCACGGCTGTTGACTAATGGCCCACCTGAGTTCCCCGGATTTAGAACTGACGTGGTGATGATGTCGAAGTCAGTCACATCTTTAGCCAAACTTACGACATTGCCAATTGATACAGACGAGTTGAATTCCCAAGGGCTGCCGATTGCCATCGACCACCACCCACCTTTTGGAACTTCCGACGAATGCTTGAGCGGACGTAGTTTTGAATTGACAACAAGGAGAGCGAGGTCATTTTTTTCGTCCCAGTCCCAGATGACGAACTCCTTTCGAAGACCAGTTGCACCAATAAGAACAGTTTGATTTAAAGAATCGTCAGCAATACAATCCTTAACAACGTGATAATTAGTAATAACAGAACTAGGAAATTCCTCAACAATCTTGATTAGCTTCGGGTCTGTCAGTCCAGACCAATCGAGTTCGGTCACCCATCCACTGCCAATCGAGTCAGCGCATTCAACAGTCACCAGCGACTGCTTTACTTCAAGAATTGTTTGCTCAAGGTCACTTGGTGCATCAAACAAGGAGTGCGTTTCTTGCACATCTTCACCACGCGACGAAATAGAGACAATAAGAGCAATGATGGCAATAGTAAGTGACAGCCAAGCAAGACGGGTTGAGCGCTTGTTCTGATTTTGTGACAACTCTGGCACAGGAGGGTCAAACAGATGTTCGGACATCTCATCAATCTAACTCAATTAGCAACTTTCATAATATGCCATAAACGCTTATTCGTCTAGCGCTTGATTACCAGACAGCACCCTCGGATAGCGCTACGACATTACTCCACTACACCGTTGGGCAGGTATTAGTAACTCTGGGACTAACGACGACCTTTGCATCTTGTTCTTGGCCAAGTGTGACAACTCTGGAACGTCTGTCCCGTTGTTGAATTCACCCTTGAAACCATGACGCCCCAGGAACAAGCTGGACATGGCCTGTAATGAACTTCAGGGTGCGAAGGGCAGATGTAGCGCAGTTTTTCTCCACCAGTCATTTCCATTTGGTTGTCACACTTCTCACACACAGGCGATGCGAAGTCACATAGTGGGATGTTCGAGCAGTAAGAACCTTTCGAATTCTTACTAACCAGAATCGTTCCACTTCCGCAGAATGGGCACCTCTTATTCTTTGATTCATCTATACCTACGTGTTTGCCCCAGTTTTTCTCTAGCATTTCGGTTGCAAACAAAGAAGGTGCGCTAATTGGACTAATGATGTGCGTCGCAATTCGAGCACGGGTCAGTCCTACATAAAATAGGCGCCGCTCTTCGGCATGTTCATGCACATCTTTTTCTGACATCACCATATGCATCACATAGTCATCCTCAATTGTTGACGGGAATCCCCTGGAGTCCTGAATCAAATCGGTAATGATTACATAGTCAGCCTCTAAACCTTTAGCAGCATGGATTGTGCTTGTCTCAACCACTCCCTCCCAAAGGCTTTCAATCTCCTTCATGTCCGGCAGATTGTTTGAATAACGAGAAAGAATCTTTAACGACATTTCTGGATTCTCCGCATCGTTTCCAATGCGCTCGATGACTTTTCCGATATTTTTATAGTGCTCCTTCTGCTCCGTATCCCAATGCAGGACTACATCTCCTGGGACCCCTAGGTCAGACTTGGAATGAACTTGTTTACTGAGCTGTAATGGATTTTCAAGAATAAAATCTCTGGATATGTCAGCTATAACTTGTGGCAATCTGTAGGTATTGGTCAGATTAACTCTCTTGCGATTCATCTTAGGTTTACTCGCTTCTCGCATGATTGAAACATCGGAGCCACCGAATCGATAAATGGACTGCCAATCGTCCCCCACGCATGTCAATTCAAGTTCTGGGTTTGCCGATTTCATGGCATCTAAGAGTCGGTTCCTATCCGCTGAAATGTCTTGGAATTCATCCACTAATACGTGTGTGTAAGTGAAAGGAAACTCACCTGAAAAAATTCTGTCGGCCGCGCCATGAATTTGTTCTGCGAAGTCTGGCAATCCCTTTTCAATTAAAGCCAATTCATAAGCTGAAAGGAACAGATTAAAGACGCGCACAAAAGTTTCATCCCTAGGGTTACCTCTAGCCCTAGTTACCAGTTCACCTTGGGTTAGTCGCTGGGCACGAACATGGCTTAGAAACTGTTCGCAGACTTTTAAGAATCGAGACGAATACCCCACCTCATTTGCCTTGGCAAGTATCTCATCCGAAGAGCGTGGAGTTCGGGTGATACCTGCTTTATCAATCTCAGATTCTAAATTCTTCAGCAGAGTGCCTTCCATGAGGTCGTAGTAATAGACGTCTATTAAATATGAGCCATTTCGTGCATGCACTTCCTTCTTCCATTGAATGCCTTCGTTGTAAACATCCTGATTGATTCCTGGCGCGACACCTTGACTTCTGTCAATTCCAAAATACTCAATCCAAACTTGATTCTTGTCACCCTCGCCGACAACGAAATCTGGTTTATGTTTATCCTTTGCTTGGCTACTCACGTCATAGATAGGTTCATATTCGTAGTCAATACCATTGGCATAGAGGTAATTTGCAATAAGCCATTCACCATGACTCTTTACCCGCTCATCCATCAGGGTTATTGGGACTGTTCCTCGAACATATGCGGCATATTCAGTGAGATTTTTGAATTCGCCATAATCCCTGGTTGGTACAAGTTCGCGCCAAAAATAGCGAGCAAGGTCCTTGCGTGACTCTTCCAGTAAACCGTGTGAGAGCTGCTTTGCTAAAAACAAAGTAACTTCACCGTCCCCACCGAATGCTGCCCCAGTGCGCGCACCTTGCTCTCGAATTACGGAATTGCCAAATGCGTGAAAAGTCTGAGCAGTAACCGCGATTTCCGACGCCTCGGCCCTCGTAGACAATTCAATTGCTGCGTCCTTGTTGTAGGCGAGCATCAGAATCTGTTCAGGAAGAGCTCTCTCAAAATCCACCAGATATTTTGCTCTTCCAATTATGACGGAAGTCTTGCCCGAGCCGGCGCCCGCAACGACAAGGGTTTCCTTGAAGTGAGAAGTTGCGGCATTAACCTGCTCCTCCGAGAGGTTGAACTCCTTCGTAACCGTGGCAAGTTCTCGTAATTTATTTTTATCTCTACGTTCTCGGTAAGACTTTCTAACACTGACCAGTTGGATTACCTGAAATTGAACATCTTCAACTTTGCGATTAACATTAAGTTTAAGTCGCTGAAAAATGTCCATGAAAGAAATCTACACAGGTTCGCAATTAACTACTACTAATTCTCTTGAAAGAAAAGTAACGTCATTCTGGTTCCCAACTTGGGTTAGGAGACGTCCGGTGGTTGGACGAATACGGCTACAACTTCGCTACTGGGGCCAGGCAAACATTGGGCCGCTTGTTATCGACAGAATTCATTTGTCGGAAATGATGAACCAGTTCCAAACAATATTGTCAAATATCGAAATCCCTGAAATCTCATTGATTTACGTCAAGTGAAGATAGAGAAGCGACAACTTCTAGTTCGTCAAGAAGGTCCTTGAGTGGACCATCTATGTTGTCGAGTGAATCGAATGCTTTCTTGACCGTCTTTGTTGAAATTGACACTTGGTATTCCTCTTTTAACCATTCTTTAAAGTTTTTACCTCTTGATTGACGATGATGCTCGGCACGTAATTCTTTCCAAGATTTCGTTAGACCAAAGGAGCTCACCGGAAGTAAGTCAATGATATCTTTGGTGGGTAATGCAAAAAAGTGCAGTCGGTGAAGCATCCGTCGGTGAATTGCACGTTGTATTAAATCAAGAGTAACCCTCTCCTCGAATGTGGCATCTTTTGAAAATTCATGCAAGCCACTTTGAGTAATGGTTTGTGTTGCCGACGCGCCTGAGTCGAGAGATTCTCTGGCCCTTCGAACAATTTCTTGCAATGCCGCAGTACGACCGTTATCTAAAATAATTAACACATGCAATACCGTAAAATCGGTTACAACAACGGAATCAGCAACGGTCGCCACATTTTTAATTCCACGTGCGGGCACAATAAGCAGTTTGTCAGCAAGACGACCGTTAAAACTCAAGGATGCTAGTCCTTCTACAATCGCGACATCGTGGGCTCCCTCAACCACAACAAATGCACGCTTAAACGAAAACAACTCAAAGGTTGAAGTTCCTAGTCGTTTTGCAGCATTCTCAATATCATCTCCCAACCATGGCTCGCCCAGTCGAGAGTATCCGTCGTGCCCGCGTTCTAGGTGTAACAGTCTTGCATCGGGCAACCGAAAAACTATTGTTGAGTGTGTAGCAATCACACTCGAATCTCCAAATTTTACGAGTGCATCCAACACGCGAATAATCGCTCGCGTATGTAAACTTTTTTCTGGTTCATCAGCCAAAATAATGTTCGTTTTTTCATCACTCGATTCTCCAAATAATAAGAATGCCGCATTCACCCAATACTGCTGTGCTGAACTGAGTCCGTGTATTGAAATTGGAGATGGGTGGTTTCCTTCAGTAAAAAACTTTACTGTTGCCGGTATCCCATCAATCCAGTCTACCAAATCTTTAGAAATGTCTATTACACATCTAGAAATTCCTATTTCTAGCGACTGAAGAAAGACAGTTATTCTGTCAACTCGTATTTGCAACTCGCCCAACAACGAAGCATCAAGGTCGAACTCTTTCTCGTCACCCTCAAACGAAAACATGAGGCTCCAACGAGCCGACTCGTTAATTACATTTTTTACGGTCTGTTGCGCAACTTTGTCTAGATTGACATTTGCATCAAGGTCAATTGTTCGAAACGGTAAGTCGTCTAAAAATGCGCAACCCGCAAATGTTCCTATACTGACATAATGCGGATTAGACAAATAAGAATGAAAATTGTCCAAATCAGCCCCTCGCCCTTCTAAGATGCCGCCTACGAATTCACAGTTGACTACTAGGTACGTTAGAGCCCTTCCGTAATCGCTATCAAGATTGCAATCCGTTTGCAGCTGCTGCAACATGCCGCGCAGGATTTCGTGATTTGTGTTATCACTGGATTCACTTTGGTTTACTTTTCCGACAGCAATTCCAAGCGAGAATTTGCTCGATGTATTCTTAAGGTTGTTGGGTTCAAACCAAAATGTTGGAATTGCTAAATCGTCAAAAACAGCCTTCAAAATCCTGCCAAAAAACGCGTACGCGTTGGGGATGAGGTCGGCGAGCACCACGTCATCGGCATATTCTTCATAAAAATCATCTCTCTCTATGAACCCACAGTCACTCAACCTGCTGGTTAATCCATCATATATTTCCTTTGCTAACGCAAAGACTTCAAGTTTCAATATCTCAGACCAACTCGTATTCGGAAAGGCTCTATCGTCAAACGTGTCTTCTGCGAATTCAAATCCGACACTGAAAGCCTTGAGAATTTCATTAGCGTCTACTGTGGTTATACCACTCAGAGGTGTATGGCCGTAAGTGAATATCGTGTTCTCACGCAGCGCATCAAATAATCTGCCTATTTCATCTAGCCGCCGAAAACTGTTGCTGTACAGAAGTTCGTCCATAAAAAAGATGTCACGCATTTCTGGAACAACAATAATATTAACCTCAAATTCATTGCATTCGTTCTCAAATTTATTCCAAAACTCAATTCGAGAGGCTTCACCGCCATAAACTTCAGGGCTATAGACTGCATTACTGAAGTGTCTACTATCTTTTTTTGAAAAGTTGAAACCATTTTTTCGAAAATTTGTTTCGCGCGAAATAGCTGATTCGAAATAGACCGCACTACTGAGGTACTTACCTGTATCAATAAAATATTCGTAGTTGTGGGCTAACCTACAAATCCAATCAAGCCCCCATATTGGCATGCTGAATTCAATAAATCCTCGAACATTCTCAGTATTGGCTCTATCTATCTCGGCTTTAATATCTCGATTTTCATTGAACAAATTCTTAAGAGCATTAATTATCGTCGACTTGCCGGTTCCGTTTAGACCATAAATCGCTGAGAGTCCATTGGCGGGTTCGAACCAGACTACTTCTTGGTTTTTTAAACGTACCTGAATCATCGACAACTCGGCCCCAAGTCCAAATTTTAAAGCCAACAGGAAACCTCCGTTTGCGAATAATAAATTGCGTAACAATATTAACGCTACCCGAGTAGTTGAGGATGAATTTCGTCTTCAGGTCAGTCGGCTCTGGACGTGCTTCATCGAAGGTAGGGACTAAAAGTTCGACCATTTCCCGTTTGTTAGTTGCAGGTCAGCTCTATGGACGGCGTCTCGGAAGCTATGGGCGTACTCCTCGCCATCGAGAGACTCAAGCAGAGCATTAGTTCGCTCGGACTTGCCGCTGGCTAAAACACACCATTACCAGACAAGACACAGTTGTAACGCGACCCATGTCCTGGGCAACCTCCAGCCGTACGGGCCACCTGCTCACCCACCATGCACACACTTTTATGTGCCTATTTAAATGGGTATATCGCCAAACCCTTGTATATACACTTAAATGACGGCGCAGTGCGTACCTGCCGTCATGACCTTGTCGCCGACACCCTGGCGTCCACAGTCCCGCTGAACTCTCTCGGACACCCGGTCGCACCTGAGGAGACGCGTGGCGTGTTTGATTTCGCATTATCGATGACATTAAGTCCGACGAAATCGCTCTTTTACGTACATCACCTCTCCCGATTTGACGGTTTGACAGCAGTTTTTGACGAATTTGCAAGGAGTTGCGCCCGTGTGCGTTTTCGTATGGGAAAATATTGTCATCGTGAAAACTACAAAATACCCTCGCATCTGTATTCGGTATAGCCCGACTATGCAACATCGTGTTCAATCAGTCTCTCGAATGAGGCACATTTCGCAGGCACAGGTCATCCGTGATGCACTTAATCAATACTTTAAAAGTCCCATAAAACCAGAAAACATGGGCAACACTTTTTCCTAATATTTTCTAATTAGTTGCAATGAGACGGCCCCTTAGCGTGGGAAAATCTATTCACTCCGTTGGTGATGACACATTGTCAAATCACTAGCAAAAGATATTCCCAAGTATCAATCGCGCTGGTAATGGCGACCTGGGCAGCACGGGGTGGCGGTTGATACATAGTCCGGTTCGGCCTTCGGTTAATTACCGCGGGCACGTTTGAGAGGCATCATCTGATGCGGCTCCAAGTCAGTAATGACTGAAAACGTTCTAGATGGCGAAGCCATGTTTTGACTCATCTGGGACGTTTTCAAGGCAAGCACCCTCTGCCCACCAAGTCAGTATGCGCTGACAATAAGGAGAACCGAATGTCCAGAAAATCATCTCGACCATCCCGAAAGAAAAGACGGCGAAACCTGACAGGTAATCATCTATCACCGCAAAAACAAAAACCCACTTTTGACGTTGAGGTGATGATTACGAAAAGATTCAAGCCCGTTTCACGAATCTACAGAAAAAAAGACCTCCAAATATTGGCGGAAGGCGAATGCCTTATTGGTGACCCAACGCTTGGAACGGAATACAAGGTACGAATAGTGCGAGAAAAAATGGCTGTTGTTGCCATGGAACTCGAACTGGGAGAAGTAGTCCGACTCCAGGGAGCCACCTTCTGGAAACCTCCTCGTTCTAGTTGTAATAGAGAGATACACGCTAAGTATTTCACTATCATCACCAAGGGTGCTCTCGCAGGAGGGACATAGTTCTTTCTCCCCTCAACCAGCAGTCCTCCGTCGCCAGTGCCCTACATCAAAGTCGAGGTAACCATAAAGACATGGCCATCGAACGAATGCACCCCGTTCAACTATGCCGCCGCCGTGACAGAAGATGGAACATGTGCTTTTCGTGGCATTGCAAAGAGAACAGTCATGAGGAGTACTAAACAAACGCTTGAGACCATCCAACTGGTCTTATCGGGATTGGGCGCCAATTCGAGTTCTGTAGACTCCCAGAAAGTTTGCATTTGCAAACTTTTACGTCAGGATTGAGCGCCGATTCGAGTTCTGAAGACTCCAACCGAAGAGCCGCCTCAACGAAACCGGCGTCGGGATTGAAGCGTTCATCCACCGTTACAACCCCGTCAGGAGGTGGCAAAGTCGGACAAACCAGCCCAATCAAATATGAGATAGCGTTAGCCGCAGCCAATCAGGGCGCTTAAGTCAATGTCTACTTTCACCGGGGACCTCAACCTTTTAGGGTGTCTACTTTACGTTAGTCTCCACTATGAAAAAGTCGCTGACAATATCGAAGCTCGACGCTGTGAAACGGCAGCTCGAAACATTCATACGCATGTACTTCAAGAACGGCGACCCTGTTGCCATGCACACGCTCGCCGCAGCTGCATTTGGTGTTATTCGTGACCTCAATCAGAAGCGTGGCGGAGGCCCGACACTACACGAGAGCATTTACGAACACGTAAAGCCAGAGCATCACAAACTGCTAAGTGACAAGCTCAACGAGGCACAAAATTTCTTCAAGCACGCGGACCGCGACCATGAGGCTACTCTTGAATTTAACCCAGATTTAACTGAAATCATGGCCATGGACGCATGTTTTAAGTATGCAGAGCTAACTGGCGAGCTGCCTCCCCTCTTTCAAATCTTCAACGGGTGGATGATGCTTACACATCTGGAGTTTTTTATGATTCCAAAAGAGCTGCGAGGAAAGCTGGATGATGCAGCGAAAACACTTGTACCAACTGACAGAGCAGCCTACTTTGATGACATGTTGCCGTCGGTGATGAAAAGTGATGTCTAACCTTGCATTCAAGCGGGACGCGCTAAAGCGCGCCCCTTAACTTTACGTTAGGCGCATACATATGACATGCCAGCAACTTCTCAACTCCATCGGTCTTGTTCTCGGCATGGTGGGTCTTCTGTTCATTTTTAAATTCGGGCCACCTCAGCCCAATCTTGAGCCTGGTGTAGGCCTGGGTCTGGAGGATGGCACGACGATGCCAGATGGTCGAACAGTTGCAGAGCACGACGAAGATGTAGTGAAACTCAGAGCGCGTCACTCCCGTATGTCCAAGGCTGGACTCGTGCTTGTTTTTCTTGGCTTTGCCTTGCAATTGTTGGCTACATGGAGCTAGCTACGAGCCTAACCCTGCATTCGAGAGGGACTGAGTCACCTCGGGTTTGATGCAGTGTCCATAATGTGGCTAGAGAGCTGCGGTAGAGGAATGGCGAAATTTGATTCACGGACTATAAGACAGCAATTTGTAGAGCCGCCTAGGTTCATCAGTTCAAGTAGTTCCTATCTCTTGATTCAAACCGTTTTGATAGGTCAAAAGCTAATTCAATGATTAAATACAGTGAGTGTTCCACAATTCACTCGAATTTTGCAGCAGTGACAGCCATCCAGCACACCACTCGGATGTCGTCTATACGTACCGCGGGGAGTGGTTCGGGCTTAATTGGCAAAGGAAGACCAGTGTCTTTGACGAACTTCTGGAGCAGCATCACCTTTTCGGTGTCGCTTGAGTTTTCATCTCGCACAATTTCTCGAACTGATTTCACGATTGCGTACTCCCAGCGACCATTTAGCCTTCCAATCAAGTTCTGTTGTCCTTCTGGCGACAAGCAGTGTCCATGCTGAAAGACAATGTCTATGGCAGCTCGTAGGGCTTTTGGAACTTGTGGTTCTAGATTTGCCCAGTCTGTCAGTTTTGACCACTCATGATGTACGTCTTGTCGCGCCTTTGACCATGCGTCAAACACCGTCTTGAGAGCAGCATCAGGGATGACTTGTATCTCTTCACGCTCACCAGGGTCTGCAGCTATAAGACATGTCAACATGTCGTCATCAATCCATGGTGAACCATCGTTTTTGTATAACGGTGTCCACGTTGTGTTATCGGCTGCAAGAAACCTGAACCAAGGTGTTTTGTGGACGCCGACCTTGACGCAGAACACGAAACCTGATTGTCGAATCTTGGTGGACACAAACCCACTTCCAGAACCATAGGGAAGGTTGAGAACATCTTCTCGTGGATATGCACCTTGCATTGCCTTACCGAGCCGACGTCGATACTCCTCGCCAGATAGCGCACCATTTCCACCAGCCTGCAGAAGCAATGACGCATCCTCTTCGTAAATTTTCTTAATGTCTTTAGTCGTGTCCTTGAACAACACTTCTCGCGTCGGGTCAGACTTTTGTCCTGGAATAACAGTTCCGGTACCGATTGCGGCGTTCGCATAAGCAATTTTCCGTTGCAAGGTGTCCTCAAGTTTGAGCAGTCTGTCAAGGTTTTCAGCAGGGAAAAAGCAGCCAATGACTACCCGTTTGTGAGGGCTACCTATTCGGTCGATTCGCCCGTGGCGTTGGACGAGGCGCATTGGGTTCCATGGCAAATCGAAGTTCACCATACGCCCGGCTTGCTGCAAGTTGACACCTTCTGCAAGGACGTCGGTTGCAATGAGGATATCGAATTGATTCGTTGATTTCGGTGAACCGTTTTCGTCAACCTCTCCGGCAGTCATTGGTGCGAATCCAGCAAGAATGTCGGCCCGCTCTGTTTGGGCCGTGCTTCCCTGTGCGCCAAATACGGCTGGGGCGATTCTGCCTTTGTACGCAGAGAGTGGACTGCCTTTAGGAGCTTTATTGACTGCCTCAACAACCCGATTGGAGAGGTCCACAACAGTGTCTGCATAGGTCGAAAAGACGATGACTTTGCGGCGGTCCTCAGCTGACAATCCATGCTTATCCGGGCGTTGGGCTTCGGTGGCAATCTCGGTCAGGTGTGACAGCAATTCCTCAACCTTGGAATCCACTCCTAGTTTTTGACGTTTCTTAGCTAACACGAGAAGCTCGTTCAGCAGGACCAAATCCAATTCCACGTCACGCTTCAGTGCCGCACCGTCGTAATCCTTGATGTCGCGAACTTCGTCTGCTGAATCCTCATCAAGTTCATCCAGAAAGTCGTTTAAGTCATCCGATTCACTACTTACGTAACCACGCAATGTCTCGCCTGTAATGACATATCCGGCATCAATACCTTCGATAAACGCTTCGTGCGAAGCAATAAGCCGAGTCAATGTGGCGACAAGTGCAGCAGTAGATGACTCAAGACGCTTGAGTAGACCAGAACGTAACAGCCCGACGTTAGTGATTTGTAGATGGTCAATATCGTTTGCCTTGAGATACACGCTCGGTGCGTATCGCGCAAGTGAAAGTCGAGCAGGGTCACGATTTGTACCAGCGCGAATCACCAAGTTTTCATCATCGCTTACGGCAAGTGCATAAATCACACGGCCCACAATGTCGTCACTATCGATATCTAGGTCGTAGGTCAAACGCTCGATAGAGGGTGTTGGAAACTCAATTGGAACGAGTTCGCCTCTATTATTTGTGATGTAATCGTTTGTATATTCCTTCTTGATGAACCGACGGGTGCGACGAACGGCCACTTTGTCCATCAAATTGAATAAATGCTCAGGGGAGAGGGTTCCTGGGTCAAGGGCTTGTGCGCGCTTGATGTAGTCGTCAATACTTGGGATTCCATCAGAAATGAACTGTGCATCATTGCGAACGAAGTAGCTAACCAATGTATGTAGGTCTTTCAATGAGTTGTTTACTGGCGTGGCAGTTAGCAACATCAATTTCTTTGGATGTCCTCCCCACAACAAACTCATGACTGCCTCGGCACGAAGCGTGTTCGCATTTCGCAGGTTATGAGCCTCGTCAATTACGACCATGGCATAGTCGTCAAGGTTCTGCACTTCACGTTTCGTCCCCATCCGCAAGTCGTCATATGTGACCAGTTCAACTCGACGAGTGAAGTCATATTTTCTCAAAAAAGGTGCCCATATCGAATTGCGAAGAGAAGCAGGAACAACCACTAAAACTTTCTGTCTGTTTTCTTGTGACACCTTGCGGATGACTTCACCTGCAATGAAAGTTTTCCCTAAGCCGACTTCATCACAAACAAGGACACCGCCAAGTTCATCCAAAATGCGCATGGAACGAATAATTCCGTCGCGTTGGAATTCAGTAACTGGAAGTTCAATTCGTTCAGTAACCGCGTTGGCTGCGCTGCCGTACAACTCATGAAGCATTCGCAGAAACACCACCCACGGCGAATGTTCACTCCACCGCGCCTCATACATCGCAGCCAAATCGAATGGTTCAGATTGGTCCCACAAGTCGTTAAACCAACCCACTACCAACTCGGTGTATGTTCCCGATGGATACCCAAGATTCAATTCACGATTCAAAGAAAGCCCTGCAAGTGTCAGGTTTGATGACCCCGCCAATACTGCTGGCATTCGCGGATGCTCAGCAATGAACGCTTTCCCATGCAAAAATCCTTTGGTGAAACGTCGAACTTCAACCCGTGGGGGTTCACCAACTTCAGCAAAACGCAGCCATTTCACGAGATGCTTTGCTGCGGCATCGGATTCGGCATCAAAACCGACCAAGTCACGTTCACGCTTCAAACCGTTTTCATAGTCCAAAGCAACCTGCTCAAAGGAAACATCCTCACCAGAATCAATACGCCGCTGCAACGGCTCATCGGGTTCAGCGCCCAACAGAATCCGTACACGTGGTGCCTGCTCAACCTCGTCAGCAATCAAAGCAAATCCTTGAGGATTGATATATGCCGTCGCTAGAGCCAAATTCGGTGGCTGCGCAAGCTCCTCACGCAAACCCTTCATCATCCGATTCACTTCAGCGGCTACCGTCTCCCCCGTGCCAGGGTTATTGGTTGCAAAAACTGGTGGAAAAGGCTTGTTCTCGGTCACGACTTCACTTTCGATAATTTGTCATAGAACGCAAGAACTTGGGTTAATCGTGACGTGTAATCCCATCCGCGATGAAACGTCTTAAATAGATGCTCGACTTGCTCACGCGTTAACCCATACAAGTGAGCCACTAGCGCATCGTTTTCGGCAATTAGCAATTCTTTTTCTGTCTCTGTTTTCACACTGCCGACTTTTACGCCTGCTGCTTTTGCCCAGTCAGCAAACCTTTCATCAACTGCCGCAAGACGACCAGAGTTTTCGATGAGTTTATGACATCGCGAATCACTTCTGTCCGAACTGGGCATTGGCAATCCATTAAAAATATGAAAGTTCATACCAAGTTCTACGTAACGTCGTGCATACCAATCAAGTGGAACAGATGAGAGCACACCAAGAACAAATGCCTCAGTTCTCTCATCGCCACCAATTCGAAAAAGGTATGGCGCCTTGTTCGTCAAAAAGATATTGGGCGGCAGAAGTGCCGCAATACAAGTACGAGTGTTCGTTGCGTTGGTGACGTCACGAAAAGCGATACGGACATTTCTACATGGCAGCGTTACCTCATCACTCGCCCATTTTTCATCCATCCTGTAAAAGGCAGAACTTTTCAAACGAATCTGACGGCCACGTTTACTTTGCAACTCCTTCTGTGCTTTCTTCGGGTCAGCCCACGCATATGCCTCCCCTTTTTCTGGGGTCCAAATGTCAAACGACGAGCCACCACAAACTGGCCAACGACCTTCCTTCGGCCCACCTGCATCAAAAATTGGTCGGTCCGTAGTTGCATTGAATTCATAAACGGGCTGGAAAGTAGCTCCTGCTATACCCGAACCAATTAGCACGGACTGCCCGAGTTTATTGAAAATAGTTACTGACGTTGAGTCTGGGAGTTGAGGGAACGACGCAACCCCCGATGCGCGCTTCAGCAACTCGATGCTCAGATGCCCGACATTGTCACGCTCGTTTTCAAAAGACACAAGATTGAAGAATGGTCCAGACAATGTTACGTCTTTCTCACTGCTGGGCGTCTTCGCAATTTTGGTAAAAGCTATTGAATACCTTCCGTCAACTCCCTTAAAGACCCATTCGCCGCTATTAGTCACGGTTACGACGTTGACTTCTCCGGTGCTAAGTACTTCTTCACGCCATAATGCTCC
>JBDNIH010000182.1:0-1088 GCA_041688385.1 Bacteroidia bacterium
ATCTGGCTTACAACCGACCTTGATAACTTCATATAATCTTAAAGCATTCTGATTTTTGCTTTTGATTTATACCCCTTACTTTTGACGGTCTTAAAGTCCCCTTGTTTGAAGCAGTTTTTACTGTCCTTTTTATTCGTTCTGACCAGCCTCGGCGCGCTGGCACAAAAAGCATCCATCAGTGGTGTGGTTACCGATGCAGGCGATAAAATGCCGCTGATTGGCGTGAATGTGGTTATTAAAGGAACTTCTCTGGGGGCTTCTACCGATTTCGATGGTAAATACAAGATTGATAACATCAATTCAGGCGTCTACAATATCGAAGTCAGTTACCTCGGTTACGAGAAAAAAGTCTTTACCGGTATCAAAGTAGAAAAAGGTGAAAACCGGAAGTTGAACATACCGCTCGGACGTTCGTCACTCACCTTCGACCAAGAAGTGGTTATTGTAGGCGATAAGCCGTTGGTAGATATTGAACAAACCAAAACCGAACAAAGGATTTCTCAAGAAGCCATTGAAGCAGCGCCGGTCCGTCAGTTGCAGGGTGTTTTGAATACCCAAGCGGGGGTAGTGCTCAATCCCGAAGGTATTTCGATACGCGGTGGACGTACCTACGAAACCTCCTTCATCATCGATGGGGTTTCGGCAAGCGATCCGCTGGCTGGTACCGGCTTTGGCATCGACCTCGGCACCAATTCTATCGAAAGTATCGATATCACCACTGGTGGAGGTGACGTGGCTTTTGGCGATGGCACATCGGGTATCGTAAAAACGAAAACACGTTCAGGTGGCGACAAATGGGAGTTCTCGCTCGGACACCGCCGCGACAATATGGGCTTTAACAACGACTGGCAAAGTGTTTGGAACAACAGCGTATACGAAGCCACAATGGGTGGGTCCATCAAAGGTGTGCTGCCCAAACCGCTACGTATATTTTCGTCCTTCAAAGGCAGCTTCGACGACCAATATTTCCGCAACCCAGCCGATCAGGTGGTTTCATCGCTTTACCCGAATACCCAATGGAGTCCGTTTCAGGATAACCGTTGGGCAGGCATGTTGAAACTCGATTATGAGTTTAATCCGGCTATGCG
>JBDNIH010000183.1:0-5563 GCA_041688385.1 Bacteroidia bacterium
ATCTCAGTAATTGTGATATGCTAATGGGTGTCAAGGAGGTACCGATTGACCAGCTCATACCGGATAAAACCTATCTTTTTTTCTCTCACACGATAAAAAAACAAGCATATAACCGGGGTTTGCTTCAAGCAATGCTAAAAAAGCACATCCGGATGATTGACTATGAGGTGATGACTTTCGAAAATGGTAAACGTGCTGTTGCTTTTGGCCATTTTGCTGGCGTAGTAGGCACCCACAATGGTCTAAGGGCCTATGGAATGCGCACAGGTGCTTTTAGTATTAAGCCCGCCCACGCTTGTAAGGATTACGCGGAGTTACGTTCGCTGTACACTGGCATAAACTTACCTCCTTTAAAAATTACAGTAACAGGAACAGGGCGCGTTGGTGCTGGGGCGCTAGAAATGCTTCATCTTGCTGGCGTAAAACCAGTTACCATTGAGGAATTTCTATTTCAAAGTTTTGATGAAGCGGTATTTGTCGAGTTACGATCAAAAGATATGTATCGGCATAAGCACAACCGACCTTTCGAAAGCAGTCATTTCCATACATTTCCCGGAGAGTATGTATCTATTTTTGAACCCTTCACTTCGGTAACAGACTTACTAATAAATACTATTTATTGGGAT
This sequence comes from Bacteroidia bacterium, assembly GCA_041688385.1. Lineage (GTDB taxonomy): Bacteria > Bacteroidota > Bacteroidia > UBA7662 > UBA7662 > UBA7662. Next base: position 627 of record JBDNIH010000183.1, read on the forward strand.
CCCTCAGCTCCTGTATTTTTTAGTAAAGATGACATGAAGTCTGCTGATTTTAGCATCAAAACAATAGCAGATATAACGTGCGATATTGACGGCTCCATACCGAGTACAATTCGTTCAAGTAGCATAGACAACCCTTTTTATGGCTATGACCCATTAACAGCCTTAGAAACAACCCCGTTTAGTGCTGGCGTCATCGACGTTATGGCCGTCGACAATCTACCCTGCGAATTACCCAAAGATGCCTCTCGCGAGTTTAGTTACAATTTGATTCAGTATGTGATGGACCAATTGATTACCACGCCAAATAGTGCCATGATTAATCTTGCTACTATTTGTATAGATGGTAAACTAAGTTCTAAATTTGAATACCTCGAAGACTATATTGCCGTGTAATTCAATAAAAGGCTAACATCTCACATCTAACACTAATAGCAACTGAGTATCTTTTATGAAGAAATAGCTTATTTTATTTGAACAATTACTTAATCATTACTTAATTTGACTTTTCTTAAACTTGTGCTTCCTTATCATAAGTTTACACTAAGACTCAATTTAAACGACGATCATGTTCAAAGTGTTACAATTCCCGAGTGTTATTGAAGGCAACAATGCAGAGTTACGTCAGGTTGCTCCCGACCTTTTGCATGGACTCAAATTGTTCGAAAAACGTAGGGCCTATGTGGTTGGGGATTTGGCCCTTTCTGAGGGGGTTTCTCCCCATAAAAACATTAATTCAGCGCCATCAGAAACCGAATACGCTCTACTGTTAAAGTCAGGTTTGTTATTGGCTAACCAGCAATTAAACAAAGCCAAATTTACAGTATCTAGTGGCTTCCCGAGTTCTACTTATCCCCTATATCGTGAACAGGCTGTAGCGAATATTCAGCGTGAACACATCATCGAATTTGACGCAGCTACCTACTCTACAGGCCTTCGCAGGAACATTCCAATTCAAGTAGAACAAGCTCAAATTATACCGGAGATTCAAGGTTGTATACTTGGTTTACGCAAAGGCGAACAAGCAGCGAAAGGATCATTTTTCTTGGTAAGTTTAGGGTTTGGCACTTGTGAGGCCATACTAAGTACAGAATCAGGCACCGTTCAACGGACAGCCGTATCGGTAAATGGTCTTCGATATGCTGTTAATTTATTGATGCAAGAAGTCGGTCGTCAATATTACCTCGAACTCAAAAACGAACATCAAATAGATATTGCCTTTCAGAAGGGCTTTTTGTTCGCTAGTCGCAAGCGAGTGGACCTTAAAGAAGCACGTGCACGTGCCTTGAGTCAGTATTATCAGGAAGTCATCTCCCCTGCTTTACGTCGTGCCTTTGTAGACAGCGATTTCCAACGGGCAGATTCCCTCTACCTTGTTGGGGGCGGTGCCAACTACGAGGATTTGGTTGAGCAATTCCGCAATGAATTTAAAGATGTACTCAATATTGTCATTCCAGCAGAACCAGCGGCAGTGGCCAGTAAAGGATATTGTCTGCATTCCTTTGAAGTCACCGGAGATAAATCAACGGCTGTTGGGATCGACATTGGCAATGCAACCACCATTGTCACTTTGTTTGATGATTCAGTAAAAACAAATGCTTCGCAATCGGCCCAGGAAAAAGAGCCGGTTATAAAAAGTGCCGATGCACCTTTGCCGATTTCTAATGGTAAGTCGAGTGCAGTCCCTATTGAAAAAATCGTTACTCAAAAACCCATCATTGTTATTGACGAAGAACCTGAGGTGATACAAGCTGCAGCACTTGCGTCAAAAAGCCATGAAAAAACGGTAACAACAAAAAATGAAAAACCAGCAACTAAACGTATTCAAAAGTTTCTGATTACTGGTACTTGGTAAACCTAGTTACCTACCAAAGCAAAGCCCCGAAATACAATATTTCGGGGCTTTTTTGTATCGATTATACTCCATTTAAAATGCTAGGCTGTTTGCTAAACGCTAATTACACGGCGTCATCTGCATTTTTAGGCGTAATGATTGGTTCATCCATCACTTTGGAAGGAAATAAACCAGCGAAAAAATAGCCTATTAGACCAAAGTACAGGGTACTGTTGCGTGCCGAACCAGTGATCGTACATCCTTCAACGCAACCATAAAAATACCAATAGGCGTAGCCGCCAATCAAACCCAATGCAATTCCGATTAAATGCCTGGGGCTGAATTGAGCTTTGATATATTGGATTACTTTCATCAGAGCGTAAGTATATGCATTTGGCCAATACCACCGCCATTATGTACATCGGATATACCGTTCTGCTGCAGAAATTGTTGCGCCATGCTGCTTCTACCACCACTTTGGCAATACACTACTATTGGTCCGCTTAAGGCCCGAAGCGTCTCCAAATGCGCTGGAAAATCATGCACAGCGATATTCATTGCGCCTTCAACATGACCAGAAGCGTACTCCCAGTCGTTTCTCACGTCAATAATGGTGGTTTGTTGATCCATGAGGATCTCTTTAACGGTTTTCATATTTTAAGTATTTAATATTTAAATCAGAGTAAGGTGGTTGGGCATACATAATCGCTTATTGGCATTTCTGCTTCATTTTTGATGCGCGAAAACCCACCGTTTACATTGATGAGATTGTCATATCCTCGTGCCTTTAGTACAGATATGAATATCATCGAACGGTAGCCGCCCGCGCAATGAACTAGGTATTTTTTTTGTTTATCGATGAGCAGCATGCTGTCATTGATATAGTCCAAAGGACCATTTTCTGCACCCAATACATGTTCACTACCAAATTCGCTGGCTTTGCGAACATCCAGTATTTGAAGGTCTTCTTTGCTCGCCAATTCGGCCATTTCTGATGGATCAACGGATTGGATTTGATTGATCTCCTTTCCTCCTGTTTTCCAGCTTTCAAATCCACCTTTCAAAAATCCAATGGCATGGTCGTAACCAACGCGAGCGAGTCTAATTACGGCTTCTTCTTCGCGATCTACATCGGTAACCAACAAAATTTGTTGTTTGATATCAGGGATCATCGCGCCTACCCAAGGTGCAAAATCACCTGTAATACCAATGTTGATGGCATTGGGTATAAATCCCGCACCAAAAACCTCCGGATCACGGGTATCGAGGATAAGGGCTCCAGTTTCATTAGCTGCGGCTTCAAATGCATTAGGTGACAAGGCCTGAAGTGAACGGTCGAGGATCTCGTCTATGCTGTCGTAGCCTTGTTTATTCATCTCCACGTTTAGTGGAAAGTAAGCGGGCGGCGGCATCAGGCCATGGGTCACTTCTTTCACAAATTCCTCTTTGGTCATATTAGCCCGCAAGGCGTAATTTGTTTTTTTCTGGTTTCCAAGGGTATCTGTTGTCTCTTTGCTCATGTTTTTACCACAGGCCGAACCTGCGCCATGTGCGGGATAAACGATTACATCGTCGTTCAAAGGCACAATTTTAGTGCGAAGGGAGTCGTAGAGCAATGCAGCCAGACCTTCCTGAGTCATATTAGCCGCTTTTTGGGCTAGATCGGGACGGCCTACATCACCAATAAATAGCGTATCTCCACTGAAGAGCGCGGTTTCTTTACCATTTTCGTCGTAAAGCAAATAGCTGCTGCTTTCCATGGTATGCCCTGGGGTGTGTAGTACTTTAATTTTGATTTTGCCTACTTCTAGTATTTCACCGTCGGTAGCAATATGGGCATTAAAATTAGGTGCTGCCGTAGGGCCATAAACAATACTTGCCCCCGTTTTTGCGGCTAAATCGAGGTGACCTGAAACAAAATCAGCATGAAAGTGCGTTTCAAGCACATATTTAATCTTCACCCCAGCTTTAATAGCCCGGTCGATATATGGTTGTACCTCCCGCAGAGGATCAACGACTACAGCTTCGCCTTCACTTTCAATAAAATAAGCGCCTTGTGCTAGGCAGCCCGTATAAATCTGTTCTATTTTCATGTTTTGGTTGTTTTACTACTTTATGAGCACAAAGTTCAGTCTTTGACCCTTCCTAATTTGCAACCTGAGTTACAATAGCTTATTTACTTTCTGCTGAACCGCTCAATATTGAAATTTCACTCCTTTTATTGCCGCCTATTTGCCAGTAATGGTGGTGGTTCTCCATTAAAAGGATTGCTCCTGCCAATGGTTTTGGCCTGCATACCCGCGGCCCGCAATACTGCACGGTCACCAAAACGATCACGTATTTTGTCCATGGCTTGGTAAAGGCTGATCATCTCTTGGCTGTCGTCAAAAAGATTAATTTGATAGCCACCCTGAACTAAATCGCTGAAACGTACCCCCACCAAACGGATAAGCAGGCGTTTATTGTAGAGCTTATTAAACATCTCCAGCACCCGGGGTATGAGCAGGTGGTCGGCCGAGGTGTAGGCAATACGCTGTTGCAAGGTGTGGGTGTTAAAATCGGAATAGCGCACTTTTACGGTAACGCAGGCTGTCAGTTTTTGCCCCCTGCGCAGCTGAAAAGCGAGGTTTTCGGCCATAGCGGTCAATATGCCGCGGAGTTTTTCCACGTCGGTAGTGTCGCGGTCGAAGGTGCGTTCGGTTGAAATAGACTTGCGTTCATGAAAAGACACTACCGGACTATTATCGATACCATTGGCTTTGCGCCAAAGCTGGTTGCCGTTTTGCCCGAGTACCCTTTCAAGCAGCTCCAACGGCATTTCTTGAACGGTGCCCACATAACGTACCCCGAGGCCACGTAGGATTTGGTACATTTTATCGCCGACCATGGGGATTTTTTTCACAGACAAAGGCGACAAAAATGGCTTTTCTGTGCCTTTAAGAATGTGAATCTGATTGTTGGGCTTGGCCTCTCCAGTAGCTACTTTCGAGACAGTTTTGTTGGCCGACATACCAAATGAAATGGGTAAACCACTCTCTCGCATGATTTTCTGACGCAGCTCACCAGCCAGTTTGTAGCAGCCAAAAAAGCGGTCCATACCTGTTAA
>JBDNIH010000029.1:0-1665 GCA_041688385.1 Bacteroidia bacterium
TCACAGAGGCAGTTGGTAATTTATTTACGCTCTTGGCGCTGGTAAGCACGCCCGAAATTATGGGCCAGTTTAAAGCAGCTCATGCCGATTGCTCGATACGCTATGGAGATCTCAAAAAACAACTGGCCGACGATATTGCTGCCTTTGTTGCTCCCATACGAGAGCGTATATTAGAAATTGAAGCCGACGAGGCGCTCATCAACCGCACCCTGAATTTGGGTGCCGAAAAAGCACGCGTAAGTGCTTCCAAAACTCTGCGGGAAGTCAGGGAAATTATGGGATTCAAAGCAAATTAAATGGGCAAACACATCGCCATCGCCGGAAATATCGGTTCAGGCAAAACAACCTTAACCACTTTACTGGCCAAACACTACAATTGGGACGCCCATTTTGAAGACGTTGATAACAACCCTTATTTGAACGACTTCTACAACGATATGCAGCGTTGGAGTTTCAACTTGCAGATTTTTTTCTTGAACTCGCGTTTTAGGCAGCTGCAAGAAATTCGTTCGCAGGATAAAACTGTGATTCAGGACCGCACGATTTACGAAGATGCCAACATTTTTGCACCCAACTTACACAGCATGGGGCTCATGACAGGTCGTGATTTTGAAAACTATAAAAGTTTGTTTGATGCCGTAAGCAAAATGATTGGGGCGCCTGATTTACTTATCTACTTACGGGCATCGGTGCCTACACTCGTCAAACAAATTCAACGCAGAGGGCGTGATTACGAGGATAGCATTAGACTTGATTACCTGCGGAGGCTCAACGAGCGTTACGAAGCTTGGATAGACACGTATACCGAAGGAAAATTATTAGTCATCGATGTCGACTACATCAACTTCGCTGACAAACCGGAAGATTTGGGAAGCATCATTAATAAAATCGAAGCCGAATTCAACGGTTTATTTTGATGCAAAAAGGCTATAAACGGCTTGGTTGGTGGTTTACAGCCAGTTTAGCCGCTTTATTGTTTTTGCCGCAGCTCATGCATCCTGGTATGTATGTAGATGGTTTGCTGTATGCCACTATTAGCCGGAATTTAGCCGAGGGGATGGGAACCATGTGGTCGCCTTATTTTTCAGAAGTGCTTTTCCCAGCTTTCTATGAACACCCTCCATTGGCTTTTTGGCTGCAGAGTATCGGCTACCTCATCTTTGGCGATCATTGGTGGCTAGATAAAATTTATGGTATTGTTTTACTTGCAGGCTGTTTATTACTAATCGGCAGAATTGCGTACCGTGGTTTAGGTGTACACTGGATACCCGCTGTGGGATTTTTACTGCTACCTATAATATGGTGGAGTTTTGGCAACAATATGCTCGAAAATACGGTCAGTTTTTTTGTATTACTGAGCGTTTGGGGTCAATACCAATGGTTACGTAAACAGCAAAATTACTGGCTAATAATTGCTGGTGTAGCGCTCTTATTTGGCTTTTTGGCCAAAGGACCTGTGGCCTTATTTCCACTCATATGGTTACCCCTCGATCGCTACTTCCTGGAACGCTCAGAAATGCGTCGCGCTTGGAAGGGTATGCTTTGGGTGGGCGGTGTTTTTTTGGCAGGCTTCCTTTTATTGATGCTTTATACACCATCGAGAACAGGTATTCTTCAATACTTAGACCAGCAGGTGTGGTCGAGTTTGAGTGGCAAACGAAATGA
>JBDNIH010000184.1:0-3219 GCA_041688385.1 Bacteroidia bacterium
GCTTTTACTTATAAAATCGGCTATCCCGACCAATGGAAAGACTATTCCATGGTCGATATCAAACGCAATACCCTTTTTGCCAATGTGCAAGACGTGAACAAAAGGCGTTTTCAGCTTATGATCGAAAAAATCGGTCAGCCCGTCGACAAAACGGAATGGGGCATGAGCCCGCAGACTGTAAACGCCTACTATTCGCCTTCACGCAACGAAATTGTCTTCCCCGCCGGCATATTACAAGCTCCGTTTTTCGATGCTAACACCGATGATGCGGTAAACTACGGTGGCATAGGCGCAGTAATCGGTCACGAGTTTAGTCACGGCTTCGACGACAAAGGATCCAAATTCGACGCCAAAGGCAATTTGCGCAATTGGTGGACCGAAGGGGACCGCACGAAATTTGAGCAACGCACGAAAAAGATAGTAGAACAATACGGCGGCTTTGAAGTGCTCGACAGTCTTTATGTCAATGGCGCCTTAACCCAAGGTGAAAACATCGCCGATTTGGCGGGTTTAACCATGGCCTATTATGCAATGCTAAATGCCGTTACCAAAAACGGTGAGCCGCCTTTGGTGGATGGTTTTACTTGGCAGCAACGCTTTTTCCTTGGCTGGACCCATGTCTGGAGTCAAAATATCAGCGAAAAAGAGCTGCGCAAACGTATACTTACCGATTCGCATTCGCCCGGTAAAGAGCGGGTTCTTGGCCCACTCACCAATATGCCAGAATTCTGGCAGGCCTTCAATTGTACTCCTGGTCAGCCGATGGTCTCCGAAGATAAAGTGCGGGTAACCATTTGGTAGTAGCGCACTTTTCTTTTGGAGAAAACTTGTCTTGAGTAGAAAACACCGCGCAGCGTTACAACCCATACTGCATTCAAGGTAAAAGGTGTTCCTGTTTAAGCACGATGCCCACCAAAAAGCCAGCGAAGTGTAAACAGGGCGCCCGCGCCCATGCACAGGCAGCGCAGCGACCACAAACAGGAGGCGCCAGCCGACGAACCCTGCTAACCGTTTAGAAAAATCTCGTACGTCTCAGGCAATATTGTCGAAGACCTGCTGAATGTCGTCGTCTTCTTCGAGGGCTTCGACCAGTTTCATCACTTCTTCCTCCTGTGCTTCGTTAAGTTCAGTTGTACTGAGGGGTAAACGCACCAGTTCAGAGCTAATAACATTCACGCCCATTTGCTCCAACGCCTTTTGCATGGCGCCAAAATCGGTGAAAGCCGTGGTCACTACAATGTCGCCTTCTTCGGCACGGATGTCGTCAGCGCCATGGTCGATGATTTCTAATTCAAGCGCTTCGATGTCAATTCCTTCGGCAGCAATGCGGAAGATGCCTTTGCGGTCGAACAAAAAATTAAGCGAACCTGAGGTTCCGAGCGAACCGCCGTATTTGTTGAAGTAATGGCGAATATTGGCGACCGTGCGGGTCGGATTGTCGGTAGCTGTTTCAATCACAAGGGCGATACCATGGGGGGCGTAGCCCTCGTAAACTACTTCTTCATAGTCCTTTTCATCCTTGCTCGATGCCTTTTTGATAGCCGACTCTACCCTGTCTTTGGGCATGCTGGCACCTTTCGCGTTTTGTATAACGATGCGTAAACGCGGATTGCTATTCGGGTCAGGGCCGCCGGACTTAACCGCCATGGCAATTTCTCTACCAATACGGGTAAATACCTTCGACATTTTGTCCCAGCGGGCAAATTTTCTGGCTTTGCGGTACTCAAATGCGCGTCCCATCTTATTTCTGCTTTTTAGCTAATGCTGCTTCTACAAAATCAAAAGTCGATAAAACATCGGCTTTCCCATTCACTACGGCTACATCATGCTCAAAATGTGCCGATGGCAAACCGTCAGCGGTGACGATAGTCCAGCCATCTTTTAGCTGGCGGATGGCTCTTTTGCCCATATTAATCATAGGCTCGATGGCGATCACCATGCCATTCTGAAATTTAGCGCCGGTGCCTTTTTTGCCGTAATTCGGCACTTCCGGACTTTCATGCAGCTTACGCCCCAAGCCGTGGCCGACCAACTCACGCACTACGCCGTAACCATTTTTTTCGGCATGCGATTGAATGGCGAAGCTTAGGTCGCCTACGCGCTTACCCACTTTCACCTGCTCAATACCCATTTCGAGCGACTCACGCGTCACATCGAGTAGTTTTTGCACCTTCGGGTCGACTTCCCCAATGGCAAAAGTATAGGCATGGTCGCCGTAAAAGCCATGCAGAATTGCACCACAGTCTACGCTGATAATATCACCTTCCTGCAAAGGGCGGTCGTTTGGGATGCCATGCACCACCTCGCTGTTCACCGAAGTGCACAACGTAAATTTATAATTGTAAAGGCCCAAAAAACCAGGCACAGCCCCTTGATCACGGATATACGTTTCGGCGAGCTTATCTAGCTGCAAGGGCGTAACGCCAGGCCCAATGATCTCTGCCACCACCCCAAGGGTGCGACTGACCACCTGCGCAGCTTCACGCATACGCTCGATTTCTTCGGGACTTTTGTAAATAATCAAAATAGAAACGGATTTAAGCAGCGCAAAAATACGATTTAACCGTCGTTTTTAGAAGCTTACAGGATGGCACGCGGATTATTATACGCGTTTTAGCTCTCCGCGCACAGCTAAAATAAGCGTAAAAGCCAGTACACTCAAACAATACCCTGAAGGAATGTGTCCGTAAAGCTACCTTCGACCAAGCCAAAAAACACCCCTAATTACACCCATTTTAGCTGTGCCCATTTAGCGCAACACGCCTAACATTACGTTAAAAGAGCCGTTCAAAACCTGTTTACGACTTTGACCTTGAAAGTTTGACTGCTAAGAACCCAATATCGCCCCGAATTGCGCATTCAGCGGATCTACGCACATCACCGGTATCCCAGCTTTGTTGTTGACCAAACTCTCCTCCGGTGATTTACTGAAAATATCCAATAAATCACGGTCCTGACCGGTCATGATTACGATTAAATCCGCATTGTTCTGGGTAGCGAAAGCCTCGACTTGTTTCGGGAAAGATGCGCCTTTGGGGTCTTCGTGGCTCAAGGTGTGTGGTACACCATTGGCGGTAAAAGTGCGCTGAGCAAATTGGATATTCAAAGTCACTTTCTGAAGAACAAATTCGTCACTTTCGCTGGCAGCAAAAATAAGGACTTTACCTCCAAATAAACGAGCCATACCCGCTGCTTGAAAAGTTTTCTGTTTGCTTGCCC
>JBDNIH010000185.1:0-26906 GCA_041688385.1 Bacteroidia bacterium
ATACGTGTGGTAGCTAACGGAACAAATCTTGCCGGTGCAGCGCCTACAGGTAGCTTCGACTTGGTAGGTGTTGTTGGTCAATTTGATAACTCTAGTCCATTTACGAGCGGCTATCAGCTTTTCCCGCGCTCCACAAATGATATATTTCAGCCAGCTACAGTTACTAGCCCAACGGATACGATTATTGCCATTTCAAATTTACGCGGTGTTGATGTCAACGGGGTATTAGATTCTGTCGGCAGAACCTACGCCATTCGTGGTACGGTGGTCAGCCATAATATCCGTTCTGCAGGTATGCAGTACGTTATTAATGATGGAACTGGTGGTATAACTGTATTCCGCGCTTCAGGCAACTTTGGCTTAGGTCAATTAGCCATTGGCGATTCTATTTGGGCACAAGGCACAGTAGCTCAGTTTAATGGTCTGGGTCAATTAGCGCTTGATACTGCGGGTATTTATGCAATCAATCGTCCAGTGTCTGCAGCTAGTGTGGTGCCAACCATAAAAAATGAAATTTTAGAAAATACCCTTGTTCGGGTAAACAATGTAACCTTATTGGGTACAGGTTCAGCATGGCCTCCACTCGGCTCAACCACTAATGGAACCACAGTTGTTGCTGTAAGTGGCACCGATACTTTTGATCTCCGTATCGTTGCCAATGGCACCACGCTAGGTGGCGCCGGTCCTGTTGGAAGTTTCGATATTGTTGGTGTAGTAGGTCAGTTCGATAATTCGAATCCATTTACCTCCGGCTATCAGCTTTTCCCTCGTTCGGCAGCTGATGTTATCATTTCGCAAGTTAGTACACCAGCCCAAGTTACTTTGCGTGTCGATATGGACACGTTAACGCCAGGCGTAGGCGGTGTACGTGTAGCAAGCAATACAACAGGGGCCTCATTGGCTGCTCCAGGTGTAGCTATGAGCCGTGTAGGTACGTCGAGCATTTATGCGTTGACGCTCAATCTTAATTCGAACGATACCCTCCGTTACCGTTTCATGCGCGACAGCTTGACTACTGGTTTTGAGGCCGTTGCTGCAGCTTGTGCTGTAAATGCCGGACGTAGTTTTATTGTGCCGAATGTAAATATTACTTTACCAGCTGTAATTTTTGGAAGCTGTAACCCAGCTGTTCCGCCCGTATCGCAGCGCACCATTGCGCAAGTAAAAGGTGTGAACACGTCAGGTGTTCTCGATTCTGTGGGCACACGTCAACGCGTTAGTGGTACTTTACATGGCGTTAACCATTATCGCAGTTCTTCTACACCAGTGGGTATTCAATGGATTCTCATCGACAACACTGCTGGAATTACGATTCGCCGTGCAGGCACCAATTTTGGTATTGCCAATTTAATCGAGGGCGACTCGGTAATCGTTGAAGGCATAATGGAGCAGTTTAACGGTTTGTCACAAATCAATGTGGATACTGTTATGCGTGTAGCTATTGGCCGTACTTTACGTCAGCCAGTAGTAGTTACTGCGCTAAGCGAGGCAACAGAAAACGAATTGATTCGTATCAATAACTTAACCATTGTAAGTGGTACTTGGCCAGCTGCAGGTGTAAACGGCACTTTAACGGTTACGAACGGAACAGCAACTTTCCCTATGTTTTTGGTTAGTGTTACAAACGTTCCTGGTTCTACCCAGCCTGCTGGAGCTTTTGATGTGATTGGCTTTGGAGCACAAAACGACAACTCCAGTCCATTTACCGATGCGTATCAATTGATGCCACTGCGAGCGGCTGACATCATTCCGGTAATTGTAACCCAACCTACCGTTGAATTCCAACTCGCTGGTGATTCAGTGAATGTAGCTTCAGGCCCTGGCGCATCTTCTTTAAGGGTAAATATTGTAAATCCAATTGCGCAGGCTACCCAAGTTAAAATTCTACTCAATAATATTGCACCAACTGTTTATGGAACGCAGTATTCATTGATTCCTGGCCCAGTTGGCGATACGCTCACTTTAAACTTTGCGGCTAGTGCAACCCAACAGTTAGTAACAATTTTGGTCAATCAAAGCACGCCACAAGGACGTGTCGACAGTGCCCGTTTCACCATTGTATCTGCTTCACCTGCCTTGACGATTGGCACGCGGAATACATTCTTATTGCGCATCCTTAATCCGGTGCCATCCGCTATTCCAACCCGTACCATCGCGCAACTGCGTGGTGCCAATACCAATGGTGTACCTGATTCAGTTGGTTTGAGGGTAAAAACAACTGGAGTAGTTTACGGTTTCAACAAACGTCCAACTGGACTTGAATTTACCATCTTCGACCGTACGTCAAACGCTGGTATTGGTATTTTCCGTGGTTCTAATGTCACGCCTGCATATAATGTGCAAGAAGGTGACTCTGTCCGTGTTATTGGTACAGTGGGTCATTTTAATGGATTGGGTCAGATTAATGTAGATTCTATCGTGATTTTGGCAACCAACCGTACTTTGGCTGCACCAGCTGTAATTACTGCGCTCACAGAAAACGATGAGTCGCGTTTAATTCGCCTCAACAACCTGACGATAATCAACCCAAGTCAATGGCCAACGCCAGGAACAACGGGATCAGGAAGTACTGTACGCGTAACGAACGGTGTTGATAGTTTTGATTTGCGTATTGACAATGACGTAGACCTATTCGGTACGCCAGTTCCGGTTAGTCCGTTTAATGCGATTGGCTTAGGTGGTCAATTCGACCCAAGTAGTCCTTTCACTTCAGGTTATCAGTTTGTGCCACGTTACCAAGCCGACATTATTGCTGGTGGTCCAATAGATACCTTACGTAACTTCAACTTACTCACACCAGCCAACAATACTTCATTGACTGTGAGTGGTTCAGCCAATCAAACAGTAAATATCAGCTGGCAGTCTACACAACTGAATTTAGTTGCTGGTAACCCAATTAACTATACCTGGCTGCTTGATTTGCCGAATGGTAACTTTAGTGCACCATTGGCCACTTTGCCAGCGAATATGGGTGGTTTGGATACCAATTTGACCCTAACCTTTGGTGCAATCGACACATTACTCCTCAATAATGGCGTAAACGTAGGTGTTACTGTTCCATTAAAATGGACAGTACGTGCTACAGTGCAAGGAGGCAGTCAGACGAAATTGGCTGCACCATTTAACCTTACTTTGGTACGCGGGGTGGTATTCCCTACTTCAGTAGTTGAGCAAAATCTTTTCACCGCAGTCCAGTTATTCCCGAATCCTACCAGCGATAAATTATACATCCGTTACGATTTGAATCAGCTTTCAGCTGTCAAAATTGAAGTGGTGAATATGATTGGTAAAGTGCTCGCCATAGAGCAGCTCCCTGCAACGGCTAACGGAACGGTTGAAATTGAGACTGCTCAATTGCCAGAAGGTGTTTACTTTGCGCGTCTCACAGGAAGCAATAGCCAAATGGTGAAACGTTTTGTAGTGAAGCACTAATTCACCATTATATTTAGAAGCCCCGCTGATGAGTCAGCGGGGCTTTTTTGTTTTTAGCTGTACTGGTTATGGAAAGCCTTAACTCTCGGTTCATGCTATTGGGTAAGCTACGCCCAGCTGCTTATCAGTGGTAACCAGTCAAAATTCAGTATCGGCCAGAATAACCGCTGCAACCCGACCCTTGAATCGGGTCTATTTTTGTACCTGGAGTGGCAAGCGGGATATAAAGTAGGCTGCAGCAGCAATCCAAAGATTCTCTTTTGTCGGCAAACTTATCTCCGATGGTTTGCCCTTAAAATGGAGAATTGCATAAAAAACAAAAGCCGCCTGAGAGGGCGGCTTTTTTATTCAGGAGGAGGTGGTTATTTCACTTCCTCGTAATCTACATCTGTTACGTCATCTGTTTTGCCAGTGGCCGAGGCTTCCGGGCCTTCACTTGCACCAGCACCAGCACCAGCTTCAGCTTCCTGGGTCGCTTTGTACATATCTGCCGATGCGGCTTCCCATGCCGCATTTAAGGCAGCCAGTTGGGTATCGATATCGGTGAGATTGCGGGCAGCATGGGCTTCTTTTAATTTCACCAAGGCTGCTTCGATGACTTCTTTTTTCTCTGCAGGGATTTTGTCGCTATACTCCTTCAGCTGTTTGTCGGTACTGAAGATGAGCGTGTCGGCTTGATTGATTTTTTCGGCTTCAGCCATACGCTGCTTATCTTCCTCAGCATTGGCGGCAGCTTCTTGTTTCATTTTCTCGATGTCTTCCTTGCTCAAACCTGACGAAGCTTCGATGCGGATTTTCTGCTCCTTACCGGTGGCTTTGTCCTTGGCCGATACATTGAGGATACCATTGGCATCAATGTCGAAAGTAACTTCAACTTGAGGCGTACCCCGTTGTGCTGGCGGTATGCCGTCGAGGTGGAAACGTCCGATGGTTTTGTTGTCGTTGGCCATTGGGCGCTCACCTTGCAACACATGTATTTCAACAGAAGGCTGGTTGTCGGCAGCGGTGCTGAAAACCTGGCTCTTTTTGACAGGTATGGTGGTATTCGACTCAATCAAGCGGGTCATTACATTGCCCATGGTTTCAATTCCGAGCGAAAGTGGCGTGACATCAAGCAACAATACGCCTTCAACATCTCCACTTAATACACCACCCTGTATGGCAGCACCTACGGCAACGACTTCGTCGGGATTAACACCTTTAGATGGTTTTTTACCGAAGAACTGCTCCACAATCTCCTGAATCTTAGGGATACGTGTTGAACCACCCACGAGTATTACCTCGTCGATTTCGCTAACACTAAAGCCTGAATCTTTCAAAGCTTTTTTACAGGGCTCGAGCGTGCGTTTTACCAGACTATCGGCCAATTGTTCAAACTTAGCACGGCTGAGTTTTTTTACGAGGTGACGAGGAACGCCATCTACTACGGTGATATAAGGCAAATTGATTTCGGTCTCAGAAGAGCTCGACAATTCAATTTTTGCTTTTTCAGCAGCTTCTTTCAAACGTTGCAAGGCCATTGGATCTTTAATCAAATCCATACCTTCTTCTTTTTTGAATTCTTCAGCCATCCAGTGAATAATCACTTGGTCAAAGTCGTCACCACCCAGGTGGGTATCTCCATTGGTTGATTTTACTTCGAATACGCCATCCCCTAGTTCAAGTATGGAAATATCGAAAGTACCACCGCCCAAATCGAATACCGCGATTTTCATATCGTGATTCTTTTTGTCGAGACCGTAAGCTAAAGCCGCAGCAGTAGGCTCATTGACGATACGGGCTACTTTCAAACCAGCAATTTCACCAGCTTCTTTGGTCGCCTGACGTTGTGCATCGTTGAAGTAAGCCGGTACGGTAATCACCGCTTCGGTTACGTCATAGCCAAGATAATCTTCGGCCGTTTTTTTCATTTTCTGCAAAGTAATGGCCGAGATTTCCTGCGGCGTATACATTTTGCCATCGATATCCACGCGTGGGGTATCGTTTTCTCCTTTTTTAACGGAATAGGCAACGTATTTCAACTCTTGAGCTACTTCGGAGTGTTTGCGACCCATAAAACGTTTGATAGAAGCGATGGTTTTGGTCGGATTGGTGATGGCCTGACGTTTTGCCGGGTCACCTACTTTAATCTCGCCATTCGCTAAAAAAGCGACAATCGACGGTGTAGTACGACGACCTTCGCTATTTGGGATAACCACATATTCGTTGCCTTCCATAACTGAAACGCAAGAGTTGGTGGTACCTAAGTCAATACCTATAATTTTTTTCATGATGAAGTAAGTTCTGTTCTGTACGCTCTTGGTCAATGAATATGCCACAGCCTTTGCCGGTGCTAAAAAGGGTCATTCTGGCAAAAGGCATGACAACAGCGGGTAAAAAAGAAGGCCGCTTCGTGACTTTTTGTCAGAAACGGCCTCTAAACTTTAAATTATGTGTAGGTCTATGGCACAAAATTCAGCTGCGGATAATTGATCCGCAAGCTATCGGTGCCTGTACCACCTAGCACCCAACGGTACGAAAAGCCCTCGTAAGCTGAGGTGCTGAACTGTGGACTTTTCTCGGGGACAGAACCCGTGGTGCCAAAAATGCCCAAACCATTTTCAATATTGGTGTATTCTGGACGTATATCGGTGGCACTTTGTGAAGAGGTGTTCAATGTTAGAAAATTAGTTAGTTCTTCATCTGCAAAGGTGAGGAAGAAGGATACACCACGCATCCTGCGAGAAACCGAAGGATTAACGGGTATCGAGGCATTCATATAAGCGAATAACTCTCTGCCAAATAATCTGATTTCTTTTGACTCAGAGGTGTTCACGCCGGTTATCAAGTTTCTATTAACACGGTTCCAATCAACGAACTTCACGATGCTATCACTAATCGGACCTTGCGTAGGCCACTCATTGTATACAATACGCAAGGTGAGGTTGTAGCTTTTGGCATTACGCGGTGCCCTGAAAATTACCCGGAATGGTGCAGGAGAGCTCCAGTTGAGCGGACGAGTAGAATCGACGGTGATCAAAGCAATATTGGGCGGGAAAATTGCATTTTCTTGAGAGCGAAAGGGATATCCACCAATTGGGGACATTTTAGAACGTACGATATTGCCGTTAGGTGTGACGATACGTAATCTGTATTCGGCAGAGCTATCGAGGCGATTTGGTGTGTAAAAACGATACAATACCTGGTTTGGGTTCGCAAAAGTGCCAGGCTGCATGGCGTTCGTGTCTATTCTGTCACAAACGAAGGTACTGTTAAGCGCATTGTTTATGTATTCCTCAATACGTACATCCGCATTGGAAAAATAAAGGGAGTCTTTGATGGGGGCAATGGAAAGCGCAGCCCGACTTGGATCAAGGTAGGCTTTGTGTATGCGAATAAAATGTTCTGTATTATTTCGGTTGATAATGCTGTAAACAATCGTCCGCTCTTCCCAATCTGCATTGATGTCGAGTTCGGTGGAACAAGAAGAAAATAGTGCTCCTATCGCTAGGAGTACAAACCATATTTTTTTCATAAGCCTTCAAAGATAGCAGAATTTGGCAAAAAGTGACGTATCTGCACCTTAGCAATGATTTTTTGAAATGACTGTGACATACAGCTTATTCAGCATTATTTGCGACCTTTGTCGGTTCAATGCACGCCTATGTCGGTGACCAAAGAAATTAAACGGGTAACTACCCATTCATTGCTGGAAATGAAGGAGCGGGGCGAAAAAATCGCCATGCTTACTGCTTACGACTTTTCTATGGCAGGTATTCTCGACGATGCCGGCATAGATGTTTTGTTGGTGGGCGATTCTGCTTCGAATGTTATGGCAGGCCATGAAACCACCTTGCCTATTACCCTCGATCAAATGATTTATCATGCGGCATCGGTGGTGAGAGCGGTAAAACGAGCATTTATTACGGTTGATTTACCTTTTGGGTCTTACCAAGGTAATTCTAAAGAAGCGCTCAGTTCTACCATCCGCATCATGAAAGAGTCGGGGGCACATGCGGTCAAACTCGAGGGTGGTAGAGAGGTGATTGAGTCCGTTCAGCGGATACTTACAGCAGGAGTTCCGGTTATGGGGCACCTAGGGCTTACACCACAGTCGATTTATAAATTCGGCACCTATTCCGTCCGTGCCAAAGAAGAAATGGAAGCCGGGCGATTAAAAGAAGATGCACTCTTGTTGGAAGAAGCTGGCTGCTTTGCTTTGGTGCTTGAAAAAATTCCGGCGGGTTTGGCTGCTGAGGTAGCCGCATCCGTTCGCATACCCGTTATCGGCATTGGTGCCGGCGGTGGGGTGGATGGTCAAGTTCTGGTGATGCACGATATGCTCGGCATCAACAATGACTTCAATCCGCGTTTTCTGCGCCGCTATCTTAATTTATACGAACAAATCAAAGGGGCAACCGCCCAATACATCGCCGATGTGAAATCGAGCGATTTTCCAAATGCTAAAGAACAATACTAGTGGCTAATCAATTACAAGTCCTTTATGAGGACAATCATCTCATTGCCGTTAACAAACCCGCCGGTCTACTCAGTCAAGGCGATGATACCGGAGACGAGTCCTTACTCGACTGGGTACAGGACTATCTGGTGACGAAATACAACAAACCAGGGGAGGCTTTTGTGGGGTTAATTCACCGCATCGACCGGCCCGTAAGTGGCTTGGTGTTGCTGGCGAAAACAAGCAAAGGTTTGGAACGCATGAACAAAATGTTTCATGACCGCACCATTCAGAAAAAATACCTCGCTATTGTACGCGAAAAAGTAATTCCTGAAACAGGCGAATTGGTCCATTATCTCAAAAAGAACACCGATAAAAACCTGGTGTTTGCTTACGATAAAGAAGTAAAGGAATCGAAAAGGGCAGAATTGTCTTACCGCGCCTTGAAATATTACAGCAAATTTACCCTACTGGAAGTGATGCCGAAAACGGGTCGACCGCACCAGATACGGGCACAACTTTCACATATTGGTCACCCAATTTTGGGCGATGTAAAATATGGCTACCCCAATGGTAATCCTGACCACAGCCTTGGTTTGCACAGTCATAAGTTGTCGTTTGAACATCCGGTAACGAAAGAGTTTTTAACTATAGTTTGCCCTATTCCTAACCAGCCTTGGTGGCAGGAAAGTAAATACGGTATCTGATACGCGCAAAATGCGGCTTCGATTTTACCTCTTGTATTTAGGTTTGTTTATTTATGCTAGTCAGGCACAAATGGCACTAGCGCAGAGCGAATCTGACGAAAGAGCGCTTATTCAAGTGAAAAATGGGATTAGCATCAGTCAAGACTCCTTGTTTCTGCTTAACCTGCGTTTTCGTATGCAAAATCGGATTGGGCTAACGACTATTTCCGGCGAGAATTTAAACATCAACCAAATAGAAGCCCGGGTTCGGCGACTGCGTTTGCGGCTGGATGGTTACGTTTTAAACCAGCGTATGCAATATTACGTGCAGCTAGCTTTTAGTAAGGCCGACCAAGACTTGGAAACAGGTACAATCAGCCAGATTGTCCGTGATGCTATACTTTATTATCATTTTACGCCTCAATTTTACATGGGTTTTGGCCAGTCGAAACTGCCAGGAAATAGGCAACGTGTAATTTCATCAGGTCAACAACAATTCGCTGATCGGTCTATTGTGAATGCAACACTCACCCTCGACCGTGATTTCGGCGTATTTGTTTATTATACGCTTCCAGTTCATAAAACCGAGCTCATTTTTAAAGGAGCAATCACCAGCGGAGATGGCCGAAACGCGTCTCCTATCAATGATGGCTTGGCCTATACAGGTCGTGTTGAATTCCTGCCTTTTGGCAAGTTCACCAATGGTGGCGATTATTCGGAAGGAGATATTGAAAGGGAGAAGAAGCCAAAGTTGTCGGTGGCAGCGGGTTACAGCTTTAACCAAAAAAGTAGTCGCACAGGGGGTCAACTAGGCGCTGAACTATACCAATTTCGCGATTTTGGGACTTTCTCAGCTGATTTTTTCTTTAAATATGTAGGCTGGGCCTATAGTGCAGAGTTTATGAAGCGATCAGCTGAAAATCCACTCACTACAAACAACCTAGGTTCACTACGTTATATCTATACTGGTGCGGGATTAAATCAGCAATTGAGTTATTATTTCCCCAACAAAGTAGAAATAGCAGCACGTTATAGCCAGCTTTGGCCAGGCAGTCAAATTCGCAGTCTCGAAAGACGCGTAGATGAAATGTGGCTGGGTGGTGGTAAATACTTCAACGGTCATCGCATCAAAGCACAAATGCACATCAGCTACCGTTGGCGCGATGGTGTTATGGCCACGAGCCATACAGGCAATCGCTGGGGCACTATTTTCCAGGTCGAATTCGGCATTTAGTTACTCAGCGTTTAACGCATCCCTGCCAATCGTACGATTTCAGCTTCACCAGCATGCCCCAGGCCTTCGTTTAAATCGATTGTAATTTTTTCAACTACGCGATTACGCAAGGCATCAAAATCAGCGTGTAGCAGTGCATCATTGTACAACATCTCCAGATTTTGTGGTCCGCCAGAAGAGCGGCCAAGTTGTGCGCTCTCAAAAGCTTCAAGTAATAAAACGCCTCCAATCTCGAGTGCAGGAACTATTCTTTGGTGGAGCTGTAGCCGGTTTTTTTCTGGTAGATGGGCATAAAAAAGTCCAATCAAATCGTAATGCTGCTCGGGCCAGTCAAAATCTCGGAAGTCACAAACAGTGTAGTTGATGCGTACGCCATATTTTTCTGCGAGCTGCTCCGCTTTGTTTTTGCCAGAGGTGCTAAAGTCAAAACAATCGACTTCCCAGCCCAAGTGTGCTGCATATACGGCATTCCGACCTTCACCCTCGAAGGGCAAAAGCATTTTTCCTGGTTTCAGGGGGTCGATTTGTGCTTTGAAAAAGACATTGGGCGCCTCGCCGTACACATAGGTTTCAGTCGCATAGCGTTGGTCCCAGAAAGTAGAAGGGAAATTATTCTCCATAAATAGTAAGTGCTATTGAACCACCACCTTACTGTAATACTGCTTGCCGCTTTTGGGTTCAATGATTTTGAGAAAATATAAACCAGCTCGCTCAGGTGCTTGGAGAGTGCTAGCGCTCCGGTGCTGCTCACTTTTTAACAAGCTACCAGAAGCAGATAGCCACTGGCAAGTGTAATTGCCTTCAGTTAACGGCAAATGTAGTTGACTGCCAGATGCAATCGGATTAGGGGAGATTTGGATCAATTCAGCTTGGGTGATTTGTGCCGTCGATTGTGATATTGCGGGTAAAATAGGTGTCAAGTAAGGCCAAAACGCTCGATCAAAAACAATAGGGACCTCCGACCCAGCACCGTTGCCCATACGAACGATAACGAGGTTCCGGCTGGGTAGTAAATACAATTTCTGTTCGTTTTTACCTAAGCCCATGACCAGCTCTGCTGGCGCCTGCGGAATAAGTGGTCCGGGTAACGGAATTTGAAAATCGGGGAGCATAAAACTGCTTTGACCATTTAACCACCACAAATAACCGTAAGCCGGATTTATCGTTCGCCGAAATTTAGTAACTGCCTGATAAGAGCTGCTTTAAAAATCCATGTCCATGCCACCACCGCCACTAGGTGGTCCGCCTTTTCTAAAACGTTTGAGTAAAGAAACATCCATCTCGCCAAAACGGTAACTGGCCGTTACGCGTACAAAACGAGTATCGCGGCGGCGGCTGAAATCTTGGATGAAAGTAGGGGTGCTGAAAAACTGACCAAAACGACGTGTGTTGAATACATCCTGCACACTCACCGTAAACGACCATATTCTTTTAATGTCTTTACTTAAAGTAAGATCGGTGCTGTAAGTGGGAATGGTGCGGCCTTGCGGAATGATGCGTGGCGCTTCGTAATCTGTATTGAGCTGAAAAGTAAACTGCTTTGGTAATTTATAACTAGCGTTTATTTTAGCATTCCAGCTTAAGCCGCTGTTGTTCAAATTTAGTCCGCCAACGTTAGCGGAAATATTGGTGTAGAAGGCATTGGCGTTTAAAGTGACTTCGAATTTTTGGCTAAAGTTGTATTTGAGCGTTTGCTCGGAGCCAAAGGAAGATTGACTGTTGCCGTTGGTATAGGTGCTTACCAATACACTCGAATCGGTAGGCAGTACATACACAAAATTGGTTATTACATCTTGGGTATATCGACCATAAATAGAACCCAAATAATTGCCTTTTTTGAAGGAATGACTGTAGTTGGCCTCTGCCAAATTAATGAATTCCGGTGCCAAGGCAGGGTTACCGATGGTGTAGTTCTGTTTGTCTGCAAAGAAGATAAAAGGCGTAATTTGCCGGAAACCGGGTCGGCTGATTTTCCTAGAGAAATTGACTTGCACCTCCTGCTTTTCGCTGATTTTACGTGATAAATATAAACTCGGGAAGAAGGCCTTGCCTAAATTACTCAAACCGTTGGGGTAGAGGTAAGAAAACGTTTGTCCCTTGCCAACCAATTCGGCTACGAGATAAGTCTGCTCAAAACGCAAACCTGCCTGATAATTAAATAAATCAGGCACAACATGCGTATATGTCACATAAGCAGCATTTACGATGTCGTCAACACGATATTCGTTGGTCAGGAAGGTGTCGGCAACATATTGACCAAGACCATAGTCGTATAGCGTTACATTTAAATCAGAAGTGTTCAGCCGATAGTTACTACGAACACCCATTTCTAGTTTGCTGGTAGACGTCAGGGGGTTGGTAAAATCAAATTGAAAGGTGGTGACATTTGTCTTTCCCCCGCCGGTATTTTTTTGCAGTTCAGGTTGGTCAGGCTTTAACGTACCTGCCGCATCATACAAATTGGTGGTAAACAAGGCATCGGTGCCGTTGCGTCCAATATTGTAGGATAAATCTGCCGTCCATTCTTTGCCTTCTTTGGGGTAAGTCTGGCGCCAAAGCACTTGTGTGGAATAATTACGAAAAAAGTTTCCTTGGTCATTGGTCCGGAAACCGCTTTCTAATAGGTTTTTGCCGCCGTCATAGGTCGAAAAGGTTTGCTCATCGTCGGTGATGAAATTACCCCCTACAATATTCTGCGCAAGTGTAAGCGTGCTGCGGTTTGAAATCTGATAGTCTAAATTCAAACGACCAAATTGAAAGGTACGCCCCCCAAAATTGATATTCGACTGGTCAAATGAACTGGATTCTGTGTCGTTCAAAAAATTTGTCCGAATATTATAACCTTCAGTTCTTACCATGCGGCTGTTGAGGTTATAACTGAGGCCCACATTCAATTTGCCTTCCTTGATATTCATGTTGCCACCGCCGTTGTAACGGTTGTAAAAACCATAACCGGCGTTGACAAGGCCATTATAACCGGGTTTGGTGTTTTTTTTCAGCACCACATTGAGTATGCCCCCTGTTGTGCTCGCATCAAATTTCGCACTTGGATTGGTGATGATTTCTACCCGCTCAATTTGATCGGAGGGAATCTGCTCCAGCGTAATGGTCGATGGTCTACCGTCAATGAAAACAGTCGGACGCCCGTTGCGGAGATTTACATTGCCTTCGGCATCTACACTTACACCGGGCAGGTTTTTCATTACGTCTAGCCCTGTTCCTCCTCGAGCACTGATATCCTTGTCGACATTGTAAATTTTACGGTCAATACCCATGATAACAGTCGCCTTTTCAGCTTCTACTTCCACAGTACCAAGTAGGGCGACATCCATTTTCAGTCTGAAATTACCCAAATCCTGCTCCATTTTTTGAGGACTGAGGTCTACCGTTTGTTCGATTGTTTTGTAGCCTATAAAACTAATTTTAAGGCGAAAACGCCCAAAAGGTAGTTTTTCGAGACTAAAGTCGCCGTTTTGACGAACCAATTCACCGCCAATAATGCTGTCTTTTCGCAAGGAAAAGAGCGTTACTGTGGCAAATTCAACAGGTTTTCGGGTGTCGTTGTCTACCACCTTGCCGTAAATACGGGCAATAGAAGGCATCGACCGAGATGAACTTCCCGTATTGGGCTTGCCAGCAGGCATTTGCGCTTTAACAAGTGCTGGAGCCAGAATTACAACGAAAACTGAAGCAAGCTGGAGGGAACGAAAAAAGGTTTTCAAAGTTGAGATGCAAATAAATTAGGGCGAACCGAAGGATAGAACAAAGTCAATAAGACGAGGCACTGTTCACCATGCTCAAGGGTAAAATTTGATGAGGTTCATTTCAATAAATCAATAGGTATTTCGACGGAACTTTTGTCCCAAACTAGGGTCATTTTAGCACCTGTACCTTCTTTGTCGAGTTTGATTGTAAGTGCCTCCCAGGCTTGCTCCACATTTTTTACGGGCACATCAAAACGTAGTTGATCGCATTTAGGATTGTATTCGTATTCACCCCACAAACCGAGGTCTTTGCTCAGGATGATGGTCCATTTATCCGCTTGAGGAATACTGAAAATGGTGTAAGTGCCTGGGGCAAGTGATTTGCCACCGATTTTAATTTTTTGCGTTAAAGTAATTTCCGTTGCCTCGTTGGCACCCGTACGCCAAACTTTCCCAAAGGGGACTAGACTGCCAAAAACTTCTCTTTCATTTTTGAAAGGCTGGCTGTAGACTACTTTAATATAGGTTTTTCCCGACTTGAGTGTCGCCACGCTCATGGGACTTTTACGTGGTTTTGGGGCAGCTTGCGCTTGTGTTTCGCTCACGCTGAGCACAGCCGAAAAGCTGAGAAGTATAAATCCGAGAATGAGTTGTTTCATGGCGATTTGCTTTACCTTATTTTGTACGAAAATACAGATATTAAAAGTGTTTAAACGTTTCTTATCGGTTCTGGTTTCGTCCTTTACATTTTTTGTGAATATGAGCTGGTCTACTTTTGCAATTGCCCAGGATCCTTACGCGCATTGGAAGGCAGCTGTGAATTGGGATGGGGTTACACCTTGGGAGAATTATATGGTAAGGAGCTCAGGGCACATGGGGCCAAATGCCTTACCTGTGCCTATCAGTCGTTATCCCCGAATAACAGACCGTTGGGAAGTAGAAAATGCCATGGAATTTCACCGTGCTATCGGCGATCAAACCAATAATCTTTTTCATTATGTGAGTATACCGATGGCTAGTGAAAGGGTGAGTTTGGCCTTAACCTACCGCGCTGTTGAATGGTATAGCATGTCGCCCGAGGTTCGCGATTTTCGCCGCGCCCGCGATGCCTCTGGCAGTGGTTCTGGTGAGGGAGATGTTTGGATTACGTCGGCCTTTCAGTTGGTGCGCCAAGATAAAAGCCCGAATTGGCCGGATTTGATGCTACAAGTCACGGTTAAAACTACCGCGGGTAAAAACTTCGAAAATGCCCGACATACCAATAGTCCAGGTTATATTTTTGATTTACATGCTGGTCGGACGATAGAGCGAGAAGGTCATCTACTCCATAAAGTACAGTTTTTTGGTCAGGCTGGACTTTTTGTCTGGCAACAAGGCATCAACAGCCAAAACGATGCTTTTAACTTTGCCATAAATATGAGCTTATATGCCAAAAACTGGACGCTGACGCCTGCTATTGCTGGTTATAGTGGCTGGATTAAGAATGGCGATAAGCCTATCGTGGCACGTTTGCAGTTGGGCCGGCAGTTGGGAGATTTTAATGGCTTTTTAGGCTATCAGTACGCCTTTCGCGACCTTACCACCCATATGGTTCGTTTTGGATTAAACTATCAATTCACTTGGTCGAAATGGCCAGCTTAAGTAATTCTTTTCGATTTATGCGCTTACCTCATTCCTTGCACTTTTTTATTTCGGCTTTATTCGTTGTTGGATTGAGTAATACTGGTTGTACGCCAAAAGCGCCCGAAGAAGTAGCGCTAAATCCCATGGCGGTTAGCCTAAACGACAGTGCCATGCTACTGGTGCAAGCCTACGATTCTCTACAAATTGAAGAAGCGCTCGGCCTCTGGGAGGAGGCGATAGTTTTGCAGCCAGATTTTGCCGTTGCGCGTATGAATCAACTGGTTTTCCTAAATCATCAAGGTCGCTATGAGGCTGCCATGGCTGCACTCGAAGAATTAGAACAACTTCAACCCGAAAACAGCGAACTCAAGGTGTGGGCAGGTATTTTTACTGAATTACAAACGGACAGTCTACAGGCCAGCGCTAAATTTATCGAAGCGGATAAGTCGTATAAAAAGCAGCTAAATGTACTGAGTCCTTCCACCAGAGCCTACCAGTTGCTTCTGATTAATTATGCGGTTAATCTCAAGTTTTTAGGCATGGAAGAAGATGCCAATAAGCTGCTCGAAGAAATTAAAAAGCGCACAGGCAACGAGGATTTGTATGAAATGACGACCAATTTTCAACTGCGCTCACGCAAAGAACTCCTCCAACAATTCAAAGGCGGTCGACCTTAGGTAGCTATGCCAACGCTGCAGCTCGTACGATTAAAGAAGCGTTCACTAAGCTTACTCGTTTGTTTGCTCCTTGCAGCGCCGCTATTTGCTCAGCAAGCAGACAGCCTGAATGTAGGCGTGAACACCGCTATCCGTGCCTTGCAGGTAGTAAACGACAGTGTACTTTGGTTTGGCGGCAATAAAGGTTGGTTAGGCAGAAGTAGCGACGGCGGTAAAAACTGGAAACTTTGGCAACCCGCTGGCGAACAAGCCGATTTTCGAAGCCTCCAGGCCATCGATGCATTAAATGCGATAGCAGCTACTACTACCCGTCCGGCAAATATCATCCGCACCCACGACGGTGGCAAAACATGGAAAAGGGTATATCAAAGTCGGGATACTACTGTTTTTATTAATGGCATGGACTTTTGGAACGAAAACGACGGTGTGCTTTTTGGCGATCCCATCGAAAATCGTTTGTTTTTAATGCGTACAACCGACGGTGGCAGAAGCTGGGACAATTTTCCTGATGAACAAAAACCCATTTTTGCTGCAGGCGAAGCCTGTTTTGCCGCAAGTGGCACAGCCATACGTGCAGTAGGCGACAGCACCCTAGTGATTGTAAGTGGCGGAAGCGTGTCGCGTTTGTGGTATTCTTACGATAGGGGGCAGAGTTGGCAAAATACAAAAACGCCATTACAACAAGGTTTGCCTAGTATGGGGGCCTTTAGTGTGGCCGTTGCACCCGACAGTCATTATGTAGTGGTAGGTGGCGATTATACTGCCGAAGATTTGGCAGTGGCACAAATTGGTTTGTTAGACTCCGGTATTTGGTGGATTCCACGAACGTCTACACGTGGCTATAGAGAGTCGGTTGCGGTAATTGACACTTTTTTTTGGCTAGCCACTGGGCCAAGCGGAAGTGATATCACTTTTAATGGCGGGTTAGATTGGCAGGCTTTGAATGATGTTAAAGGCATGCATACTGTTCAAAAGGCGAGGTCGGGACAAAGCGTTTTTATGGCTGGCAACCGAGGCGTAATTTTGGTTTATCCTAAAATTTCACCACCACTGTTGCCGCAATGGCGCGCTACAACCAAGCTTGGTAAGTCGATGCAGGCTGGGGATTTAAAACCTTTCGAAAAAAAGCTCAAACGTATCGTTCGCAAACAAGGCAAGCCAAAAAAACCTGGGTATGAAAATGACTTTTTATTAGCTGCAGAAAAAGTAGCTACTGAAATAAAGCGATTAGAAGGCGTGGATAGCATCTACGTCACAAGGCCAAGCGAAACCCATTATTTTATTGATGGTATCCAAGTCAAACGTCCTGTCATTTTGCATCTGCGGCTGCGTGTGGGGTCATTTGGTGGGCAATATTGCCTCGAACTGGACGAGGGTAGACATCGTCGTAACGGGATAAAACAACTAGGCTACAGGACGAATAAACGCGCTAGGCCTCGATTTTATAGGTGCAGGGATTTCGAAAGGCGTCAAAGAATAAAGGGAATCCAAGAAAGATAAAGCAGAACTGACATTGATTATCGAGAACAATGTTTAGCCAAAAACTCCTGTTGACCAAAATCCCTATCGTCAATTAAAATCTCCTCAGAAAATTCCCGTTCTCTTTCTCTCATCCTATCTTTAGGCGTGCCAACAGATCTCCTTTCTCCAGAACAACTCGCAATTCCTGGTAAATTAGAATTCCTAGCCAAACAGGTGGTCGAAGGTTTTATCACGGGTCTGCATAAAAGCCCCTATCACGGTTTTTCAGTCGAGTTTTCGGAGCACCGTTTGTACAATACGGGCGAAAGTACCAAAAACATCGACTGGAAACTTTACGCACGGAGCGAGAAGGTATTTGTAAAACGATACGAGGAAGAAACCAATCTGCGCTGCCAGTTGGTGATTGATGCATCGGCATCCATGTATTTTCCCCTGGATGGGCCTTCAAAATTACAGTTCAGTGTACTTGCATCAGCTGCTATCATGAATCTATTATATCGTCAACGGGATGCGGTTGGTTTGGCAGTATTTGACGAAAATCTAGAAACGTTAATTAAACCACGAGGCTCAGGGGCCCACCAAAAGCTGTTGATGTTTGAGCTCGAAGCACTGCTGCAACGTGAGCGCAAACAAAATCGTACCCGCGCAGTAGCGGCCTTGCATACGATTGCCGAAGCCATTCACCGCCGTTCGTTGGTGGTGATTTTTTCGGATATGTTTGATGGAGGTGAAGACAATGAAAAACTCTACGAAGCCCTGCAACATCTCCGTTATAATAAACATGAAGTCATTTTATTTCATGTGGTGGAAGAAAAGCATGAGTTGGATTTCGATTATGAAAATCGTCCACATATTTTCGTCGATTTAGAAACTGGTGCAGAAATCAAGCTCAATCCTGTACAGTTGCAAGCAGCCTTTAAAGCTTCTTCGGCAGCCTTTCGCAAAGAATTGCAGTTAAAATGTGGTCAATATGGCATTGACTTGGTTGAAGCCGACACCCGAAAGGGGTTCAAGCAGGTGTTAATGCCCTATCTCCTAAAACGGGCAAAATTGCTCTAGTCTGTATCCCCCCGACCAACCCCACATTGCTTGAGCGAGGTGAAAGTTTGAATTTCGTGTTCAAAAAGAAACTTGAAAAGCGTTTGGCGGCTGTAGGGCAAAATATCAAATTAGACCAGCAGTCGCTGCTTGGCAGTCGTCTGAATCAGGGCCTCTGTCGTCTTTCTCCAGCGTATATCGGGATGAAGTAAAGCAGCCGTTTTTCCATTCGTAGGTATAAAAAGCCCGAGAATTGGTGCTTTTGGCAAGTAAAAGGAATTTTCTCTGGAAAAGGAAGAGGCTGTCTAGTCTAGGCGTACTGCTTTAGCTGTCTTGCGTCTTTCGTAGTTTTTGAAGAAGGCGTTAATAAACAGTGTCGATAAAATAATCACCGTCCCGATATAAAAGGGTGTAGTCATTTTTTCGCTATTCCCGAATATAAGAAAGGCGAGTATGATGCCATAAACTGGCTCCATATTGATAGAAAGCACAAAGGTATAGGGCGTGACATGTTTCATCAGACGTATACTGGCGATGAACGGATAGGCGGTACAAACGATGGCGAGGAGCAAAATATACCAGAGGTCGTAGCCCTGGAATTCCATTTGGCTCATGGTAAAAGTGCCAGCAAAAAGCATAAAAATGCTTAAACCGATTATACCACCCAACATTTCATATACGGTAACTACCGAAGCATCATGTTTTTGTGCAAACCGACCGTTTATCACAGCAAAAAGAGCCGAAAGTGCTGCCGAAATAATAGCCGTAATCATACCCGCTATGTAGGCGCTTTCAAAGGCAAAAATCAAATATAAACCAGCTACAGAAGCCAATCCAAGTGCAATTTCATACCATATAATGCGCCTGCGGTACAAAAGTGGCTCGAAGATGGACGCAAAAAAGGCCCCTGTCGAAATGCAGGCTAAGGTTACAGATACATTGGATATTTTGATGGCGTGGTAAAAAGTAACCCAGTGAGCCGCAATGATAAGTCCGGTAAGGGCCATGCGCATTTTGTCAGCTCGGTTGATGCGTAATGACAGTTTTTTTAGCTTCACAAAAACAAAAACAGCCAATACCGCCAGCACCATGCGGTACCACACCAAGGGCAGCGCCTCGAGTGACAATAATTTGCCAATAATTGCTGTAAATCCCCAAATGAAGACAATAAAGTGGAGTTCGGCGAGGGTTTGCCGGTTATTTGGGTGCGACACGGTAGAAATAGATGCTTAAAGTACCGAACAAAAGATTCGGCGTCCAGGAGGCAATGATGGGTGGCAAGCTTCCTTTGGTTGCAAATGTAAGCGCAAAGCGCATCATCATGATATACACAAAACAAAGTCCCACACCTATACCCAACTGAATACCTATACCGCCTCTCACCTTACGCGATGAGAGCGAAGCGCCAATAAGCGTTAGGATAAATGCCGAAAATGGGATGCTTACCCGATTGTATTTTTCAACCAAATAAGGTTCTATTCGTGCGTTGCCTTTGAGGCGCTCCCGATCAATCAAGGCATCCAATTCGGCATTGTTTAGTAAGGCAGCATCCTCCAGTAAAGGACGTGCAAAGTCGTTCGGACTAAAGCCCAATGCGGAGTCGAGTACGGCAAAAAACTCGAGGCTTTCTTGTAATTCCGAGATATTGGTGCGTCTGCTACAGCCTTCCATTCGCCATTGTTTTGTCGCGCTGTTCCACTGTATTCGGTCGCACATCAGTTTAGAAACCAATTTACCTTCCTCGAAATGTTCAAGCGTAAAGCGGAAACCACTGCTGTCGGGTGAGCTGTAGGTTTCCAAGTAGGCTTGTTTGCCAGGTAGTATCTGAAAATGAATGTTCCTTTTGCTGAAGTAAAACTTGTCGCGAATGTATTTATTCTCAAAATCAATACGCTTTTTATTAGCAGGTGGCAATACATAACCACTCAAATACCAATTACCCACGGCGATTAATGCGGCTGCCACCAAATAGGGCCGTAACAAACGCATAAAGGTTGTGCCACTGCTGAGTATGGCTACAATTTCACTTTTTGCCGCCATCTTGGAGGTAAAAAAGATGACCGCTATAAAAACAAATAGTGGTGAAAAGAGGTTGGCGAAGTAAGGAATGAAGTTGAGGTAATAGTCGAAGACAATCTCCTTCAACGGCGCATTCCGTTGCAACATGCCATCAATTTTTTCGGTCAAATCAAATACCACAGCGATTGCAATGAATATGGCAATAGCATAAAGGAATGTGCCGAGGAATTTACGGATGATATACCAGTCTAGGATTTTCACGTAAGCACAAAGATGCAATACTCCCGCTGCAATTGGGCCAGTGGGCAGGCCGATTTTTATAACGCGGCATACTGGCGATTGTTGGTTGAGTGGTCATTTAAATAGATGTCTTTATCCCAAATGAAAAAGCGCCCCATACCTTAAATATGGAGCGCTTTAAGAAGCTGGGGTCGGTTTTTCTGCGTTTTAATTAGCGCTGAACCAGTTTGCGGATGATTTTGTAGCCGTCATGCTCAATGGTCATGAAATAGATACCCGCCGCTTGCAAGCCAGTCTCGAAGGCGAAACTGTTCTCTAAAGCCATTTGCTGTTGAACTTGAATGAGTTTACCCTCTGCAGATCGAAGCTCAATGCGTAAATATTTACCCACCAATGCACCTGCCTCGATACGTACGGCTTGACCACGGTCGAGCAGATTAGGATATACTTTTAAGTCATCAAAATGAGTTTCAGCAACCGAGGTAGTGGTAAAATTAACTGTGCTAAACGTGCCTCTGGCACTCGTAGGATTACCACACAAATCTGTTTCGTTGTAAGCGGTCACTTCCCAACTGTAGTTCCGGTTTGCTTTCAATTTATTGTGACCATGAAAATATACATTATCGTAGAGCAGCGTATCCACGTCTAGAACCACGCTGTTAGACAAAGCACGCAGGCGGTACATCGTGGCGCCAGGAACGGCATTCCAACGGAAAGTAGTGAAATCAGGATGCCAGCCGGTGCTGCCTTCCGCAGGCAAGGTGAGGGTAGGAGCCACAGTAACAGGCTGCTGAATCGGCATCGGAAAAACGAGTATATAACCTCTTTCTTGGATGGTCTCTAAGGTTTCTCGGCAGGCTATCATCTGTTCTTCGCTCAGTCGTACACGACAAGCATCTCCTGCATACGACATGAGCAAACTAGAGTCAGGTCTGAAAAAATCACCATTTAAATCGGTGTCACTGGCAGTTGGATTATGGATACATCCCCAACGGCCGCCTTTGAAATCGGCTCGGGTATCACAAAAACGATCTCCAGCTGCATAACAGTTCGCTGGTTGTCGGGGCATTATTTCATTAAAATTTCGGGTTACCCGCTCACCCATCAATTTGTTGTTCGAGGTCTGGTTAAAAGGATGGGGCAACGATAAATAGTGCCCTGTTTCGTGTGATAGGGTAGCACCATTCATAACAGCACTATAACTCATCACCAAACCACCCTGCCGCACATTGGAGCCAGGGCCGGAGTTGGGATAATAGGCATAGCCGTTTAATCCAAGTGATCCCATATTCGCAAAATAGACGTTCATGACGTAAGGCACATTGGCAATACCCATGAGCGTATTTATTACCGATGTTGCACTTGGATTCAACAATTGATTCGAATCGTAGTAAATGGGTTCATTTTTGATATAAAAATTAATATTGGCATTGGTGTAACGGTCATTCATCGTACAAATCGCCGCAAAAATATCAATAGGACTAAGCGGTGAGCTCCCAGTGCTGCTCCGCATCATGTGCAACTGAATAGGTACGTTTAAAGTGGTGTCGCTGCGTCGACTGGCTTTTAACTGTTCAAAATCAAGACTTTCCAAAAAGTCATAAACATGTTGTGGTGGATCTTCAGTCCCACATACTCCTTGAGCCATTACGGCAACGGAGGAAAGGCTAAAAGCAACTGCTAATAGTAATTTTTTCATATTTCGCTTTAAATCAGATTTTAAATATAAGGTCTCTTGGTTAAAAAGAGGAAAATTATACCAATTTTCAGTAGCAAGAATTAGTCATTGTTTTGTCAAAATCGAAATTCAACCCTGATCGAGAAGTTATCTGAGCTGTTGTTTTGGGAGCTTAGGAATTAGCTTGCTGATTTTTTGAGCGCGTCTTTGCACGTAGCCACTCGGTTTGGCAGGGTTACGTTTAATAGGATTCGGCAGGCATGCTGCTAGCAAGGAAGCTTCTTTTTTACTTAGCCTGCTCGCAGGTTTATTGAAGTAATGTTGGGCAGCAGCTTCTGCGCCATAGATACCAGGGCCCATCTCGATTACATTCAGATACATCTCCATAATCCGTTGTTTCCCCCAAATGAGCTCGATGAGTACAGTGAAATAAGCCTCCAAACCTTTGCGGACATAATTCCGGCCGTGCCATAAAAACACATTTTTAGCCGTTTGCATGCTGATGGTGCTTCCGCCAAGTTTCCTTTTTTTGCCTTTTTGGTTGCGTTTCACTGCCTTTTCGATGGCTTGAAAATCGAAGCCATAATGTTGCTCAAAGCGGTTGTCTTCCGACGCAATCACGGCAGTTACCAGGTGGGGAGAGATATGGCGGATACCGACCCAGTCCTTTTTAAATTGACCTTTTGTCTTCTCTGTTTCAAAAGCCCGAATGGCCATGAGTGGCGTAGCAGGCACAGGCACAAAACGATAGAGGAGCACCATAGCCAAACTAAAGCCAAAGCAAAAAAGTAGAAGCCTTTTTAACCACTTAATCATGGTGCAATTTATAGAAAGAGAGCAAGGCTTGCACGTATCCAATTTTTAAAAATGCAGGAGAGCAGCTTATATATTCTCTTGTTTTTAGCTCGCGCGAAGCGGACTCCTTTTATTTCGCAACTATTTAAAATACTTGTGGCTTAATCAAACCTTTTCTGGGCCCTCCTGTTATATAAATGTTTTAAACATATTGAGCTACCGCATCGGACTTTTTATCGCATTGGGCCTTCTTTTAGTATGGCAATTGCTGATCGCTTTGCCTGCTCCAATACCAACTAAAATGAAAAATTTTTATACGCTTCAGGCCAAAAGTCTAGAAGGGGAAGCAGTTGATTTTGCCGAATTCAAAGGCAAAAAAATACTTTTTGTGAATACAGCTACCGAATGTGGTTATACCCCGCAATTAAAAACCTTGGAAGCCTTGCAACAGCAATACGGCGATAAATTGGTAGTGATAGGCATCCCAACCGATGATTTTGCCGGACAAGAGCCTCGAGAAGGCCCTGAAATTGCCGCTTTTTGTGCACGTAATTATGGTGTTAGTTTTTTGATGCTTGAAAAAAGCACGACAAAAGGCGCAGACAAAAATAGCGTCTTCAAATGGTTGACGGAAAAACAGCTGAATGGCAAAATGTCGAGTCGCATCTGGTGGAATTTTCAAAAATATTTAGTGAATGAAAACGGGGAATTGGTGGACTTTTACTACACCTTTACCAAGCCGGATAATACTAAAATTCTGAAACAGATTGAAAAATAGTGTGCTCATAGCGCGGTACGGGTGGGTGATGGCCACATTGGTTATTTTCTCCTGGCTGCTATTCCTATCTTTTAATTTCAGTCGTGTACTGGATTTTTCGAATCCGCTGCACTGGGTGTGGATGTTGGTTCAGACCCATTTGTTCACAGGATTATTTATAACCGCACACGATGCCATGCATGGAACAGTAAGTCCGAAAGCAGGGGTGAATACTTGGATTGGTCGGATTGCGTTGGCCTTATTTGCCCTAAACAGCTGGAAAAAACTACTGCCTAAACACCATGAACATCACAGCTATGTGGCTACAGCTGAAGATCCAGATTATGGTCCGCCTGCTTTTTGGTCCTGGTATTTTAAGTTTGTAAAAACCTATGTGAGCTGGTGGCAAATTTTGGGCATGGCCGTTTTGTTTAACATCGCAAAATTATGGGTGAGCGAGGTCAACCTCATTTTTTACTATGTAGTACCAAGTATCTTAAGTACCCTACAGCTTTTCTATTTTGGCACCTACTTGCCGCACAAAGGCGAACATGATAAAGATAATTTACACAAAGCCCGTACCATGCCAAAAAACCATCTTTTGGCATTTATAAGCTGTTATTTTTTTGGTTACCATTACGAACATCACGATAAACCCGGTATCCCTTGGTGGCTGCTATACCGCACAAAAACCAGTTAAATCAGTTTTTCTCTTGAAAACAATTGTCTTATTTCTATTGCTCCCGTTTGTGACTTTTGCCCAGAGTGGCGAAATCAGGGGATTCGTTAAAAACAAATTGAGCAATGAACCCGTAGCCTTTGCTAACGTAGTTGTTCAAGGTACCACTACCGGTGGAACAACAGATTTAGAGGGTAAATACAGCATCAAAAATCTGAAGCCAGGATTTTACAATCTGCAAATCAGCTATTTGGGTTTTAAAACTAAAACTGTTTTTGAGATACAGGTCGTCAATTCCCGACCGGCCATTGTTAATGTAGAAATGGAAGAAGATGCACGCAAACTTGAAGCGGTTGAAGTAACAGCATCGGCTTTTACTCGTCGGGAAGAAAGTCCAGTTTCTTTGCGCACCATTGGCGTGGCCGAAATTCAAAGGAACCCAGGCGGCGGTCGAGATATTTCGAAGGCCATACAGTCATTGCCAGGGGTTTCGAGTGGGGCGTCTTTTCGTAACGACATTATCATCAGGGGTGGTGCGCCTAACGAAAACCGCTTTTACCTCGATGGGGTAGAGGTGCCAACCATCAATCACTTCTCTACTCAGGGATCTTCCGGTGGGCCAGTAGGTATTATTAACGTGGATATGATCCGTGAGGTTGATTTTTATTCTGGGGCATTTCCTGCAAATCGGGGAAACACACTGAGTTCGGTTTTTGAATTCAAACAAAAAGATCCACGCACCGACAAAATGGCTTTCCGCGGTATCGTTGGCGCAAGCGACATAGGCCTAATCGCTGAAGGACCGATTACCGATAAAATTTCATTTGTAGCCTCAGCCCGTAGATCCTATTTGCGGTTTTTATTCAATGCCATTGGCTTGCCGTTTTTACCCACCTTTAATGGTTTCCAAACCAAGGTGAAATACAAAATAGACAACCAGAACGAAATCAGCTTTATTGGTTTGGGTGCTATCGATCAGTTTAGCCTGAATACCGGTCTTAACCTCAGTCTCGACCCCGCCGAAAATCCAGGCGTTGATAGTCAGCAGGTGAAAGAACAACGCTACATTCTTGGTAATTTGCCCGTAAATACCCAATGGAATTATACCAATGGATTGGTCTATAAACGTTATCGTAAAAACGGTTACCAGACATTTGTATTGAGTCGAAATATGCTAAACAACGTAGCCTATAAACACGAAAAAAACGACACCAATTTGCCCAAAATTTTCGATTACCTAAGCCAAGAGAGTGAGAATCGTTTTCGCTACGAAAATCAGATACGAAGCGAAGGAAGTTGGAAAATCAACTACGGTGTTAACTTGGATCGGGCGCGCTATTATGTGAATAACCGTACACGCGATTTAGTAGGAGATTCGCTGGTTAACCGGGTTTTCGAAAGTGAGCTGAGGTTAAACCGCTATGGTGTATTCGGTCAGCTCACCAAAGGCTTTTTTAGCGAAAGACTCATACTAAGTGCCGGTTTGCGTTTCGACGGCAATGACTTTGGGCCGTCAATGCGTAATCCTTTAGAACAGTTTTCACCACGTTTTTCAGCTTCATACGCCTTTACTGGTAATTGGAGTTTGAATATGAACACCGGTCGTTATTACCAATTGCCTGCTTATACGGTATTGGGTTTTCGGGACAATAATAACCGCCTCGTGAATCGTGACAATGGCGTGAAGTATATTGGTGTAGATCACATTGTTGCCGGTATTGAGTATTTCAGCCGCAAAAGTTTTAAATCCACGGTGGAGGTCTTTTATAAAAACTACTTTCAATATCCATTTTTGCTCGACCAAAACATCAGTCTGGCAAATTTAGGCAGTGATTTTGGTGTCATTGGAAACGCACCAGTAGTAAGCACAAGCAACGGCCGGAGTTATGGTATTGAATACCTAGCGCAGCAGAAGCTTTATAAGGGCTTTTACGGCATCTTGGCCTATACCTGGGTGAGGTCGGAGTTTGAAAATGCGGCGAACCAATTCATACCATCAGCTTGGGATAATCGTAATATCTTGACTTTAACCGGAGGTAAGATTTTCAAAGGCGATTGGGAAGTCGGTGTACGGTATCGTTATGTGGGTGGAGCTCCAGGCACACCCTTTAATTCCGATTTGAGTTTGCGTCGCGATGTATGGGATCAAAATGGTCGGGGTATTTTAGATTTTGCAAACCTAAATACCATTCGTAACGGGTCCACTCAGCAATTAGATATTCGTATTGATAAAAAATGGAGCTATACAAAATGGGCTTTGAACCTCTATTTAGATGTTCAGAACGTATTGAATCAGCAAACCATACTGCAACCACAATTGATTGCATTAACCGATCCAGCCAGCGGAGCACCAGTGGTTGACCCGACCGACAACAGCCGATATTTACCCGATTTTATACCCAATACCGCTGGTACACGTTTGCC
>JBDNIH010000186.1:0-1793 GCA_041688385.1 Bacteroidia bacterium
CGGGTTGCTGCAGTATGAGCTTCTCAGCAAAAATTTCCGCAACAAATGGAGCTTTTACGGCTCGGCACAATATACCCGCCGGGGTAGCTATTACGGTGGTGGCGGCAGGGTGCTAGAAGCTGGCGATACCCTAACCCCACAGGACGTGCTGGCCTTAAATGCCTACGGTAATGCCACCGATTTGGCCGCAGTGGGCGGGCTGAGTTTACAGCGATATATCAACGACAAACTGAGTATTTTGGGCGGTTTAGAGCTCATTTACAACCAAGTGAACGACCGCATACCCGGCTACAACCGCATCATTGCCCAGGAAGTTATTACCGGCGGTAGTTTTGTACAGCTGCAATATAAAAGCGGTAAACACACCTTACTGGCCGGGGCACGCTGGGATCTTTTGACGATTGATGGAACTTACACCCTCTTCGATACGAGCTTCAGTGAAACCCGCCCATGGTCAGTCGCCGTTCCCCGCCTCAGCTGGATGTACCAACCCAACGACCATTGGCGTACCCGCCTGAGTTATGCCAGTGGCTACCGAGCACCCCAGGCCTTTGACGAAGATCTGCATCTCGAAACCGTGGGTGGGGCGGCACGCATGACTAGCTTTGCCCCAAATCTGATCACGGAACGCGCCCAAAACTACACCGCTTCTATCGATTTTGCAGAGAGCTGGAACGACCGGCCTTTCAATGTGGTGTTAGACTTTTTTCTCACCCAGTTGCAAGACCCCTTTGTTTGGAACGACCCCATTGCCTTACCCAATGGCATCTCGCTGCTTCAAAAAAGCAACGGGCCAGGTGTAGTGGTGCAAGGCCTAAACTTGGAGTTCCGCATGGCCGAAGGCGACCGCTGGCTGGTACAAAGTTCGGTGACTTGGCAACTTAGTCGCTACGATTCGCCTTTACTGGTATGGTCAGGGATTCAAAATGGAAGTTTTAAATCGGTGTTTACCCAAGCCCTTTTGCGCAGTCCGGATGTGTACGGTTATGTACAAGGCAACTACCGCCTCAACCGCCATTGGAACATAACGCTGATGGGCAATTTCACCGGCGGTATGTGGGTGCCGCATGTAATCGACCCAGACACAGAATATACCGAAGTAAAATTTACCACACCCTTTGCAGATATGGGCTTCCGCTTGAGTTACGACTTCTACTTTGGCAAAAAAGCACGGCTGCTGGCGACGCTAGGCATGGACAATGTCTTAAACAGTTACCAAAAAGATTTTGATACCGGCGCCACACGAGATGCCAATTACGTCTATGGCCCTGCCTTGCCACGAAGCATACAAGCCAGTTTACGGTTTAGTTATTGAGCCTTACGCTTATCCTTTAAATAGCAGATAGGTTAAAATTCGTCGTATTTTAATCTTCTTTTTTGAAAGATATGACTTTGGTTGAGCCCCGTCGAAACCTCTTTCTAATCAAGTATCGGGCATCGGGCCAAATCAGTGTTTGTCGAAGATCGGAGCCGAGCCCATCAGAAAAAGTAACGAATTTTAGCCTACGGGATGGGCTTAAGGCAGTATTTAAATGAGCTGCTTGCACAAATGCGAATACGCATATGGAGCCCTAATCGGCGCCACGAATCACCTTGCGGACAAAATTTCCGAGCTGATTGATACGTTCCAAGTTTTGCCGGATGGGCAATGGTAAGCCGCCATCGATTTGAAACGTACCCGCTACCGCAGGGTAATTAGGCTCTTGCGGATAAATCATGATAAAATGAGCCGCATCAAAATATCTCGAGAGTAGCACAGGCACCTTATCCTGATCATCGGAATAGGAGATAGC
>JBDNIH010000187.1:0-6545 GCA_041688385.1 Bacteroidia bacterium
ACCTCCTTTTCTGGCTTTGGCTTTACGCCGGTTGAAGATACCTGGTACGGTTGGGCGCCAGGTACCACTCCTCGTTTTTTCTCTTCGAACATAGGCAAAAAGCTCTTCGGAAATGCTGATTTACTGGTACAAATGCACTATGCACCCCATCCCACCCCGGAATCAGACTCAAGTAGTGTAAATATCTTCTTTGATAATAACAATCAGGTAAGCAGGCACGAAATTATAACACCACTTTCTCCATTAAATCTGATCAACGGGCCATTTATCATCCCTGCAAATACCGTAAGATCGTTTAAAGGGCGACTGCAGGTGCCAGCAGCCATTTCGTTGGTGAGTGTTTTCCCACATATGCATTTGCTTGGTAGCAGCTGGAAAATATACGCTGTGCGACCAGGTAATGATACCGTAAACCTAATTCATATTCCAGAATGGGACTTTAACTGGCAAGGCTTTTATCATTTCCCGCGTTTAATAAAACTTCCAGTTGGCAGTTGGATCTATGCTGAAGCTACTTTTGACAATACCCTCAATAACCCTTATAACCCCAATAATCCACCTGTCAATGTGAGCTGGGGTGAAAGCACCACCGACGAAATGTATCTCACTTATTTTTCGTACGTGCCCTATCAAGCCGGAGATGAAAATATTGCCATCAGCACCCCGAACGAATTGGTCATACAGCGCATGAAAACTAAAATGTATCCTGTATATCCTAATCCTACCTCCGGCGAAGTTAAGCTGAGCTATATGTTGGGTGAAAGCAGTGATGTTGAAATAAGTCTGCTCGACCTAAACGGAAAACGAGTAAAATATTTACTCAAAGGAAAGCGTTATTTACCTGGGCAACACCAGCTCAGCTTTACTACAGAAGATTTACAATCAGGGATTTATCTTTTACAGTTGACTACCGGAAGCGAGCAGTCCTACCAAAAGTTGATTGTTAACTAGTGATAATCAGCGTCGGCAACTAATACTAAACCGTTTTCGTCGATAGTTTCCAACTTTACGGCCACCAATTCATTGGTACGTAGCGGGTCGTAGGTAGCGCGTACTTTGATATAGTTATCTGTGAAGCCGTACATTTCACGCGCACGTTGTTCGTATTCGAACAGCACTGTGCGGGTAGCCCCCAGGTGTTGGGTGTAAAATGCCCGACGTTTTTTCTCGCTTAAAATCTGCAACATTTGGTTGCGTTCAGAACGTTTACCGTTAGGTACGCGACCTTCCATGCGGATGGCCTTGGTTTTATCGCGCTCCGAATAGGTAAAAACGTGTAGATAGCTGATATCGAGTTCGTTTATGAAATTATACGTGTCCAGAAAATCAGCATCCTTTTCGCCGGGGAATCCAACGATGACATCTACGCCGATGCAAGCATGGGGCATGTGTTTTTTGATCGTGGACACGCGGTCGGCATACAAATCACTCAAATAACGTCTTTGCATAAGTTTGAGCACACGATCCGAACCGGACTGCAACGGAATGTGAAAATGCGGCACAAAACGTTTGCTTTGGGCTACAAACGCTATGATTTCATTCGTAAGTAAATTGGGTTCTATACTAGAAATACGGAAGCGGTCTACTCCTTCTACCTCATCTAGCGCCTTAATCAAATCTAAAAAGCTTCCAAAAACACGATTTTTAGGGTCGTTGGCTTCCAACCCATAATCACCGATGTTGACACCAGTTAAAACTATTTCTTTTATACCCTGGGCAGCAATTTCACGGGCATTCGCCACAACTGATTCAATGGGTGTAGATCGGCTATTTCCGCGTGCCAAAGGAATGGTACAAAAGGTGCAGCTGTAATTACAGCCATCCTGCACTTTTAAGAAAGAACGTGTCCGGTCACCAGCCGAATAAGAAGATACAAAACGATTAGCTGCCTCAATATCCCCTGAAACTACCTTGGCTATACTTTGCTTTTTGAAGTCGCCTAAGTGCTCAATCAAATTAAACTTTTCGGCAGCTCCCAAAACGATATCAACGCCAGGTATCCCCGCAATTTCTTGAGGTTTAAGCTGGGCGTAACAGCCAATTATGGCCACATAAGCCTCAGGATTGTGCTTCAAGGCCTGCTGAACCACCTTGCGGCATTTGCGATCGGCATGGTCGGTAACAGAGCAGGTGTTGATGACATATACATCTGCGCCAGCATTAAATTCTACTTTCTGAAAGCCATTTTTCGTAAAAGTCCGTCCGATAGCTGAGGTTTCGCTAAAATTCAGTTTACATCCCAGCGTATAAAAAGCTACGGAACGTTGTTCCCCTGAAGTTGATTGTTTTACGGCTTGCGCATTAGGTTTATCCTGTATGGCTATAGCAAAATCTTCTTGGAAGTTGCCCATGCTTATTTATTATTAAACGCTCGTAAGCGAATGGAGGTAATAATTTTTTTAGTATAACGTGGGAAATCACCATCCATCATCCAGTTATAGTAGCCTGGCTCTTGCGCAAATACATCAGCCACCGAACGACCTTTGTGTTTGCCAAAATTGAAGACTTCTACTCCTTTATCGTTGTAAACGATACGATTTGCCAGGTCGACAGTTTTGTTGTTCCGAGAGGTGTAGCGGTGTAAAAATTCAACATCATTTTTTAACTCTTCGTACCTGTCCAACTGACTCATCAGAATTTCATAGGTAGCCGTTGTATCTGCCTCGGCACTGTGCGCATTGAGCAGCTCTTTACCGCAGTAAAACCGAAAAGCAGCTTTTAAATCACGAGGTTCATTTTTGTGGAAGATGGTTTGAATGTCCACAAATTTTCGGCCTTCCAAGTCAAAATCAACATCTACCCTTAAAAACTCTTCCACCAGCAAGGGCAAATCGAAATGATTTGAGTTGTAACCAGCGAAATCACAGCCACGCATAAAATCATTCAATTGTGGGGCAAAGTCCTGGAAAGTAGGCATATCTGTAACATCCGTATCAAAAATGCCGTGAATTTTCGACACCTCTGCTGGAATTTTCATCTCCGGATTAATGCGTTGGGTAAGCATTTGACTCGTTCCATCCGGCATTGCTTTGAGGACAGAAATCTCAACTATACGGTCGGTTGCTGTGTTGATACCTGTAGTTTCGAGATCGAAAAATGCCAGTGGGCGTTTTAGATTAAGTTGCATGGGCTAAAGATAAGTAATAGCTTTTTTTGGACTTCAAAAATCACAAAACAAGCTTATTCAAAAAGTTTTTTAAGATCTAGGTTGTCGTAGTTGCCCGAACTCATCAATAAAAAACAAGCGGGATCTCCTGCCAAATGACTTAAGCGTTCCAACAACTTCTGACTATCGGTAAACACTTCAAGTTTATTATTTTTGAAAGCAGCTTTGACCTCAGCTTCAGCTAAGGCCGGCAATTTTTTCTGGGCAATGGTTTCTGGATTATAATAAATGATGGCTACGTCGGGGCTATCCATACTGCCCGCATAATTGGGCAAAAATGACTTCGTCAGGCTACTGAAGGTGTGTAATTCTAAACATGCCACGAGTTTTTCATCGGCGTGTTGCGTTCTTACCGCTTCTACTGTTGCAGCCACTTTACTTGGTGCGTGGGCAAAATCACGGTAAACACGGTAATTTACTCTAGCTGGCCAGCTTTCCAATCGGCGGGCGGTTCCTTTAAAGGAAGCAATCGCGGTATAAAAATCTACTTTGCTCACGCCTGCTTCTTCGGTGAGAATACGTGCAGCAGCAATATTGGCAATATTATGTTTGCCGAAAACCTGTATAGGAATAAGTCCAAGTGAGGTTTTCAAAAAAGTATACCCCTCTTCTATGACATGATCCACGGCATGATAAGGCTTCAGTTTTAAACGATCGGACCGCTTTTCAGCTATCTCCACCAAATCCGCATCGCCATCAAAATAACCCAATACAGCACCATCTTCGAGGGTATCCATCAAAGCTTCGAATTGGGCGACATAACTGGCGTAGGTTGGGAAAACATTGATATGATCCCAGGCAATACCGCTAATAACAGCGGCATGGGCATGATAATGCAAAAATTTTGGACGCGGATCTAAAGGCGACGCCAGGTATTCATCTCCCTCCAAAACTATAACTGGGGCATCCTTAGTTATACGAACCATCCGATCAAAACCTTCGAGCTGTGAACCGACGAGATAATCAAAATCCATCTTATGAAACTTCAACACATGCATAATCATAGCTGTGATGGTGGTTTTGCCATGAGAACCAGCTACTACCAGTCGTTTTTTCTCCTTAGATTGATCGTATACAAATTCCGGGAAAGACATTATACGCAAACCTAAAGCCTGCGCTTTAAGCAATTCAAGATTATCTGCTCTGGCGTGCATACCGAGTATAACCACATCGAGACCAGCATGGATTTTATCCGGAAACCATCCCCAAGCAGTGGGAAGAAGTCCAGCATCAGCTAACCGACTTTTGGACGGCTCAAATATCTGGTCATCTGAACCACTTACCTGATGTCCCAACGCTTTGAGGTCGAGGGCCAGGTTGTGCATAACTGCGCCTCCAATGGCGATGAGGTGTACGTTCACTGCGAATTAATTTAAGCTGTAAAATTGCAAATTACAGCGCAAAATAAACCATGAAATTGTCCCCATTCCTACAATCCATATGTTTTGAATTGCGTTATTGCAGCATGCTACGTTTCTTCGTACTCCTAGTATTGGCTACGGCTTGTACAAAAACTCCTGAACCATCCATTCCTCCGGTAATACCGCCATTATCAATAATTAATACCGAGGCTGATTTGTTTCGCATTTCTACTTACGATACAACCTTTTACTGGTATCAAAATTCTGCTAGGAGGCGCATGTCGGCCAACGCATCCGCACATAGTCCTTGGATGCGGGTTCGCTATAACGCCTTAGCAGCAACGGTGCTTTCGGATAGCGGTCGACTACCCGTGAACGGGGTGTTTCCACGAGGCAGTTTAATTGTTAAAGAGCTTTTTGAAAGTGACACCAGCACTTTAGCATATCTCGCTGTGATGTACAAAGACACGCTACACCCACAACAAGCTTTTGGATGGGTTTGGGGAGAATTTGAAAGTAGTGGAACAGCGCTGATCACGCTGAACAGCCGCGGTAATTTATGTACCAGTTGTCACCAAACCGATAGTCGTGACATGACCCGTTTGTTCGATTTGCACCCTTAACTACTTTTTAGTTTAGCTATTTAACCCCTATTTTGTAAGATGAAACTCCATACAATCGATACTGGCTTATTTAAACTCGACGGTGGCGCCATGTTCGGCGTTGTTCCTAAATCGATGTGGCAGAAGTTGAACCCACCCGATGAAAACAATATGTGTAGTTGGGCCATGCGTTGTTTACTCATCGAAGATGGCCAACGCCTTATCCTCATCGACAACGGTATGGGCAATAAGCAGGATGAAAAGTTCATGGGCCATTATTACCTCCATGGCGCCGATACGCTGGACAATTCGTTAAAAAAACTCGGCTATCATGCCAATGATATCACCGATGTAGTGCTTACCCACTTACATTTCGACCATTGTGGAGGTAGTGTAAAATGGAAAGCCGATCGAAGTGGCTTTGAACTCAGCTTTCCTAATGCTCATTATTGGATAGGTGAAGAGCAATTTAATTGGGCCTACCCTCACCCAAACGCTCGTGAAAAAGCCTCCTTCTTAAAGGATAACATACTTCCAATTTATGAAAGTGGACATGTCAAATTAGTAAAACCCGGAGAATTGGTTGCTGGCTTGGAGGTGCTCCATGTTTATGGTCACACCGAAGGCATGATGCTTCCTCTTATCCCATATCAAAACCGGAAAATACTTTACGCTGCTGATTTGACCCCTTCCTCTGGACATATACCGTTGCCCTACGTGATGGCATACGATATGCGCCCGTTACAAACGCTCGAAGAAAAAGGCAGAATACTGGGAATGGCCCTTGCCGAAGATTGGCTCATTTATCTAGAACACGATCCAATTGTGGAATGTATTAGTCTTCAACAGACAGACAAAGGTGCACGTGTAAAAGATCGGTTTTCATTGAGTGAACTGTAGTTTTTTGTAACATCGGCTGATGAAGCACTGGCCTTTGGTTTGGAATAAATAATCGAAACAACTGGCTTAAACTCCTTTATTTTGTCGGCTTAAGCTTGGCAAAACGTTTGTAGGAGACTGCATCAAACCAGTAATCGACTTATTTTCTGATAAAGATCTCCACTTTTAATAGGCTTGGTGATAAAGTCGTTAAAGCCTAGGGCTTTTGCGCGCGACTTGGTTTCATCAAAAGCATCGGCTGTGAGCGCTATCACAGGAATCCCCTGAATTTCTGGCCGAATTTCGTTGTTTCG
Source organism: Bacteroidia bacterium (assembly GCA_041688385.1). Lineage (GTDB taxonomy): Bacteria > Bacteroidota > Bacteroidia > UBA7662 > UBA7662 > UBA7662. The sequence continues at coordinate 6,323 of JBDNIH010000187.1, forward strand.
GATTTTCTCAATTAATTCAAAGCCATTCATGATTGGCATTTGTATATCCAGTAAAATCAGCTGAAAATTTTTGTGCTTTAATAACTCTACGGCTTCGTGTCCGTTTTCAGCCACTTCATATTCTGCCCCCCACATCTTTAAAAGACGACTCGCAAACATAATATTGATGTGATTATCTTCAACCAAGAGCACCCGCGCAGCGTGGAGATTTGGATAATCTAAC
>JBDNIH010000188.1:0-2722 GCA_041688385.1 Bacteroidia bacterium
ACTGCCCACAACACCAATTCATGCCAATTAACACCCGCACCAACGTTTACAATTACTTCTGCTGCTGTTTCGCTTTCAATTTCGATGCCCGGTATGGCCATTTGCAGCACGGTACCCTCAAAATCGCGGGTAAAAAGCATATTGCTGCCGCCACCTAGCACGAGCATTGGTTTGCCGAGGTGGGTGGCCATATCTAGCGCCTGCGGTATTTCGGTGGCATCATCGATACGAACGAAATAGGCACATTTTGCAGCTAAACCAAAACTGTTGTGGTGACGGAGGTCAAAATTTTTATGGACTTGCATAGACTTTTCAAACAGAAGCTGCGTCAAAGATAAAGTTTGCAGCGATTTCCAGTCCTTTCGCCTTAAAAGTATAGGTAGGGATTAAAATTCGTGCATGACTACGCACTGGTCTCGCTAACACGAATACCTATTGCCTTTTGTTGCAGGAAACGGGCATCTTTTTTTAGAAAACCACCACCAGACTACCGTATGACCCCGCTTAAGGAGCATCGCACGCAAGCGTGACCTTATAACCGTATAACCTTTAACTTTAGCACCAGAAAACCCGTTTACCCCATTTGAGTAATCTACGCGCTTTAGCCTCTCAAACCGCCGCCTATGGACTGAGTACCATTATCGGCCGGACTTTGAATTATTTGCTGGTGCCCCTGTATACCCGGCTGTTTTTACCCGAAGAATATGGGGTGGTAACCGACTTATATGCGCTGGTGGCATTTCTGAATGTCGTATTTACCTATGGGATGGAAACCGCCTATTTCCGGCGGGCCAACGAAAAAAGCGCTGCAGCCTATGCAACTGCTTTTTGGTCGTTGACGGTGAGTAGCCTGGTCTTTACGGCTTTGCTTATCGCTGGTGCCAACCCCATAGCGGCAGCGCTGCGGTATCCCGAACACCAGGAGTATGTGGTGTGGTTTGCCCTCATTTTGGGCTTAGATGCCTTGGCCGTAATTCCATTTGCACGTTTGCGGCAACAACAAAAACCCCTACGCTTTGTCTCCTATAAACTCATTAATATTGGCCTGAATGTAGGCTTGAATCTCTTTTTTTTACTGCTGCTCCCACATTGGGCCGAGACAGGACAAGCTTTGGCTTTGGTTGACGCGCTCTACCAGCCGGGCTTGGGTGTGGGATATATCTTTTTGTCGAATTTGATTGCGAATGGCGTGACATTGCTGCTGTTGGTGCCGGGTTTTCCACGCTTTCGGGGGCATTTTGATCCGAAGTTGTGGCGGGAGATGTTTATTTATGGCCTGCCCTTGCTGCCAGCTGGTTTGGCGGGGATGGTGAATGAAACCTTCGATCGGATATTGCTTAAGTACCTGCTTCCCGGAACGGTAAATGAAAATTTATATCAGGTAGGGGTGTATGGGGCGGTGTATAAATTGGCCATGCTTATGAGTCTGTTCACCCAGGCTTTCCGGACAGGCGCGGAGCCTTTTTTCTTCCAACACGCCAAACAGCTTGGGGCCGAACGGCTCTACGCTCGTATTATGAATTATTTTGTGCTTACGGGTGGCTTGATCATGGTCGGCGTGGTACTTTTTATGGATATCTTCAAAGCCTTTCTTGGCGACGCTTACCACGAGGGTTTAGGTGTTGTACCTATTTTGTTGTTGGCCAATTTGATGCTGGGGATTTATTATAATCAGTCGGTGTGGTACAAACTCGCCGACAAAACCCGCTACGGCATGTGGTTTTCGTTATTTGGCGCCGTGCTTACTATCGTTCTAAACGTATTGCTTATCCCGCACTTTGGCTATTATGGCTCTGCATGGACTACTTTGGTGGTTTATGCGGCTATGGTCGTGCTGAGTTACCTATATGGTCAGCAACATTATCCCGTGCCGTATGCCTTGGGCCGCCTGGGTAGTTATATTGGCTTGGCCCTGCTTTTGGTGGGTGTGGAGCTTTATCTTTTGGCTGGTCATACCGGCTATTGGGTATGGTTGGTTCGGGTTGTTTTGTGTATGGCGTATGTGATGTTTGGTATATGGCGGGAGAAGCCTTTCAAATCCGTAACTTAGGCCCTTCTAACAATAAACCCCTGTTATGAAGATTATTGTCCCTATGGCCGGTCTTGGCAAACGTATGCGGCCTCATACCCTTACTGTACCTAAACCGCTTGTCCCTATTGCGGGTAAACCTATTGTACGCCGTTTGGTGGAAGATATCGTTAAGGTTTGTGGCGAGCCGGTAGATGAGGTAGCCTTTATCATTGCGCCTTCTTTTGGCAAAGCTGTTGAAGACAACTTAAAGGCCATCGCAGCTGCACAGGGCGCGGTAGGTACCATACATTATCAAGAAGAAGCCCTAGGAACTGCCCACGCTATTCTTTGCGCCCAATCGGCCCTCGAAGGCAAGGTGGTTGTGGCATTTGCCGATACCTTATTTAAAGCCGACTTTACCCTCGATACCAGCCATGAGGGTATTATTTGGGTGAGTAAAGTAGAAGACCCCCGCCCATTTGGTGTGGTGAAAATTGCCGCCGATGGCCACATCAGCGACTTCTACGAAAAACCGCCAGAATTTATTAGCGACCTCGCCATTATCGGCATTTATTATTTCCGGGAGGGCGACTACCTGAAAAAGGAGTTGCAATACCTGCTCGACAACGACATCCGCGACAAAGGGGAGTACCAACTCACCAATGCGCTGGAAAATATGAAGCTGAAAGGCACCCGTTTTTATCCCGGTAC
>JBDNIH010000189.1:0-1028 GCA_041688385.1 Bacteroidia bacterium
ACAGGAAGCACTGTAAATCTTCTTCTAAAGTAAATAAATACGACATCTGATGCGCGCATATGGCAAGGTGTCAACGTAGTTAATTTAAGCGCTATTCTCGCTCCACTTCGCCGAGTAACAAAACATTAATTAAACTATAGTTCGGAGCCATTGGCTCCATGCAACTAATTAAATAGCAAAATTAATTCAAGAATCTTTTCTTTACGCCTTCGCATAATCTAACAACAGCCGAATGGTACTTTCCTTAGGGGAAAATTGCAGGGGTTGGTCGAGCGTTTGGAGGATGGCCGCGAAATCGCGGTAGTCTTGCTGGAGTTCTTGGTCGCTGATGAGGACATGCTCAAAGGCATTCCGCTCGGCGGGGGCGAGTTCGTTGGTGAGATGCAGCAAGAGTAAGTCGTGTGTAGAGGCTGGGGTCATAGCGTAGATTTGAGTTACAAACGACCTAGCTGCCGGCTTAGTGTGTAGGGGAAAAATTATTCCATGCATCAAATCTGCGCTGGAAGAAGCGTATGTGTTTCATGGGTCGCTTTGCGCTGGTCGACGGTCGGGTTGCCCTTCGGGAGTCGATGGTCTATTGCTCTGCAGGCGTCAATAGTTGGCGAAAAAGCAGATAGGTCCATAAATAGTCCATGTACTATGGACAAAAGCCTCCTCCTAAGCTGCAAAATTACCCCTGCCATCCCAATATTCTCCTAAAAACCGGCTATGAACCATGGACTATAGACAACGAAAGCCATACCCCAAGCGGCAAAATCAACTCTGCAAAGCTAAAACCCACCCGAAAACCAGACCTGGACCACCGACTATGGACAACGAAATCTACTCAGGACACAAAATCACCTCTGCAAGGCCAATATTCTTCTTAGAATCAACTCCTACATAACCACCCACTACAGCGTAATATGATACTTATCAATCAACTTCCGCAGATTGCCCAGCGCGTAACGCATGCGGCCCAGCGAGGTATTGATGCTTACAGCTGTTACCTCTGAGATTTCTTTGAAGCTCAGGCCACCGTAGATGCG
>JBDNIH010000190.1:0-37631 GCA_041688385.1 Bacteroidia bacterium
GGGTCAAAACGCTGTTGAACCGCTGCCTTCGTGAACCTCAGGCACCGGTTTTTAGGATAATTTGTTTGGCCGAGGGCCGAGTAAGGGTCAAAACGCTGTTGAACCGCTGCCTTCGTGAACCTCAGGCACCGGTTCTTAGGATAATTTGTTTGGCCGAGGGCGGAGCTTGTCGAGATCCTTTTTCTCCTTTGCTTCGAGCATCGAGCGCATACCGAGGTGCCGAAGTATACAGTCGAGATGGGCAAAAAGCAATCTATTCCCCCAACAACAACGGCAACTCCCGCAACAATCGGTCAACATCTGCAGCAGATGTGCCATCATATACCCCACGGATGCGTTTGTTGGTATCTAATAAAATGAAAGTGCCACTGTGCAAAAAACCACCCGGCGCAGTGCTATCTACCGCTGCCAAGGAGAGATAGGCTTTTTGTGCCACTTGGTACACTTCATCCGCGGGACCGACGATAAACAGCCAGTTGCGGTTGTTTACCCCGCTATTGATTGCATAACTTTTTAATCTGAAGGGCCGATCATAGTCTGGATCGATGGTATGACTCACCAAACGGAAATCTGGTCGCTCGCCAAAAGCGGCATATACCCTTTTGAGTTCACGTTGCATGTCGATACAAATACTCGGGCAGCTACTGAAGAAAAAGTCGACCAAAAAAACCTGATTTTCTAGGCTATCTGGTGTAAACACCAAACTATCCTGATCCAACCAAACATAATCTGGGTAGTCGAAAAAGGTCGTATCATAGCCTCCGCTGGTGCTGGCACTGAGTTCCATGGGCCCCAATACCGGCAAGCGGGTTGCTTTGGGCTGGTCGGTGCAACCGCTAAAGGCGAGTCCGAAAAAACTACTGAGCCAGAGCAGCCTGCGCATCGGCTATGCTCTTTTTCATGGCAGCATGCACCACTTTTATGTCGTTGAGTTGTTTGGTTACAACCGGCTCGAGCTCCTCCAAAGATTTTTTATAATCTGGTGCTTCATAGCTGTGCATCCAACCTTTCATGGCTTCTTCAGACGATTCCAAGGCGGTGTATACAATTTCTAACGCGTTGGGCACGGGCGCGGCAGTGGTGTCGATGGCGGAAATTCCAGCTGTGTCCAAGGCAGCCATGCGGGCTTTGAGCATTCCTTTTAGCTCGATGATCGTGCCCATTTCTGGCATAACCTCATCGTGCAAGGCAATGGATTCTTCTTCCATCGCTTTAATTTTGGCTTTATCCTGACCACAAGCCACGGCTACCGCAGCGAGGAACAATAAAAAGAAAATCTTTTTCATAAACATATTTTGAATAACCGAGGGCAAAGATAAGCCGCGGCGACCTATAATTCGAACCGTTGCCCTTTTAGTGGCATTTCTACCGCATACCCCTTTTCTTCTAGTTTGCTTTTGAAAGCGTGCATACTTTCCAATTCGCCATGCACCAAGAATATTTTGCGCAGCTCGGTGGGCTTTTGACCACCTACAAAATCAAGTAAACCGGCTTCATCGGCATGACCACTAAAAATGTCGTTGGCCTCCAGTTTGGCATTCACCTCCACCCGCTTGCCGTCCACAGTAACTGCTTTCGCACCGTCTATCAAGGTGCGGCCCAAAGTACCATCTGCTACATAACCGATGAATAGCACGGTAGCATTGGGATTTTGGAGCTGGGTTTTAAGATGGGTTTGGATACGCCCTCCTTCAAGCATGCCAGAGGCAGAGATAATGATGGCCGACTCAAAATGATTGCTGAGGGCTTTGCTGTCGCTAATCCGTTTAACATACTCGAGCTGGTCGAAGCTGAACAAATCCTCCTCACTACTCGACAATTCGCGGGCTTCGGCATTGGTGTATCTCACCATTTCCTGATAAATCTGTATACTTTCAAGCGCCATAGGGCTATCTACATAAATTGGGATTTTTGGGAGTTTGCCAGCTATGCTCAGTTTATGGAGTTCGTATAATAAAGCTTGAGTGCGCCCTACTGAAAAGGCTGGTATAAGCAATTTTCCAATTTTTTTGATGCAGGCACGATCGATGACATCGAGCAAAACTTCCCCCGCGCTACCCGCTTCTTTATGCAAACGACCGCCGTAGGTGCTCTCACATATCAGATAATCCACTGGCGGAATGGGGACAGGATCAGGCAACATAGGATAATTTTTACGGCCCACATCTCCTGAAAAACAGATTTTTTTGGTTTCGCCGGCTGTTTCTGCTTCCACAATGATATTGGCGGCACCTAACAAATGACCCGCTTGATTCAACGTTATGTGTACTCCCGGACGAAGCTTGAAGCGTTTTTGGTAGGCGATAGGAAAAAACTTGTCGAGTGCTTCGGTCACGTGACCTTCGAAATACAGCTGCGTTTTTTCAATCAATTCCGCAACCCTGAATTTTTTACCCCGCCGGTTTTTGCCAGTCGTATTCAAACGTTTTTGGTTGAGATTGGCACTGTCGCGCAGCAACAAGGCCGACAAATAGTAGGTGGGCAGTGTACAAATCACTTGTCCTTCAAACCCGGCCTTAAATAGGTTAGGAATATTGCCAGAATGGTCGACATGGGCATGGGTAAGCAGCACCACATTTATCGTTGTTGGATCGAAAGGAAAAATGCCCTCTGGACTCGGGTCAAATCGTCGCCCGTTTTGCAAATCAAAACCACAGTCGATCAAAATACGATAATCGTCATCGAGTTCGAGCAAATACATGCTGCCGGTAACTTGGCGCGTTGCTCCAAAAAAAGTTAATTTCATACACTTATAAACGACTGCTGACTTGCCGCAGCACAAAAATACATGCCGAACGCTATTTTAGTCGCTCATGTGAAACAAGTAGCCGCTAACTTTGTTGCTTTCCCATGAGAATCGCGCGTTATTTCGACCCTAAATTAAGCGAAGAGCTTCGCTTAAGTTCCGGTATACTCCGGAAAGAGGTCTTGTCACGCAGCCTCGATTACAGGCGGGCATTTTACATCTGGCAACAAAAAGACGGCATTAAAGTCTTATTGGCTTTACGCGAAAGCTACGAAGGCACCTTTTTTGACGATGTAGCGAGCTGTCAGGTTTTCAGGCGGCAACAAAATGCACGCATCTGCTTTAACGCCCTCCCGCTGCAACATAGCACTGAGCTCGCCTACGTATTAGATGCTTTAAAAACACGCTGTCAATCCTTGGGATTTGTTTGCTTCAGGGCCGAGAGCTGGAAACTTTTCAAAGCTGAAGAAGGTGTTGAACAACACCAACGTTACCTGCTACATTATTGCAAACCCAGTTGGTTTAACAAGTTGTTCAGTCGTTGGATAAATAGTGAATTATTGGTTTTAGAGAGCATCAGCAGCGATAAGCACAACAACCATTTGGAAATCCGTCTGTATCCTGCCAAAAATAAAACAGTTGAGGCACAAGGCATTGACTGGTTGATGGAAGAAGTATTAAGTCTCAGGAAATAACATTACGTTAGGAGTGGGTTGAACGAAAAGAAATTAATTTATAAGTTAATATTCTTACTTCTTTCACACTTGTTTTATCGGTTCGTTCACTTGGTTAAAGTTGCGATTCGACCCAAAGCCACCTACTATTCTGTTCCGGTCGAAGCAGATAGTCAATTGAATGTAAAAACTGAAATGCAACTATTCTTTGAGAAGCATATGAAAGACCCAGAAACTAAAGAATGGGCTCAAGACGTATACGAATGGCTGAATGAACGAATCGGCAAGGCAAAAAGGACAGAAGAATGACTTTTTAGGAATGAAAAATAGGCCATGCCTTGCTCCCAAACATACAGGCAATAAATAAAGCTTCAAATTATATGTTACGGCTCTATTGTATCAGGGTAAGCGACCAAATTGTCATCTTATGCAATGGAGGTGTAAAAAATGCCAGAAGTGCTCAGGAATGTGAAGGCGTTGGGCACCACTTTAATTTCGCTAATCAATTTGAGCTTGCATTTGAGAGAGACATAAAAAGAGGCTCTATACAAATTGACAATGAAAATTGTGACCTATTGTACAACAACCTCATTAACATAAACAAATGATTGACGATACTTTTTTTGACACAATTGGCTCGTCTATACCAGATGCGAGCAAACAGTTTTTCAAAAAAAATAGTCCGTTATATGCTAGAATCGAAGAGTTGTTGCGAGAGAAAAACATATCTCAAAAAGAGTTGGCCAATACGCTTGGTAAATCGCCCGCCGAAATAAATAATTAAACGGACTTCATAATCTAACGCTTAAAACCATAGTCTAGCTCGAAACCGCTGCCGAAGTTGAACTTATTAGAATAAGTAGTAGCGGTCCAGTTAAACATATCCGTCAACCAATAAACGCAGCACTTCGTCGTGTGAAATGGTCAAATTTGAATGCTAAAGAAATTTCAAGTACTCCAAATGTTGCTCAAGCCTGAAAAAATCCATTAAGTGGACTACAAACTTATTTCAGGACAAATAAGTCATGTTGGCACCGCACATGACACAGCCGACAAGTTTAATATGACTGTAAATTTTAAACCAGGCGCAGACGAACAATCAATTCCTATTTCAATTGAAATTGATTTGATTGCGAGAAAAAAGAAAAAAAATTTGACAAAGTTAAATACAAACTAATGTTTCAGTTTGATATCGAAAATCGCGCTGAACTTATTGAGAAGTCAGCAGATGGGTCAGTACACGTAAGCAAGGCACTTGGCAATGCGGTGGCTTCAATAACCTATTCCACAGCACGTGGTGTTTTATGGGCAAGGTATCAGGTCACAAGCTTTTCGGGATTTCTTTTACCCATAATAGACCCCAATCTTTTGCTGGAAGGCTCCTTACCGATCAATTTTTAGCGCAGCAAATGCAACACTCCTTTTTGTGATTTCGGCAAGCTGCTGAGGTAGTCGGTATAAATAATAACGAAGGGATAAACACCTGACTCTACCAATTCACCCTTATAGCGGCCATCCCATAAAAAAGTCTTATCAGCGGCTTGGAACACTCGCTCGCCCCAACGGTTGTATAACTCAATTCGGAAGTTCCGTATGCCAATGGATTCGACCTTAAAAAACTCATTGAGTCCGTCTCCATTCGGTGTAAAAGCTGTTGGCACATAAATTTTTGGCTCCACCTGTACGCAAATCACTTGACGGTGAACCGAGCGACAACCGTCGGCGCTAAAAATTACCAGCTCCACCACAAATCGCCCGGTATCGGCAAAAGTATGCGTTGGGTATTGCCCAAAAACGTAAGCTTCGTTTATTCCATCGCCAAAATCCCAGTTGCCACTGCTCCCACCAACGCTCAAGTCGATAAAGGTGAGGGTTGAACTAGCCAGGTCGTAACAGCGCTGGTTAGGATTGGTAGTGAAATTGGCCGAAATAACAGGAAATGACTGCATTACAATGGTGTCAAGCAAATAACAGCCCGTCAGTGTATCGGTAATACGCACGGCATAGCTGCCTTGTTTGGCAAAAAGGGTATCACCAAAACTGTTAGGCAAGGTATACCACTGGGTTCGGTAAGCTGATCCAGGCGCATATTGGATACGATAGGTACCCAGGGAATCATAACAATTCTCCAACTCCTGGCTCAGCGTATACACAATTTGAGAATGCACATAAACAAATACAGAGTCGGTTTGGGGTGTACTACAGCCATCACTCACCACCACCGGGTGCCAGCCTGAAACCGTAGGCACAAAATAAATACTATCTCCATTGCCCAGATTTGCCCAGCTGCTAATTGCACCCAACAAACCACCTGTTTTAGTCACGCGTAGCAGTACCGTATCACCATAACAGAGGGTATCGGATGAGCCAGAGGCTTGAATACGCAGACTGTCGCGTACCTGAACCAACAAGGTATCAAAACGCTCACAAAGGCCTAAACCCGCGCTATAAATGAGCTGATGTAGCCCCATTCCTGCTAAAACTGGGTTGAAACTGCCACCAATACAGCCCGGACCACTCAAAATACCTCCTACAGGAGTCAAATTCAGGAGAAATAGACTGTCGATATGGCAATAAATAGTATTGCTATTGTTGAACGAAGGTACTGGAAGTGAATTCACTTGAACTTGCATCGAATCAACGCATCCGGCTGCTGTGGTGTAATAAAGTCGGTGGTTACCTATACCCGCAGTACCGGTGTTAAACAGTCCTCCTGAAACAGACAATATGCCTGGGCCAAACCATGTTCCGCCCGACGGTGTTCCCGTAAAAATCAAATTCCCCTGATTAATACAAACAACTGTATCGACTGGTGCCACGGGTAATGGCGAGACAAAAACCACCATGCTATCTGCACAACCCGCAGCGGTATAGAACAAACGATGAAAGCCAGTACCTGCCACCGCCGGTTGAAAAGTGCCATTTCCAACAGGATTAACACCTGACCCCGACCAAACACCGCCGTTCGGGACACGACCAGTGTTTCCTTGCGCCAATGATAGGTTACCACCCGTTATACATCTCCGCAATGTATCAGGTGCAATATTGGTACGGGTAAGAAAAACAGTTATCGAATCTTGGCATTCATCCGTGCGGTAAAACAGCCGTATACTTGAATTGCCTGTACCATTTACACCTGGATTAAAAGTTCCTGCAATTGAATCGGTAATACCCGGCCCAAACCACCAGCCACCTGCCGGAATGCCCGAAGGCACATTAAACGGTGGCGATAAGGGGCAAATGGTTAGGTTGTTACCCGCTTCCATCGCCCGGATATGCATGCGCAACGTATCTACACAACCGTTGATGGTGTATATGAGCAGATGATTGCCAGCGGTGGTTAGATAAGGCGCAAAAGTGCCGGCATTGTTATCGATGATACCTGGCCCCGACCACAAACCACCCCGTGGTGTTGCTTGTAAGGTGTCAATCCCACCTGATTGGCAGGTCGTATCCACCTTGATCATAGCAATGGAATCGACAAATATCAGTCGAGGCAGACTGCAATTTGCGAAATTGTAGTATAAGGTATCTACACCGGCAGCGGGTGGCGGAGTGTACAAGCCACCCGGCGTTACATTCGGACCTGACCAAGTACCACCAGGCGGGGTGTTACCTGTTAGTTGAATGGGATTTGCACCTGGGCAACTAGCCAGTGTAAGTCCGGGTGTAACACCAGCAACGGTAATCACTAGAGTATCTGGACAACCATTAAATGAATAAAATACTTGATGAATACCAGGCCCTGCTAGTCCCGGATTAAAGGTGCCCACTGCTGCTGCAGTAATTCCTGGACCAAAAAAGACGCCGCCCGGTGGATTGGCCAAGGGCGATAAATCAAAAGCAGCAGACTGATCACATACCAGTGTATCGTTACCAGCAAATGGTGGAGTAGTTACCAATATGGTAATCGAAGCCGTGTCAGGCGGGGTAGGTGAACCATCATCGACCACCACCGTAAAAGTGGTCGTGCTATTCAAACAAATCAAATGCGGGCCAGGGCCATTTAAACCTGGGGTGCCAGCCAACCAAGTATAGGTATAATTACAATCCCCGCCGTCGCCAGCTGCAGTAAGTAGAAAACACTCATCTACACACAGACTGTCGTCGTTGGCGGTCAGTAGGGCCGTAATTGGGCAATCGGTTATACTAAAACCACCGTTTAGCAAAAAAGTGTAGAGACTGTCGCAGACATCCAGCACATTAAAATTCCATATCAAGTTATAATTCCCACAACTCGTAAAAGGTAAATCAACCGTCAACCGAATATTGCTCGTACTATCTCCCACACAATTAAGGGCCTGTGCCGCCGTGACGACTTGCCCCTGTCCACCTGCCAAGACAAAAGCGGAGGCATATACCGAATCGCAATGTACCAATGTGTCGAGCTGAATTTGAATGGTATTCGTATTACAGCTCGCGGTAATCACGCTCATATCAGGGGGTATAGGTGGCGGTACTATGGTGGTCCAATACGCTTCCCAACCGGTGCAGGTAATGCTTAAATCAGAGACAAAACGTATCGTTAACGCACCACTCAAAGCAACAATAGCCGGAGGCCTGATAATACCCGAAAAAGCACCGATTAAGGGGCTGTTAATGTTTGGGCCGTCATAAAAAAACAGGGTATCGCTCCCTATTTCGAGGCAGAAAGTCGAAAAGGTGAATATAATCTGGGTGGCCTGAGGATTGATGATACGAAAAATGAAGTTTTCGTTGTTTCCATAATTGCCCGGTGCGATAGGATTGTTACCCGTATCTTCAAAAAATGCCCGACAATCATTCACCGTTTGATTGGCCATGGTATACGTAGGCTGTGCCACTGCCCCCCGGCTGCAGAGCAGCACGACCCAAACAAACAACAGCCTACGCATCAATTTCGGCGTATGGTAATTGTGGGTGTGATAACGGTATTACTCCAGTTCCCCTTCCGATCACGCATGCGGATGCTGTAGGTGGTTTGTTCGCTAGCGCCATTACCGAATAAAAAGGTGCCATTCAAGCGAAATTCGAGCTCTCCCTCAATAGGGACTTCACTACCCTCGGGCGCCAAAGGTGGCACAAAATAATAGTCGGGAAACAACAAACGGGCATCACGTACTTCCAACAACAAGGTGTCAGGATTGGGATGACCTAAGTCACCATCGCCATCTTCGTAACGTAATACCAAGGCAACGGCTTCTTCAAACTGTAAAATGCTCACTGGATCGGTCGAGACAACAGCAATCAATGGAATTGCCCCCTTTTTTACAATAGTGGCCTTCTTACACCCAAAAATGAGCAGTAACAACGCCAGCAAGAGAAAATAGCGCATCAAGGCCGTCCAATTTTAGGTTGACCAGGGCCCGAAACCGGCGGATTACCAAAAACATCTTTAGCCCCTTGGTTAATCCAGCCCTGAATACGTTCTGTATAGGCTTGTTTGTTGGCCGGCCAAGTAGAATTTGGATCGGTAGCCAGTGGCATAATACCCGAAAGACCGTCAATATCCACGGTTAAACGGTTCATCAAAACCGACGCACCTGCATCACCCGGCACCACCCGGTAGTCGTAGCTCCCTGCCGGATTATTTTTGATAATGGGTTGGTATACCAAGGTATTATAACTGCTTTCGATGGTTCGGAAATCCGGTTCAAAAGTACCATCGTGGCAGCCGCTATTTGAGCAGGTAGGTTTGAAGATATCGCGGTGTAAACCAGCAAAATCGTAGGGTCCAAAATTTACTGTATCACCCGTTACTGGCGGGCGAAGTAATGCAGGATCGACAAAGGGATTGGCAGGACTATTGTTTTTTCGACAAGCAGAAAAGGATACTACGCCAAGCAGAAAAAGAAATAAGGCAAAGCGCTTCATATCCTGTCGAATAAAGATTGAGTACCCGGGGCGAGTAACCCGCTCATTTGCACTTGTGATTTGATACCTAGAATTTCGGCCATGGTCAATACGTGGTCCATCGAACTGCCCAAAGGATTGGCTTCTGAGCCACGAATCAGGTTGGAAGGCACCCCTTTGCCCGCCATCAGCGAGAATGTACGCAACGAATTGGCATCACTGTGGTCATAGGCAGCCCAATCGTTTTCGTCGAGTATGGGGTTAGGGTTAAGGTTACGGCCATGCTCCGGCGAGACCAGTATTACCGTTTCGCCTGCCATATCTGGCACCTGAGTCTGTATGAAGTTCCATAGGTAGCCAACGGCATGGTCGGCACGATGCAGACTGCGCAAATAACCCGTAAAATTACTATGACAGCCATCTACCGACGATAAATTCACAACCGTTAAAGTTGGCCGGAAACGACGGATTACTTCGCAAGCAAATCCCACATTGCGTAAATCACCATTGTCGTTAATAGGCGGGAAGGCAACTTGGTTCGTTTGCACTTTGGAAAAAGTATCGCGGACAAAATCTTTTATTTCCTGCTTTTCTGCATCGGTATTGCCGATGTTTGGGAGTATCACACCACCTCCGCTGTTGTAGCTGTTATTCAAGAAATACTTCATCTGCAGCATAGGCGCCATCTCCTCTTCGGGATGATACACCTTGGCGTTGGAGAGATGTGTGATGCCGGAAGAACCAAAAGTGAGGTTTGGAGCCAGAAAATTGGCGCCATAAGCTACACCATAGTCGGCATGGTCGCTGTAATTGAGCAGCGGCAAACTGTTCCCTATCGTATTGCCTACAAACCATACCTTACTGGCGGGTGTGCCGGCATGGCGGCGGAGATATTCAAAAATAGTTGGGTAAATAGGTTTTTGCCGCAAACCCTGGGTGGTACCGGTATTGCCTGTTAGTAGGGTATTGTAACCACTATAGTGACCGGCTGTGGTGGCACGTAACTCGGGAAACAACAAACCCTGACTTTGCAAGGTCTGACCCAAGATAGGTGGGATAGGTATACTCCCCCGCGGACCTACGCCTGGATCGGTACCATAGGCAACTTTGAGTGCGGGTGCAGCTCCATTCAGCATATTACTCATGATATTGCCTTCTGAGGAGAACTGCTGACTATCGGCCAAGTAGCGTTGTAAAACCGACTCCTGCTGCCGTACGCCTCCTGCAAACATCACAAAAACTACATGTGGAGCAAGCTGACTGCCCGTTGCAGCAAACAGACGACCCGTTGGCAAAATGTACGGCAATACCATTGCCGCAGCCGTGGCCGTACCCAATTTTTTAATAAAATTTCTGCGGTTCATGGTCATTTTAGTAGAATTGGTATTCGTCGCAAAGGGCAAAAGAGAGGTAGACGATTTCGGGACTCACAAAAGTATTTGTTTGTATAAAGTTCCTAAACCAGCTTCGTTCCGACTCAGTAGGTTCGCGTACCAGAAACCGTTTATAGGTTTCATTGATAAATCCATCCACATCAGCGCGCATCTCCTGCATGCTAGGAATACGCACGTCGTTGCGATTCATCAAATTGCTCACAATGATTTCATGGGCCAACTGTTTGTCGCCTATCGACTCAATTAAATTATTAATTTCAACTAGCTGGTTGGCCGAAAGGGCCTTCTGAAAAAGGTTAGCGTAGAGTATGCTAATATATTGCGAATTGGTTTTGAGCTTGTTTTTGCCTGTATTTAAACCGGTCACACCAATGGGATCCACATCGTAAATGAGGTATTCATCCCGGCGGCAGGCGCTGCCCAACACCAAAAATAGCAGCGTTGCAAAAAGCAGTTGACTAGCGGAAATTCGCATATTCATCGGTCACTAAAATTTTACGTTGAACATCCTGTACATTACGGGTGCTTACAAACGGTTGCAATAAACTGTATACCTCTGAGGTATTCGGCTCTCGGGCCATCAGCGTTTGATAACACCATACAATAAGCCCTTGGTACAACTCCCGTTGACGGATGATGATATCGATATATTCAGTTTTATTGGTACCCGTCACCCCGAACAAACTCGCCGCCGTGCCAGCATCAACCATGGCATATGCCCGATCGAATTCACTGGCGCTTGGGTAGCGGTAGAACAGATTATCGAAAGTTGCATTGATAAAATTGAACGAATTCATATTGATGAAGTCGTAGATGTTGTTGTTTACCAACCGCTGACAAACCGAATCGATGGTAATCTCGCCATAACGCAACTGCAATTGACAGTCGAGTATCCGCTGAAACTTATTCATTTCCACGCGTCTTCGCGCCATCGAAGCGGTATCTCCATTTAAGGAATCGACGATATAGCCACTGTAAATAATACTGATTTCACTTGAAATATAGCCATCGGAGGCCCCTTCTATTAAGCGGATTTTCATGAGTTCATAAAAACGCTGAAAGTAAAAGTATTGGTAGCTCGAATCGCCAGCGGCTGGTACAGGGTTGAACATCAGTCGGCGTACCAGCGAATCGCGTGCCTCCACGGCCAAACTGCGCGCCCGTAGAAATTGTACCGCTTCCACCATTTCGCTGTCAACTGGCTCCCGACCTATCAGGTCGATAAAGAGGCGGTTGACATAATTTTCGACCAATACCGTCGGTACGCCATCATAGTACGGCACCTGATTGCCGGGCACGAGACGTTGGGTGCTTTTTCGGCAACTCAAGGCAGTGAGTAAAAGAAAGGCAAACGCAATATAACGCAACATTCAAAGCAAGTATAGTTGCCTAAAATTGCAAAAATTCCGCATTATATTCAAAAAACTCTCCGTGTTTTAACGCATGCTTAATCGTTGATTCTCAGTCTTGTAATGACTTCCCAAAATAGAAATCCTAAAACGGCAACATATTCGGAATAAATGCCATTTTCAAAACGTTAAGGCGTTTTTTCATTTAGCTCCAATCGAAGCCCCCTATTACTATTATCGGCACTCTCCATAAATCCACAACGGCGTAATCCCAATACTAGCCGCGAAATACTTAAAATTGTGCGCAAAAAAAATGCCCGCTTTAGCGGGCATTTTTTAAGCTTCGGTGAGTATAATGATTTGGTCTTTCAAAACCTCCACTACCCCGCCCTTCGTATCGAAGTATTCGGTTTTGTTGGTTGCAGTAATCACCCGCACTTGGCCTCGCAGCTCGAGTGCACTGATGAGTGGCGCGTGGTTTTTCAGGATTTCGAATTGTCCTTTGGCACCAGGCACTTTTACCGAGATTACCTCACCGGAAAAAATCTTACGATCGGGTGTTAAAATTTCGAGATGCATGGCGTAGAATTAGTTCTGACCAGCCAGCATTTTTTTACCGGCTTCGATAACATCTTCGATGTTACCTTTTAGGTTAAACGCTGCTTCTGGGTACTCATCTACCTCACCGTCCATAATCATAGTAAAGCCACGAATAGTGTCTTCGATAGGGACCAATACACCTTTTAAGCCGGTGAACTGCTCTGCCACGTGGAAAGGCTGTGACAAGAAACGCTGTACACGACGAGCGCGAAGTACGATTAATTTGTCTTCTTCGCTCAACTCATCCATACCAAGGATAGCGATGATATCTTGAAGCTCTTTATAACGCTGAAGGATACTTTTCACACGCATAGCACAATCGTAATGGGCATCTCCTAAAATTTCGCGGCTCAAAATACGAGATGTAGAATCCAAAGGATCCACAGCTGGATAAATACCGAGCTCAGAAATTTTACGATTTAATACGGTTGTTGCGTCCAAGTGACTAAAAGTAGTCGCTGGTGCCGGGTCGGTCAAGTCATCCGCAGGAACGTAAACGGCCTGTACAGAAGTGATCGAACCTCGTTTGGTAGAAGTAATACGCTCCTGCATCAATCCCATCTCAGTTGCAAGCGTAGGTTGGTAACCCACAGCCGATGGCATACGTCCCAAAAGGGCCGATACCTCAGAACCAGCCTGAGTAAAGCGGAAGATATTGTCGATAAAAAATAGGATGTCGCGACCGTTGGTGTCACCCTCTTCGCCATCACGCAAGTGCTCGGCCATAGTCAAACCCGAAAGTGCTACACGGGCACGGGCACCAGGCGGCTCATTCATCTGACCAAAAACTAGGGCAATGCGGCTTTCTTGCAGGGCCTCGTAGTCCACTTTATCCATCGACCACTTGCCTGCTTCCATATCATGTACGAAGGCGTCGCCGTAACGAACTACATTCGATTCAATCATTTCACGGAGAAGGTCATTTCCTTCTCGGGTACGCTCACCTACACCGGCAAAAACCGACATACCGTCGTATCCTTTGGCGATGTTATTGATTAATTCCATGATCAACACGGTTTTACCCACACCCGCACCACCAAATAAACCGATTTTACCACCTTTTACATAAGGCTCAATCAAGTCGATTACTTTGATGCCAGTGTACAGTATTTCGGCTGAAGTAGTGAGATCTTCAAAACGTGGGGCTTCCCGGTGGATTGACATACCACGGCTGCCGTCCATCGGTCTCAGACCGTCGATTGGCTCACCAACCACATTAAAGAGGCGGCCTTTGATCTGTGTGCCAATTGGCATTTCGATAGTTCTGCCGGTGTCGGTAACATCCATTCCACGTACAAGACCTTCGGTTGCATCCATGGCAATGGTGCGCACGCTGTCTTCGCCGAGATGTTGCTGACACTCGAGTACGATTTTCTGACCGTCTTGACGGATTACGTACAAGGCATTGTAAATCTTGGGGAGTTCTGAACCGCCTTCAAAGGATACGTCGATTACTGGACCGATGATCTGGGCGATTTTACCAATATTGGGCATAGAAGCTAGATTTATGACGTCTTTCAACGAGACCGCAAAGCTATCACAAACTAAGTAAAATTCAAACCCCAAAATGCGAAGAAGTTAGACGCTCATTTATTTTACATTCAATCGTGGTTTTTTGATGTTTAAACGGCTAAACCAGCGCTAACCGCAAAGCTCCCTAACGCATAAATGAAGGAAATCACCCAGCTGTTAATCGATGGAAAAAGAAAAGTGCTAACCAAAAAACGTCCTTATATTATATCGTCAACCAACTACAGTTTTAAACCATTAAACTGTCAACCTTATCTAGGAAGAGACAAAGAGACAACCTTAGCACGCTAAACTAACAATTCATCTCAAAGCATACTGATCCCCGCACGAACGATATCTCGTAGCGGGCTAATGTTTAATTTGAACTTTTGAATCGAAAGATGTGAATAACTTATCAATAGGTTCCCGTTCGCTATGCTTAGTTTCATTTCACTGAAACTAAACCCGTATGGAACACCTGGCTTCTCAAATTAGTCCAGAATTACTAGACCTATTCAAGGTCATCTCTCAGCCCGAGGCAACGGAAGAAATCGTTTATCACGGCGCTTTCCCGGCAGAGGATGTAGATTCATGTCTCGACGTCCCCCTCGACTCCCTCAAGTTCAGACGGCAACAGCCCTGTGCCAAATGCAATCGTCTCTCCCATCACTTGCGCTGGATTCGCTATTCAAGTCGGGCAGCTACTTGGGAAAGAGGCGCGGGTGTAGCTGGCGCCTTATCACTTTGCGATAGTTGTGGTGTACAAGTGCAATTTATTCCTGTGCAGCAGCATTAAACAGCCTGTTTTTTGCCTTTGAATGAAAAAACCTTGAAACTGCGTGCCAATCTAAATACGTCTTTCGTCATAGCCTACTGTACCACTACCTCATCCATAAATATATACGCTGCATTCGGATGACCCAGATGTTGCCGCGGTAGCTGCCCGTAATGCACTATCTTGATTTTAAGATACCGAAGCTGCACTGGCGCGGCGAGCTTTTGCCCGAGCTGGTGGATTTGAACAGCTTCATTCAAGGCATCAACCTTTTCGGTGCTACTAAAGAGCAATTGGTAACTTTTGCCGTCACTACTGCCGTAAACCTCCATGGCTTTTGGGAATACAATCCACGGTTTACTGTCTTGCACAAAACTACCATACACGGCCTTTATCTCCTGTGGGCTCCCAAAATCCAACAACAACTCTACATCCTTACCTTCCCAGCCTACCCAACGGCCTTTGCGCCATTCGGTATCACCAAATAAGCCATCTACCAGCGTAAGCGGACCCCCTGCCTGGTATTCGGCCTTGGGTGCTGGCGACCAGCTCAATTTTATGCGGCGGGGCAAACGATTAAATACCGCTTCGCTTTCATCACTTTTGAAAGCATAGTTGTCCGCATCTGCCGTTGGCAACAGCTGTACCATCCGGATGCGGGTGGTTTCTTTGAGGATCAATTGATTGGTCTTGGCCACTATACCTTGAGCAGGATCGCTTCCGTCGAGGGTATACCGGATTTGCATACCGGGCAAAACCGACCATTGCACCACCAGGCTGTCGTAAAAACTCATTGTTTTGGCCGAAATAACGGGCGCGGGCAACAACAGTTGAGTGCTGCTAGACGTCCACCGCTCGTTGGGCGCCCTACCCCAAGTGGATGGTTTAGGCCCCATAACAAATGCAATCACACCTCCTTGGCGAATGCTGTCGTGCGGCAGGTAGTTATTGGGCCAATTGCGGCCGTTCAGACTTACAGTTTGTACATATCTACCTATTCCTTTTTTGCGAAAGCTAAAGGTTTTACCCGTTTCGAGCTGGAGTACCGCCTCCGGAAAAGCGGGAGCTAGGAGCGCATAATTTGGATTGCCTGGAGCGATAGAATAAATACCCAGACTACTCATCACCAACCATGCGCTCATCTGTCCACAATCCTCGTTGCCGCTCAGCCCATCAGGAGCATCATGATACAGGGTGTCGAGTATAGCATCAACCAATTCTTGACTGCTGTGTGGCAAGCCCAGGTTGTGATAGAGATAGGCCATATGGTGACTCGGCTCGTTGCCATGGGCATATTGCCCAATTAAACCAGTTATATCGGCTTGATTTCGCCCAGTCGTGTTTGGGTTTTCACGAAAGAGGCTATCCAGCAGCCGTTTCATCCGGGCTTCACCCAACATACCCTTATAGCCCACAATATCATGGGGTACATAAAAGCTGTATTGCCAGCTGTTGGCTTCTGTAAAATGGCTGTTCACCTCCTTTGGATCGAAGGGTGTCACAAAACCACCGTTTGCACGGGGGCGCATCAAACCACTTTCTGGATCGAGCATATTCACCCAGGACCGACTTCGATAGCTATACGTACGCGCAATTTCGGTTTCACCCAGCCAATTGGCCACCACACTTACGCACCAGTCGTTATAAGCGTACTCCAGCGTTTTAGAAACAGACTCCGGTTCATCGGTGATTTCGAGGTATCCTTTTTGGCGGTAAATCTCCAAACCATACCGATTGGCATCGGCGGTTTTGGTCATGGCCACGAGCAATTTTCGGGCAAGCGTAGTATCTACCAATCCCTTAAGTACCGCATCGGCAATTACCGAGGCGCTGTGGTAGCCTATCATACACCATGTTTCATTACCAGCCAACTCCCACACCGGCAAATGCCCGGCTTGTTCATACATCTTCAAAAAACTCTGCAAATAATCTTGGGTTCTTGCCTCGTCGATGAGCGTATATAATGGGTGTGCTGCGCGGTAGGTATCCCACAATGAAAAAACAGTGTATTGGGTATGCGAGCGGCCTTCGTATAGTTTTCCGTCGAGCCCACGGTACCAGCCGTCGGCATCACTAAAACGATTCGGTACAATTTGGGTATGGTAAAGGGCGGTGTAAAACTTGCGGAGCTGAGTAATATCGCCTTCTACCTTAATTTTCCCCAATTCTTTGCGCCAGTCTTGTTGGGTGTTGGCCAAGGCAGCACCGAACTTAAAAGCCGTTTGACCATGGTTAAGCATAGCACCAGCCTCATCAACACCCGACAAACTCATTTTCACTTCAACTTTTTGCCTCCCAATGAGCCGAAACCAGATTTCTTTACCTGGATCTCCGCCCTGAAAGGGCTGCCCCTGTGCATCAAACAGGGCTACATCTGCGTCAAATTCAAGATAAAAAAAGAGCTTTTGATTTTCAGCCCAAGCCTTGCTGTGGCGGTGTCCCACCAAAGTACGTTTGCCGGTAGCTTTCAAAACTGCCGAAATCGTACGGTCGCGGTGATCAAAACGCAAAACCACCCACTGGGTATCGGATGCAGGATAGGCGTAGCGGTGAAAACCCGAAAAAGTGGTTGCAGTCAGTGAAACAGTGATGTTGTTTTTGAGCTGAACCTGGTACCAACCCGGTTCCGCTACCTCATCAGCATGACTAAAAATAGCTTTATAAGGGTAGTCGCTGGTCGTGTCCGGTCCTTTCAGCGCCGGCATGAGCAATAAATCACCATAATCACTTACACCGGTGCCGCTGAGGTGGGTATGCGAAAAACCATAGAGGATACTGTCGTCATAATGATAAGCTGAACAGCCGTCCCAGCCGTCTAAGCGAGTGTCGGGGCTCAACTGCACCATGCCAAAAGGCGCTGTGGCTCCCGGATAGGTGTGTCCGTGACCGCCTGTGCCGATAAAGGGATTTACGTAGGACAACGGATCACTTTGGGCGCCAACCAAACAAGGCAAAAACAGCAAGGCGAAAAAGAGGCGGTTCATAAATTAAACCTACGCATCACAACGCAAGGGAGAAAGCACTTTTTAGGAGAAGCTATTTTTATACGAAAAAAGCCATTTCTGGGAAGAAACGGCCTTTCGAAAGGAATAGTTGGGTGTGGGTTTTAACGGTAACGTAAATGAATGGGCACGATATAGGTTTGATTCGCGATCCAAAATGGATCCGTAAGCTGCAAGGCTTGGAGCTGGCGTTTGAGACTCGAGCTAAGTTCAGCTTCGGCACCTGTAATTTCGAGCACCTCAATCGTGCCATCGTCTTTCACCAGAAATTGGGCTTCTACCCTTACATCAAGGCCAGGGATGCAAAAAGCTGTTTCGAGGCGGATGCTGCGGTTCAGCTGTTTCCACATTTTTTGGATGGCCATTTCCTGTTGGCTGATGCTGTTTTTTTCGTCACCTCCAGCATAAAGGGGGCTAGTTGCAAGTAGGCTGAAACTCAGCACAAAAATCAATCGAAGTAGTGTTTTCATAATAGGGTTTTGTTGGGTCTGTATGGGTTTGACGATATAAAGTTGCATTAGGTTGCACCACCAAACTATTCATTTGCCCAGAAGCGTCGGATTATAGGTGCGAACGGTCGAAAGTGCGTAACGAACTGTTTTGCCGTAACGCAACGGACTGAATACTTTCAAACGAAAAAAGGCTGCCTCCGTGAAGAGACAGCCCGTAATTCATAGCGCTGGAATAGGTTCAGTACAATTCTACCGATTTAAGCACTTCATACCCCAAGTGCTTTTCCAGTATGTCGGCATACGCTTCGGTGGCCGTGAAGCCAAAACCCGATTCGAAAAATTCTGCAAAAGCCAGCTTCCAATCGCTGTTTTTAGGCAACATAAAAGCAAAACGTTGTGCGTCGATGGTAGCGACACGGTGAATTTTGAGATTGGCAGGTTGTTGTTTTAGATAAGCCCAGTAGGTGAGCAAGTCTACATAGCCGTAATATTTCGATTTACTCTCCGCAACCAGCTTCACCACATCAGCAGGCCTATCGGCATAGGTTACCCGCATATTGGGATAATGCTTCTTCTTGATATCCATCAACTGCTTTTCGAGTATAGTGCCCCGGTTCACCACAGCCGTCATTTCGGCGAAGGTTTTGGAGATATCGTCGTATTCACGCAAGGACGGAATTTCGGTATTAGAGATGAGGAGAGAAATATTTTTAAGATACGGCGCCGAAAAACTCACTTCTTGCTGTCTTTCTTTGGTGATGGTAACCGAAGCCAGACCAATATGGGCACCACTTGCAGCCCGTGTGTCTTCGTAAACCTTTGCAAAATCGGTGTAAGGCAAATAAACCACCTGAACATCGGTGAAACCCTTGACTTTTTTAAGCCAGCTACTGAACTGCCCAATAATATCAATTTCGATACCAGTAAGCTCGCCACTTTCATTGGTATAGGCAAAAGGGAAGTTGTCGAGATAATGTACCACTAGCTCGCATTTTTTATCGGCTTGAGCTGCACTCCAGCTTTTTTGGGCTAAGGCTGGTAATGTCAAGAGCAGACTAAAACAGAGTAATACGTATATTTTTTTCATAATAGGGGTTTGCATTTATTCCAAGATGTTCAAAAAAACTGAATCGGCCAACATATTATATAAGCATACCAGCAATAGCACCATTCAACAGGCAGGCCGCTGTACCGCCTATCAATGCCCGTATACCTAAGGATGAAAGTTGAGCGCGTTTGCTAGGAGCCAACGAGCCTATCCCGCCAATCTGTATGCCGATGGATGCAAAATTGGCGAAACCACACAAGGCATAGGTAGCGATAACTATCGACCGCGGATCGGAAAAAGCAGCAGCTTCACGCATGCCAGCCAGCGTAGAATAAGCGAAAAATTCGTTTAGAACGGTCTTCTCTCCCAGCAGCTGACCAATCAACAGCACGTCATCTCCCCTCACTCCGATGAGCCACGAAATAGGCGCAAACACATTGCCAAGTATGTATTGTAAAGTCAGTCCTTCGTATTTACCCGAAGTGGCACTCACGATAATATCGTTTATACCCGTCAATTCACCGACTGATTTGAAAATGAAATTCATCATGGCCATAAGCGCAGTAAATACAAGCAACATCGCACCCACATTCACCGCCAGCTTTAGTCCGTCGGAGGTACCGTTAGAGATGGCTTCAAGCACATTAGAACCGATATTTTCTTTGTTCACCTTGAGCTCTTTGTCAAAAGGTTCGGTTTCGGGGACCAATAGTTTAGCGGCGAGCAAACTCCCCGGCGCGGCCATGATAGATGCCGATAACAAATGAGTGGCAAACAGCTGCTGTTGCACCGGATCCGTACCCCCTAAAAAGCCAATATACGCCGCTAACACCCCGCCGGCAATGGTGGCCATACCACCCGTCATGAGTGCCATGATTTCCGATTTGGTCATACGCTCGATATAAGGCCGGATGAGCAAGGGTGCTTCGGTTTGTCCCAAAAAAATATTCGCTGAGGCGGCCAAACTCTCCGCTCCCGACAATCGCATCAAACGGTTCATCACCCAAGCAAAAGCAAAAACTACCTTCTGCAGTATCCCGAAATAGTACAAAGCCGAAGTCAGCGCTGCAAAAAAGAGAATGGTAGGCAACACCTGAAAAACAAAGATAAAACCGAAGGAATCGATATTAGTAATCAACGAGCCGAAGAGAAATTCGGACCCCGCCTGGGTAAATGAGAGCAAGCGCACAAAAAATCCCGACAAAAACTGAAAGGCCGATTTCACTACGCCTACCTTAATCACCAGAAAAGCAAAGCTGAGCTGCAAGGCCAGCGCCATACCTATGGTGTGCCAATTGATGTTTTTACGGCTCGTGGATAGCAAAAATAAAATCGCAACAATGGCAACAATGCCCAACAGGCCATTCAAGATTTGCATCATAGGTTGTAGTCGTTAAAAAACCAGTTGTTGAACGGGTTGGAGGCGAAAAATAGGGAAATTTCCGACTTCAGGAGCTTTTGCGTTTATCAATCTCATCCCTAATTTTCGCCGCCTTTTCGTAATCCTCGTTATGCAAGGCTTCGGCGAGCAGTTTCTCGAGCTCATCCATATTTTTACCCGACCAGCTCGATTTCGCAACAACGGGCTCAGTCGACGCAGAAGAAGGAATTACCATACCAGCAATCTGCCCGTCCTGTTCCATCACCACACCTCCACTTTCGAGTATAGGTTCATACGTATACACAGGGCAATTAAAACGCAGCGCCAATGCAATGGCATCGCTGGTGCGTGCATCAATTTCGCGAAGTTCATCGTGACTGCGGCACATCAATCGAGCGAAAAATATGCCTTCTTTCAGCTCTGCTATTATCACTTCCTCTAGCCTAATGTCGAAGGCATCCGAAAGTGTTTTAAATAAATCGTGAGTAAGCGGCCGCACCGACTTCATTTTTTCAAGCTCGATAGCAATGGCCTGAGCTTCGAACGACCCTATAATGACAGGGAGTCGACGATTGCCGTTTTTTTCGCCCAAAATAATGGCGAAAGTATTGCCGGCGGCCGAACTTTCGGAAAGGGCGATTACTTCGAGCTCAATTTTTTTCATGCCACGGGCTGCAAGATGAAAGGAAGGCCACCTTAGTTGGCAGCCTTAAATTTACTTATAGCCGCGTTGAGTTTAGGTACTATTTCAAGGGCGTCACCTACAATACCGTAGTCGGCAATTTTGAAAAACGGCGCTTCTTTATCTGTATTGATGGCTACAATTACCTTGCTGCCGCTCACGCCAGCCAAGTGCTGAATGGCACCGGATATGCCGATTGCTATGTATAGATTAGGTTTGATGGTGATACCCGTCTGACCAACGTGTTCTTCGTGACCGCGCCAATGCAAATCAGATACAGGCTTAGAACATGCGGTTGCTGCACCAAGCAATTCAGCCATCTCTTCAATCATACCCCAGTTTTCAGGGCCTTTCATTCCTCTGCCTGCCGAAACTACCAACTCGGCTTCGGTCAATGGAATTTTACCACTTACCTTCTTTAGCTCGACAGTTTTTGCTTTAAAATCAGCTGCAACTACCGGATTCGGTAATGTGCTGAGGGTACCAGCTTTGTTGAGTTCCACCAGTTTGTGGCTGTTGGGTGTGAGGGAAATAATTTTGTGGTCACTGTTTAACGTGAGATCGGCAAAACCTTTGTTGGAAAATACCGTACGACGCACTGTAAGACTATTGCCATCAGCAGTAGGTACAGCTACTGCACCTGTTGCTAGGGCAGCTTTTAATTTAACACTTAAGCGCGGCGCCAAGGCCTTGCCTGAATAGTTGTTGGAGATAACGACGGTTTTGGCACCGGCAGCTTCCGCAGCAGCAGCTATGGCTTTGGCAGTAGCATGCGCTTCGAACGTGTTGAGGCTGGCATCGCTAATGTGAATCACTTTGTCGGCACCATAAGTACCCAAAGCCGAGAGGGCATCACCAGCGATGGTACCTAGCACAATGGCTGTAAGCTCGCTGCCACTTAATGCGGCAACAGCTGCAGCATAACTAACGGCTTCGAAGGTGGCTTTTTTGAATTGACCACCGCTATTTTCTGCAAATACAAGTACTGACATATCAAATGACTTTGGCTTCGTTGTGGAGGAGTTGAATGAGCGATTCTGCATCGTTGGCGTCGATGAATTTGCAACCGGCCTTGGCCTGTGGCGCCTGATACTGACTAATTTCAGTGCGTTTTTCTGTGGCCGATGGGGCAATTACCTGCAAAGGTTTACTGCGTGCCATCATAATACCCCGCATATTCGGGATACGCGGTTCTGTGAGCTCCTTTTGTGCACTTACAACGAACGGAGTATCTACATGTACCACTTCTCGGCCACCATCAATATCACGCTCAATTGTAGCAGTACTACCTGCCAAAGTGATGCTGTTAATCACATTCACCATGGGCAAATCCAAAAGCTCTGCAACCATGCCGCCCACCTGACCACCGTTGTAATCAATCGACTCTCGGCCAGTGAAAACAATGTCAAAACCTTTGTCCTTGGCATATGTAGCAATTTCATTGGCCACAAAAAAAGCATCGGTCGGTTCTGCGTCAATGCGTACAGCATCATCTGCACCTACGGCAAGGGCTTTGCGGAGATTGGCTTCGGTATCAACCGCACCCACATGAATAACGGTCACTGTGCCGCCACCCGCAGCTTCGTTCAACTCAAGGGCCTTGGTAAGGGCCAATTCGTCGTACGGATTAATGATGTATTGTACGCCGGCCTTGTTGAAGGCTTTATTGTCGGGCGTAAAGGTGATCTTCGTCGTCGTGTCGGGCACGTTGCTGATACAGACAAGAATCTTCATATATACTCGAAAAAGTTAATTTCGCTGTTGAAAATAAGAATACAAAGTTAAGACAAAAACCAATGTCGTCAGCAAAAGATAACCCCAGGATTACGCAATTGTTCAAGCTTATACAACAGCAAGGTGCCGATGCCTTTAGCTGTTATGCCCTCGCCATGGAATACCGGAAATCCGAAGCTTTCCTCGATTCCATCAGCTGGCTGCACAAAACATTGGAAATAGACGCAGATTACCTCGCTGTATATTATCAACTGGCCAGCTTATATACGGCATGCAATGATATAAAAAATGCCCTAAGCACCTACGATAAAGGCATTATTCTGGCCGAAAAAAAGAAAGATTTCAAAACCCTCGCCGAACTCAAAAATGCCCGGTTGAACTTGGAACTGGAGCTTTAATCGAGCCTAAAGGACATAGTAGCTTGGACCATGGTTTGGTAGTTGCGGAATTGCACGTCGTAGGTAGTCCGACCGTCGATATAATACGGCAGCCAGTACCCCTTGGTACGGTTGTGAACCACGGAAAGGTCCACGCCAACTTTACCTAATTTGATGCCTGCGCCGGCGGTATAATCGAGTCGACTGTAATCAGCACCTCCGGTATTTACACCTTTCTGATACGGGCTGCCCCAATAGGCGAAGCCTGCGCGAAATGCCATGGGGCCATAAATATACTCACCCCCGATGCGGACATTGCTGGTACTTTTAAAGGTCGACCGCACCGTATTATTGAGATTGGCGGCCCATTGTTCAGCAAAAACGTCATTCAACGCTTCAACTTTCATATTGCTGTAGTTGATGTAATCGTAATCAATCGAAAGTGAAGCAGTAGCGCCAAAGAGAAAAGCCATACCTGCAGTGATACGGCCGGGCTTGTTGTACCTATAGGTAAATGGGGTAAATAAAGGCGATGCAGCCGTGGAGAAAACCGGCACAGAATCGTAGTTCGCATCAATTTTTGTTTGGTAGTCGTCACTCACAGTATACCAAGTCGGCGATTCGTAGGATAAGCCCAAGCGCAACCATTCCACCGGCTGTAAAATAGCGCCGAGTTTAATTACGGCTCCGTCGGCATTTACAAACTGCGATTGTTGGTAGGTGAAATTCTTAAAATCAAAGATGGTGTCCATGTGGTCGCGCTCGGTATAGTTGTTTACCAGCGAGTAGGTGGTCGAAACTAAGCCAACAGAACCTCCCAAAAAGAGCATATTATTATAATTTGCACCCACCGAAAAAGAATATTCATTGGTAGCTCCCCGGGTGCGCAAACGGCCACTTTGTTCAACTCCTGCATTGGGCACGATGCCCATAAAAACGCTGGAGTTGTTACCGGGTACACTCGGATATATTAATCCCGTAATGTTTGCCAAAGCAGCAGTAAAAGGATAGTCGTCCGGCCGAAAAACGTTAGGGTCGGAATTGGCTTCTTGCACAAATAAATCCACCAAACTGTGGTCGGTATTCACCCCTTTGTACCGTTGGTTATTCAGGAAATTATTTGTGCGATTTATGGTAAAGCCATAGTTCACATATTTCCATGTAGATGAGCCGCCACCATACCGTTTACTTAAATCTTGACTATAAACGTAACCGAGCTGACCAATATACCCGCCTACGGCTTGGTCGTTGTCGGCGCTACTGAGATAACTCCCATTGCTAGCTGTAAAATTCAGACCGGGTGTCAAGGTCACCGACGAGCGCCGGAAGCTCCCTAAACCAGCGGGGTTCAGTGTTAATGCGCCTGCATCGGCACCAAGAGCGTTAAATGCACCACCCATTGCAGCCATACGTGCACTCGGACTGTGGCGGTTGAGCGCCAGATTGAGTAGATCTATTTCATTTTGGGCTTGTACTCGGCCTGTACCGAACAGTAGAAGCCCTGCGATTATTATTATCCGTTTCATACGTTGCAATTTTACCTTGGTCTGCTACCACCGCCACCAGATGGTCGACTTCCACCACCCGAAGGTGTGGTGCCACTGCTACCACCTCCCCTACTGGGTGGCGTATAGCCAGGCGAACTGCCCCGCGATGGTGGGGTGGAAGGAGTTGTACTTGGCCTGCTAGGTGTGCTTGGTGTGCTTGGTCGATTGAAACCACCCCGGCTGTCTGGTTTCCTACTCGGATTTACACGTGTTGGTGGCGCATTAGAAGGCTGACGTCTTGGCGGCGTTTGCCCCGGGTTTACCCGATTGCTAGGTTGACGACCAGGCGTATTTTCCGGCTGCCGACTTGGTTGCGTTTGGCCTGGATTCACCCGATTATTTGGCTGGCGGGATGCTGGCGTGCCTTCATTTCTGCCTGTAGGACTAATCCTTGAGTTAGGTGCTTGATTTGCCGTAGTGCTGCGTGGCGTAGTGAATACTGAACGTGGACGCGGCGGAGTAGCGCTGCCTATTCGGTTATTTCGTACAGGTTGACGTGGAATGGCCGGTCCGGAAGATGTGCCCCAGTCGCCTGCTCCTCCCCAACCGCCGCCGTTCCAAGGGTTGTTCCATGGATTGTAGAAGGGGCTATAAAAAGGATCGTAGAAGCCACCCATCCAAGGGTTGCCGAAACCCATACCGAAACCGCCACCGCCGAAACCCATACCGAAACCGCCGCCACCGAAACCAAAAGAGAGATCCCAACCCGGGCGCATCGACCAAAAAGGAGGAAAATAAGGGTTAAACAACATATAACTGCGCATGCCCCAATAGCCGCCCATGGTCGGGCTGTTGCCCATACCCAAACCCATTCCAAAAGAAGGGTCATACCACATTGGGTCGTTGTACCGGTCGAGATTACGGCTGTAATCCCGTTCATTGTAGCGATCGCTATTTTGATCGTAATTTTGATCGTAATTCTGATCGTATTCTTCGTTGGCGTATTGTTCGTCGTAGGTACGTCCGCTTTGGTATTCTTCAAAGGTAGAAGTGGGACGTTTGGCTGTAGGGCGTTGTGCCTGCGCAGCATCAGTGCGTAGGGCGGCTTCACCACTCGATACGTAATAGAGGTCGTCGTCGTATCGCTGTTGTGCGAAGCGGCTGGTCGGATTACAGGCCGAAAGGACGAGTAATGCGATCAGTATGCTTGCAATGGGCCAATTTTTCATGATATCCTCCTCTTTAGTTGATCTGCTTTAACCATAACGTTGAATGTGGCTATCTTTGTTCGCGGGTGACAAAACTTTATACGACAATATCCATTCCAAAACTTAAAAAAATTCATGGCCAAAGAAATCACGCCACGCAGTCAGGACTATTCTCAGTGGTATAACGACCTTGTAATCAAAGCCGGCCTTGCCGATTATTCAGCTGTGCGCGGCTGTATGGTGATTAAACCCTATGGTTATGCCATCTGGGAAAATATGCAGCGTGCCCTCGACCAGATGTTTAAAGATACGGGGCACAGCAATGCTTATTTTCCTTTATTCATCCCCAAGTCGTTTTTTAATAAAGAAGCCGCCCACGTGGAGGGTTTCGCAAAAGAATGCGCAGTGGTAACTCACTATCGCCTAAAAAACGATGGCGAAGGTGGTATTGTAGTCGATCCCGATGCCAAACTAGAGGAGGAGCTCATTGTCCGGCCTACCTCAGAAACAATCATCTGGAATACCTACCGCGACTGGATTCAAAGCTACCGTGACCTGCCGTTACTCATCAACCAGTGGGCAAATGTGGTGCGGTGGGAGATGCGCACCCGGCTATTTTTACGGACAACTGAATTTCTTTGGCAAGAAGGTCATACCGCCCATGCTACCGCCGAGGAAGCTATCGAAGAAACGCGTAAAATGTTGGAGGTGTACGCCACTTTCGCCGAGGAATGGATGGGTGTGCCGGTCATCAAAGGCGTAAAAACTGCCAACGAACGTTTTGCCGGTGCCATTGACACCTATTGCATCGAAGCATTGATGCAAGACGGTAAGGCACTGCAGGCAGGTACTTCACACTTTTTAGGGCAGAATTTCGCGAAAGCTTTTGACGTACAATTCGCCAATGCTGAAGGTGGCCGCGACTTCGTTTGGGCTACCAGCTGGGGCGTCTCTACCCGTCTGATGGGTGCACTGGTTATGGCCCATAGCGACGATGACGGCCTCGTGATTCCGCCGAAATTAGCGCCTATCCAAGCTGTTATTGTACCCATTTACAAAGGCGAAGAAAGTGTAGCTCAGCTGAATGCTGCCGGTGAAAAACTAAAAAAAGAACTCGAAGCCAAAGGCATACGGGTAAAATTCGACCATGACGAAAAAGCCCGTCCAGGTTGGAAATTTGCCGAATATGAGCTGAAAGGTGTACCTGTGCGCATTGCTATGGGAATGCGCGATCTCGAAAACGGCACAGTAGAGGTGGTTCGCCGCGACACCCGTGAGAAAGAAAGCCTGCAAACCACCGACATTGGTGATAAAGTCCTGCATTTGCTCGAAAAAATCCAGCTAAACATTTTTCAGAAAGCCGTAGATTACCGCAGGGAGATGACCCACAAAGCCGACAACTGGGAAGAGTTTGTGGACTTGCTTGATAATAAAGGTGGCTTCATCGCTGCACATTGGGATGGCACGCCGGAAACGGAGACTAAAATCAAAGAAATGACCAAAGCCACTATCCGTTGTATTCCTTTGAACAATACAATAGAAGCAGGAAAGTGCATTTTGTCAGGTCAACCTTCCACCCAAAGGGTATTATTTGCTAAAGCCTATTAAAATGAGTGAAAAAAGAGAACAGATTTATGAGCTGCTACAGCACAAATCGGGCTTAAAACAAGCTATATATCGCAATACGCTGATGCGCTTTGAGCAGCTGAAAGAATTGCTGCAAAAAATCCAAGTCGATTTAGATGGCCGCATGGCCATCGCTAATCCGGATGTAGAAATACGTTTTAACGACCGCAGTTTATTCGAGTGCGAGCTAAAATTCTCTGGGGATACGCTGGTATTTAACATGCATAGTAATGTGTTTTCGTTTGACCACAAGCACTTTATTCATCAAACACCTTACGTCCAACATGACCCGAACCGCGCTTTTTGCGGTAAAATAGACATCTACAACTTCCTGTCAGACAGTTATAAATACAACCGCCTAAATGATGTAGGTCACCTCATCGGGCGGGTATTTGTTAACTATGAAAACCACTTTTTTGTAGAAGGCAAAAAACAACTCGGCTTTTTATTCGGTGATTTTGCCAATCAAGAACTCGACGAAGAAAAACTGTGTGCCCTGGTTGAAACCAGTATGCTTTACGCGCTTCAATTCGACTTGGTTACCCCTCCTTTTGAGGCTGTCCATGAGGTGAGTCTGGCGCAGAAAATTTTCGAAAATGGCAATGCCGGCATTATCACCGGCAAAAAGCTAGGGTTTTCAACCGGTAAATAAATGTCAAAATAGCTCTTTTTGGTTCGTACTATTTTGATCTTGGCTTTTCCATTAGCTCTTTTTGTTTTGCATAACACTTGAAACACAGCAAAATGAAAGAGTTCCTTGGCATTAAAGCAGCTGGTGGCGCATAGAAAGGCTTCAGAAAAATTGATTCCCTACAAAACGGCAGTACAATTCACCTTACAGCTTCTGGAAGTGGTTTTGGCAAAATCGATGATTTATTATCAGTGGCCATAGAAACTGACACCGGTTTTGTAAATATGTGCCGTGAAATTCTGAAAATGATAGCCCTCGGCTCTACCAAAACGTGATGTATGATGTGCATTAACGCAGCCACTCCACCGCCCAGTGGGATTGGAAAGACAAGGAAAATATTGTGATAACGCTTCTTATTCATAACAATTAGGCAACAAATTGCCGATATTTCCTCTTGGTATATCGTCTATTTAAACGATAATCAAGATTATCGTGTTTTAAGACGATAATAGCAATTATCGTGTTTTAAGGCGATAATTATATTTTGGTATCGTCAATAAAAGCGATAAATTTGATTATCGTCTTTAAAGCCGATAATCAAATGGTAGGTATAATAACTGGTGATATCGTTGCATCGCGCAGACAAAAAAGTCCAGCGCTTTGGCTAAACCCCTTAAAAACGCTGTTTCAAAGTGTAGGTGACGAATACACCCACTGGGAAATATTCCGTGGAGATAGCTTTCAGCTGGAAATCAAAAACCCGCGAGAAACTTTGCGCTTCGTGTTTTGTATCAAAGCATTGATAAAAGGCATATCTGGGTTAGATGTGAGAATGGCCATTGGCATAGGCACAAAAAATTATTCGGCTACCCGCCTTGCCGAAAGCAGTGGTAGTGCATTTTTTAATTCAGGGGAAAAGTTTGAGTCGTTAAAACAGGAAAAACTTAAACTTGCGCTTAAAAGCTCCTCTCCCGACTTCGACAATACTTTTAATCTGTTACTAAAGTTTGCTTCTATTACGATGGATAATTGGTCGGTTGTTTCGGCGAAAGCAGTTTTTATTTATCTTCAATATCCGGATGCAACACAAACTGAATTGGGACAACAGCTCCATATAAAACAACATACCGTTAGTGAGCGGCTCCAACGTGGCCGCATGGCTGAACTGGTGGAGCTTGATGATTTATATCGCGTAAAAGTCCAAAAACTCAGGTCATGACATTGCTCCTCCAATTGTTGCTAGCGCATTTGATTGGTGACTTTTTATTGCAGCCTACGAGCTGGGTAAAAGAGAAGAAGCGGCTTAAGATTAGATCTCCAAAGCTCTATTTACATGTTTTGGTGCATGGGTTAAGTGTTTTTGCACTCACAAGCAGTTGGCAATTGGCGCTAAGCCTCCTGCTCCTTCACTACTTTATAGATTTGGCAAAACTCTATTTTCAAGCAGAAAAAACAGAACGGAGTTGGTTTTTTATTGATCAGATACTGCATCTGCTTAGTTTGCTGGCTTGTTGGCTAATTTTTGAAAACCCAAGGCTACAATTCGACGAAGTAAGTGAGCAGCGCATTTTAATTTATGTCACAGCTCTTGTGCTCATCAGCTACCCTATTTCTATTGTACTCAAACAAGTACTTGCCATTTGGTCGCCTTCTGCAGATAAAGATGGCGACAAAACCCTAGCAAATGCTGGCCAGTACATTGGCATAATCGAACGGATATTGGTCTTTGTCTTTATCATGACCAATCACTGGGAAGCTATTGGTTTCCTACTAGCTGCCAAATCTGTATTTCGTTTTGGCGATTTGAAACGCGCCAAAGACAGAAGATTAACCGAATATATACTCGTGGGGACGCTTATCAGCTTCGGTTTAGCCATTTTTACCGGAATGGCGGCAGATTACCTGCTGAAAACGATTGGTTAGTTTCGCACCAAATCAATAAACTGGTATTTCAGTCCAGCTTCTGTTTCCAGTACCGCGCTTTTTTCGATTTCCAACCAAATGTCATCGGACAATTCTGGAAAAAAGGTATCGCCGTCAAATTCTGCGCGTACGCGGGTAAGGTATATTTTATCGGTAAAGGGCAAGGCTTGGTGGTAAATTTCGCCACCGCCCAAGATCATGATTTCCGCTTCGTCTTTACCCAAAGCGAAGGCATGGTTTAAGGTTGAAACGACAACACAATCTGCTGCTTTATATGTCAAATCGCGAGTGATAACCACAAATCGTCTGCCAGGTAAGGCTTTGCCGATACTTTCGAAAGTTTTACGGCCCATGATGCACATTTTCCCCATGGTTAAGGCCTTGAAGCGTTTTAAGTCTTCGGGTATACGCCAAAGCAGGTCGTTGTTACCACCTATGGCGTTGTTTAGGGCTGCTGCAACTATGATTGAATTCAAAATGTAAAATTTAAAATTGCGCCACTCGGCAATGCGATTCCGCTCTCGCGGAAGTTAAAATTACAAGAATCTAGACTTGAACGTTTCAGCTTTTCTGTCTTTTTATCACAAACCAAAAAGTAAACCGCACCAATTCAACCGGGCAGAACATTCGGCGTATTGATTCATTAATACGGTTAGCTTTATCAGGCCGTCTTGGTTAGAAATAGTTTTTTTTGGGGATTGAGTAGCGCAACGGTTTGTAAGCCGATTCACAGACCGATTCAGCTGTTGTAGGTCGATTTATATCAAGTTACCCCGGTGCCGCCAATAGAAAACTTCAGTTTTCAACATTTCTATGTCTTCATCCGTTTCGCATTCCATATAAACCACCTTGCGCATGAGGATAAACGAACCATCGGTTAATACGTTTAGATTTTCTGTTTTGCCCTGATCAAAAGCGTGACGGTAGCCCACATAACCATTCATCCGAAATGAAGGGATATTCTCTAATTCGTCTTTTGTAAAGACCTTTTAGCCTTTGCCGTTTTTATTTTGACTTCAAAATATTGGCCATTTTGCAGCTTGTACTTTTGAAAACCAACTTTAGCAAAAATGGTGTCCGGTTTATTTTTTAATACAAAGTAGTTGGGCAAAGGTGACGGTTCTACTTTTAGTTTGATTTGTATATTTTGGCCCACAACAGGCAGGCTGAACAAAAAAACGATCGAAATAATTAAGCTAATCCACACCATTAGTTCGTATAAAAGCCAATGAATACAACAAATAAAAAACTAAAATTAAGCCACCCAAATTCTGGCTATAGTGGAATTGAACGCACGAAACCCCAATTTAGAATTATACCGCTACCGGCGCTTTAATGTGCGGATGTGGATTGTAATCTACCAATTCAAAATCTTCAAATTTGAAATCGAAGATATTTTTCACAGCAGGATTAATTTTCATCTGTGGCAACGGCCTGAAATCGCGGCTGAGCTGTAGTTCGGTTTGTTCGAGGTGGTTGATGTAGAGATGTGCATCACCGAAAGTGTGAATAAAATCACCGGGCTGGAGTCCGCAAACTTGCGCGACCATCAACGTAAGTAAGGCGTAGGAGGCGATGTTGAATGGCACGCCTATAAAAATATCTGCCGACCTTTGATAAAGTTGGCAGCTTAGTTTGCCATCCGCGACATAAAACTGGAAAAAGGCATGACAAGGCGGCAAGGCCATGTGTTCGATTTCGCCCACGTTCCAGGCAGAAACTATGATGCGCCTGGAATCTGGATTATTTTTTAGGGCATGAATGACCTGACTAATTTGATCGATGTGTCTGCCGTCGGCGGTAGGCCAGCTGCGCCATTGGTAGCCGTAAATAGGGCCTAGTTCGCCTTGGGCATCGGCCCATTCGTCCCAGATGCTTACGCCGTTTTCTTTGAGGTATGCGGTATTGGTTTCACCTTTCAGAAACCAGAGCAACTCGTGTAATATGGATCGTAAATGCAGTTTTTTGGTGGTAACCATGGGAAAACCCTCCTGCAAATTAAAACGCATTTGGTAGCCAAAAACACTGAGCGTACCTGTGCCTGTGCGGTCTTCTTTTTTTGCGCCAGTATCGAGCACATGGCGCATGAGGTCGTGGTATTGTTTCATACAAATGGAATGGGCAAATGTAAAACATGAACTGCGGTATTAATGCACCGCTTTTACACAATATGAATATTCGCCAATCTCCTACCTTTTCATAGCCACACAAACGCTCATTTCTGTAATTTAGAGCGTTAAACTTTGATTCTATGATGCGTCTTCTCCTGACAGGTCTATTGCTTACAGGCCTTAGTCTTACCACTGTTGCCCAACCCAAGTCTACTTCAGCTGCTACACAACTGACTTTAAAAGATGTTGTAGCCAGCGGCAAGTTTAATGCGAAATCGCTTTATGGGGTAAATCCCATGAAGGATGGTAAAACCTATGCGTCTGTAGTATATCAACCGGCGCAAGCCCTTGTTTTATATGATTTTGCGAGTGGGAAAGCGATAGACACTCTCCTCAAGCAAGTTTGGCTCACTCCGCAAGACAGCAGCCAACCCATCAGCTTTGGCAGCTACACGCCCAATGCCGATGAATCGATGTTTCTGTTAAGTACCGAAGCAGAGCAGATATACCGTTACTCAAGTCGTGAAAACAATTTCGTTTACGACAAAAAAAGCAAAAGTCTGAAAGCCCTATCGCCCAATGGAAAACAGGCTTACGCTACCTTCTCCCCTGATGGAAAAAAGGTGGGATTCATGCGTGAAAACAATCTATTTATCAAAGACCTGGTAAGCAGTAGTGAAACACAGTTTACCTTCGATGGAAAGCAAAACGAAATTATCAACGGCGGTACCGACTGGGTATATGAAGAAGAATTTGGCTTTACACGGGCTTTTTTCTGGTCGCCCGACAGTAAAAACATCTTCTTTTATCGTTTCGACGAAAAAGCAGTCCCAGAATTTGTGATGCCGATTTATGACGGCCTCTACCCTACCAATTTCACTTTTAAATACCCGAAAGCTGGCGAAAAAAATGCAAGTGTAACTTTACATCTTTATAGTGTCGACGCCAAAACCACACGCAAAATTGAAGTCGGCGAAGGGAGTGAATATGTAGCCCGTGCCGGCTGGACCAAAGCGGCTAATACAGCCTGGTTTCAGCGGCTCAACCGCCACCAAAACAAACTAGAACTTGTTTTGGTAGATGCACGCGATGGTAGCACCCGGGTAATTTTAACCGAAACCGACGATGCTTGGGTGGATGTTGGCGATGACCTCACCTTTTTATCGGATGGCAAAAAATTTATCTGGAGCAGCGAAAAAAGTGGCTATAAACACCTCTATCTCTACGATCTGAGCGGAGCAGCCCTTGGCCCTGTAACCAAGGGCAATTGGGACGTAACTAGTTTTTATGGTGTAGATGAAGCCCACGACATGGTTTATTTCCAGGCTGCAGCGCCTAATCCAATGTCGCGCATGGTTTATAAGGTGAAGCTCGATGGCAGCGAAATGACTAAAATCAGCAGTAGTGCTGGAAAAAACAACGCAACCTTCAGCAAAAACTTCAGCCATTTTATCAATTACCACACAGATGCTAATAGCCCAACGGTAGTAACGGTAAACGACAACACCGGCAAACAAATCCGCATGGTGCAGGACAATGCCGAATTAAAAAAAACACTGGCGGCTTACAAACTGACCAAAAAAGAGTTTTTCAGCTTCGACAATGCAAGTGGTGTAAATCTGAATGGCTGGATGCTAAAACCAAACGTCTTGACCCCGAAGAAAAAATATCCCGTATTGTTGTTTGTCTATGGCGGCCCAGGCAGTCAGACTGTGGATGAATCCTTTGGCCAATACTATATGTACTTTCAGTATCTCGTTCAGCAGGGATTTGTAGTCGTTTCGGTTGACAACCGTGGAACTGGCGCTCGAGGTCGTGACTTCAAAAAAGTCACCTACCAGCAACTCGGCAAATATGAAATAGAAGACCAGATAGATGCCGCCAAATACCTCGCTACCCTGCCGTATGTAGATGGTAAAAACATCGCCATGTTTGGTTGGAGCTACGGCGGCTATATGAGTTCACTTGCCGTAACCAAGGGAGCAGAAGTATTTAAGACTGGCGTTGCCGTTGCCCCTGTGATCAACTGGCGTTTTTACGACACCATTTACACCGAACGTTATATGCGCACACCTCAAGAAAATGCTGCGGGTTATGACGATAATAGTCCAAGTTCACATGCCGATAAACTCAAAGGTCCGTATTTGTTGATCCACGGTACTGCCGACGACAACGTGCATTTTCAGAACAGCATGGTGATGGTTCAAAAGCTGGTAAACGCCAATAAACAATTCGATTTTATGGCGTATTCAGACAAAAACCATGGTATAGGCGGTGGAAATACCCGCTTGCAGCTATTCACCAAAATCACCGATTTCTTAACAACCCATCTGAAATAAGCACCTAGAAACCGCTTTTCAACAAAAAAAAAGGGTCTTTCCGTTTGGAAAGGCCCTTTTTTTTTAATGCAGTTCAAGGTTTATTTCACATCACCCATTAGCTTACGCATCAGCGGAGAAATAAGGATAAGTACTACACCTGCGATGACGGCATACAAAGCGAATTGTTTGTATCCATCGGTATAGGAAATGAGCTTGTCCATGGCCGTAGCGTTTTCGACATCCGATACGATGCTTGCGCCGAACAAACCAGCTACGTACTGACCATATGCACTGGCCAGGAACCACATGCCCATCATAATACCTTGTAGGCGTTTAGGCGAAAGTTTGGTCATAATAGACAAACCAATAGGCGACAAACACAACTCACCTAAGGTAACTACAAAATAGGCCAAGGTGAAGATGTCGAGCGAAACGATACCAGAAACCGTTGCGAACAAACGTGTGGCATAAAAAATATAGAATGCCCCTCCGAGAAAAAGAAAGCCCAATCCAAATTTCACGACAGTATTTGGCTCAATTTTTCGTTTGGCCATAAAAATCCATAGCAGCCCAACGAGTGGAGCAAAGAGGATTACAAAAAGTGAGTTCG
Organism: Bacteroidia bacterium; assembly: GCA_041688385.1. Taxonomy (GTDB): domain Bacteria; phylum Bacteroidota; class Bacteroidia; order UBA7662; family UBA7662; genus UBA7662. The sequence goes on from JBDNIH010000190.1 coordinate 35,473, forward strand.
CGGAGTTATTTACGCCATTGGGATCAAGTTGGATCACCCCAAAAAGTTTGTCGTCGAGATTATTCGCGGCGAATAGGCTAAGCGAGCCACCTGCTTGTTCGAATATGGCCCAGAAAATCACCGAAAAGAGGATGAACAACAAAGCTGCAAGCAGTTTTTTGACCTCATCAAAGGTGTGTTTCGACATCTCGTAAAAGAGATAAATCAAGCTAAACGGCCCGATGATATACATAAACCAGTCGGTATACTGGGTATTCGACACCATGCTAATGATCAAAGGAATCGACAAAAGTCCGCCAATATATACGGCATATTCCTGCCACTTCTTTTTGTTTTTAACCGGTTCAATGGCGTCTTCATTGGCTGCTTCAAAAGGCGACAGACCGATAGGCCCCATACTTTTACGGGTAAAAACGAAGGTGATTAAGCTAATGGTCATTACAAGAGCTACCAGGCCGAAGGCCACATTCCAACGGGCGGCTTCTGGAATTAAACCGGCCATCAAGGTGCCTTTGCCGATGGAGATACATGCATATCCGCCCAACAAAGCACCCAAATTGATGCCGGCATAAAAAAGGGAAAAACCAGCATCGCGGCGGGTGTCATCTTTTTTGTACAGGGCTCCAACCATGGTCGAGATATTCGGCTTAAAAAAGCCGGTTCCGATAATATTAAAGCTTAATCCGAGGAAGAAAAATTCCTTGGGATCTACCATTAAAATCAAACTTCCGGTGATCATAAGTAATCCACCCCAGAAAAGCGAACGCTGAAAACCGAGTATTTTGTCAGCGAACAAACCTCCAATGAAGGTAAAAGCGTACACAAAAGCTTGTGTTGCGCCATACTGTAGGTTGGCCGATTTTTCGTCCATGAATAGCTGGTTCACCATAAAGAAGGTGAGCATACCGCGCATACCGTAAAAACTAAATCGTTCCCACATTTCGGAGAGGAAGAGGTACCAGAGTTGTTTCGGATACTTTCCTTCAAAGTTTTGAATCGCTTCTAATTGCATATAGAAAATATTAAAGGGCTAAAATGAACAAAACCCCCGGTTGTCGAGGGTTTTGTTGCTGCTATTTTTAAATTATTATTTGACGTTATTTTCGCGCATCACGCTATTCATCCATTTAAGCATGAGGATCAACGCTATAGCTGCCACCATGACTAGGGCAAAATTGAGCAAGAAGAAATTTTCTTTCTGCTCGATGGTCTCCCATAAGCCACTCAGCATACCCGAAAGTTTATTGCCTACGCTAATGGCCAAGAAAAATCCACCCATCATTAGAGCTGTAATACGCGGTGGTGAAAGTTTAGACACTAGCGACAGACCCATTGGAGAAAGACACAACTCACCTACGGTAATCACGCCATAAGAAGCAATCAGCCACATCGAACCGGCTTTGCTTGTCAAATCGTTGGTTGCAAAAACAGCACCTACCATGACCAAGGCCGATAAGGCGGTAATGACCAAACCGATAGCGATTTTAGAGGGCGTACTTGGTTCGCGCCTTCGGCTGCGCATGAAGCCGAAAATGCCTACTACCACTGGCGTAAGCACCACCACCCAAAAAGGGTTAATGGATTGATACAGTTCGGTGGAATACAACTTCAAATTTTCGCCCTGAGCAGGGATTTGATCGGCAGGTAGTGTTGTAAAATATTTGCGTGACTTTTCAAGCTGCCCGATAGACGAAGAATAGTCGCCTTTCGCTTTTATTTCTTCACGGGAAACGGCTGGCATGGCTGCCTCATTTGCCCGCATTTCGGCTAGGGTTGCATCGAATTCGGCTTGCTGTGCCGATACAATCTCATTATTGACAACCACCTGGGCCATGCCTACTTTATCGGCTACGCTTGCTACACTTTCCGACATTTCGCGGTTGGTGTGGTCTTCGGCCCATACGGTGAGTGCATCACCGTTTTGGTGGAAGATGGCGAAAAACAAAATGATACACATAAAGGCCGCGAGCAAAGCTTTGATTGCGCGACTTTCTTTGGCTTCCGATTTAAATGCCAGGTAGATAAAAAAAGCAATTACGGGTATACAACCAAAAATAAAAGCATCGTTGGTATCGGTTCCTAGCAGGTTACCTGGTATGAGGTAACCCAAAATGCCAAAAACAAACATGGGCAATACGGTCATGGAGAAAATTCTCAAC
>JBDNIH010000191.1:0-8226 GCA_041688385.1 Bacteroidia bacterium
AAAGCACCCATAAAACCAGTGGTTTAAAATAGCATCCCTGCGCCTACCCTTTTTATGCGCAAAGCCCAGCTACGAATAAAACTGTTCGCGTTTGAGCTAAGCCCATTTCTTCAAACGAAACAAAATCTTTATTTGAGTTGGTCCAACAAAGGATCGGCAAACTTCACCGCTTTGCGCAACCAATCTTCATACAAATCTCTTGTTTCAGCTTCCGTTAGTGCCCAGTTTGTAGTCTCCTTTCGCAAGCGAGTAGACAATATATAAAGCAAAATGCCAGCACTCACCCCAATATTATAACTTTCGGTGAGCCCCGCCATGGGAATATGTACACTGTAGTCTGCCCGCGCCTCTGCCGCAGCAGTTACGCCTACGCTCTCATTCCCAAACAGTAGGGCAATAGGCCGGTCGAGGGGTACTGCTTCAGGCGATAAACTACCGGGTTCAGCAGAAGTAGTGACCAAAGCAAAACCGCGGGATTGCAAATCGTCGAGGCAGGCGGAACTCTGGTCCCATAGACTAACATCCAGCCATTTACCAGCTCCGCGGGCGATGTTTCGGTTATATTTCCAGGCAAATTTTTCCTGTATCAACCGCACCTCTTGTATCCCCACACACTCGGCGGTTCGTAGCACGCTGTTGGCATTTTCGGGATGAAATAAATTTTCGAGTACCACCGTCAGACCACAGCTACGCAAGGCCAATACTTCACGCAAACGGCACAACCGTTCGTTGCTCAGATGTTGCTCGAGAAGCTCAATGCGTGCTGCTTGACTGGCCATTCGACAAAGTAACGGCACATTTATCGTGTGTCCTATCACTTAGGCTCGTTACACCAAATTTTAACTTTGTGCTAAACCCCTGAAGCTCAAAATCCTTTCAATTACTTTTTGCGGCATTTCTCAGCGAGTCCTCGCTTATTATCAGTGATTTCTCTATATTTGCACCTCGTTTTCAATAACAAACGGGGTGGGAAAAGTCGAAGACAACCATATTGCGCCGCATAAGTATCACGACACCAAAATTTTCAGTGGTGAAGCAACTGCGTATTTATCAAAAAAAATAGCAGAGGCTTACGGGAAAACACTGGGTTCGAAAACTACCCTGCGTTTCAGCGATGGCGAGTTCCAACCTTGTATGGAAGAATCGGTACGTGGCTGTGATGTTTTTCTCGTGCAAAGCACCTTCGCCCCTGCTGATAACTTGCTCGAATTGTTGCTCATGATCGATGCCTGCAAACGCGCATCCGCCCACTACATTACCGCCGTTATCCCGTATTTTGGTCTAGCTCGTCAAGACCGCAAAGACAAACCACGTGTTGCTATTGGTGCCCGTTTGGTGGCCGATATGCTTACAACGGCCGGTATTACGCGGGTAATGACCATGGATCTGCACGCACCCCAAATTCAGGGTTTCTTTAACGTCCCTGTAGATCACCTCGATTCATCGACCATCTTCATCCCATATATCAAATCACTTCATCTACCTAATCTCACCATTGCCGCCCCAGACATGGGTGCTGCAGCGCGTGCCAAGGTGTTTACAAAACATCTCGATTGTGATATGATTGTGTGCGACAAAACCCGAGCACGAGCCAATGTGGTTGAAAAAATTACCATTATTGGAGATGTGACCGGACGCGACGTAGTTATCGTTGATGATATCGTAGATACCGCCGGCACCATTTGTAAGGTGGCCGAAGAAATCATGAAAAACGGCGCCAACAGCGTGCGCGCTTTCTGTACCCACCCAGTAATGTCGGGTGCAGCCTACGAAAAAATTGAAAACTCTATGCTCACCGAGCTGGTTGTAACCGATACCCTGCCTTTGGGCCGGACTTCGGATAAAATCAAAGTGTTGAGCGTCGCCGACTTGTTTGCCAAGTCGATTCGCAGCGTGAAGGAGTTCAACTCCATCAGTCATTTATTTGAAATCACAGTAAAACAACAATAATCCTTAATAATGAAATCTATCAATTTGAGCGGTTCCTCTAGAGGGAACGTAGGGAAGTCGGATGCTAACCAGTTAAGGGCGGAGGGAAAAATCCCTTGTGTATTGTACGGCGGTAATGAGCAAACCCATTTTTGGGTCTATGCTTACGACCTTAAGTCGTTACTCTATACGCCTGAGACCTTTAAAGTGAGCATCGACATTGATGGCCAAAAGCTCGAAGCAATCGTGCAGGAAGCCCAATTCCATCCCCTTTCTGAAGGCATCTTGCATGTCGATTTTTTGCGTCTTTTCGCTGACAAAGAAGTTAAACTTGATCTTCCATTGGAGTTTGTAGGCTCATCGCCTGGTGTTCGTGCCGGTGGTAAGTTTACTGCTCGTATGCGCAAACTCAAAGTAAAAGGTTTCCCTGGCAAACTACCTGCTAGTATCCAGGTCGACATCAACGGTCTCGAGCTCGGCAAAGTAGTACGTGTAAAAGACATCGTTGCTGCGGAATTCAAAATTCTTGATTCTCCGAACAATCCTGTGGCTGCCGTAACTATTCCACGCGCACTCAAAGGCCAACTATCGGCTGAATAAGCACGATGAAATTCCTGATCGTTGGGTTGGGGAATATCGGCGACGAATACGTTGCCACCCGCCACAACATTGGTTTTATGGTATTGGATGCTCTGGCAATCGGAGCATCCAATATCGTTTTTAAGCAGGACCGTTATGCCTGGCGGGCGGAGCTGCGTTTCGCTGGCAGGACTTTCGTCCTCATCAAACCCACCACCTATATGAACCTCAGCGGCAAAGCTGTGCGTTATTGGCTGGAGCATGAAAAACTCAGCAAAGAAAATATGCTCGTTATTACCGACGACCTTTCATTGCCTGCTGGCAAAATCCGAATACGTGCACAAGGCAGTGCCGGTGGACACAACGGCCTTAAAAACATCGAAGAAATCCTCGGAACCAACGAATATCCACGTTTACGTTTCGGCATTGGCAGCGATTTTGCCAAAGGCCAACAGGTCGATTATGTTTTAGGGCGCTTCCCAGCAACAGACATACCAGAAGTGGAGCAGGGTATTTTTAAGGCAATGGAAGCCGTTAAAAGTTTCGCCACGCGGGGCTTGGGATTAACCATGACGGATTTTAATAAGTAGGGAAGGGGGAAGGGGGAAGGGGGAAGTGAGAAGGTAGAGGTGGGAAGGGGGAAGGTAGAGGCGGGAAGTGAGAAGGTAGAGGTGGGAAGGGGGAAGGTAGAGGTGGGAAGTGAGAAGGTAGAGGTGGGAAGGCAGAGGTGGGAAGTGTCGGTCTTGTCATGATATTGGTTGATACTTTATTTTGAGATGCTACTGGTCTGCTATTCATTAGGTAGGGCGCCCTTCTTGGTGTACATCCTTCCAGAAAGTGAAATATTATCACACAAAAAAAGGGGCTGCTCAGCATAGAGACAGCCCCTTATCAATTTGGCTTAGGGTTACTTATTGGAAACCAGTTTACCGGTTTGAATAATTACACCCTGACTAATCACACGGTAATAATATACGCCCGCTGGTAAATGATGAGCCTCAAAAGTCTGTGCTTCTCTGGTAAGCACACTTTCAATGACCTGCACACCCAAGGTGTTGTAAATAACCAAGTCAGCTTCGTCTAACCCAACAGTTGACTTAAGTACTGCATTTACCGATCCAACGAATGGATTTGGATATAACACAGCCACTTTATTGGCTTCGTCGCCTGATATATCTTCTACACTGATGGGTATACATACCAGCAAAGAAGCATTGTCGGAACGAATGGCTACAGGGCAATTACCCGATACTACCACATTGTAGTTGAAGTCGTTGTCGGCAAGCGTGGCAGGATTAATAACCAAGGTATTGGTGTTCACACCTGAGATAGCGCCACCGTCGATTAAATCGGTAGTGCCTCTACGCCATTGGTAGGTCAAACCGTCACCGCTTGCTGTTGTGCTAAAGGATACACTACAGCCAATACAAGTAATCGTATCCTTCGGCTGGGTGATGAAAAGTGGTGGATTTTCAATCGTTAGACTAACATCTGCCGAACGTGCATTTGGTGCACAAATACCGGTTACCACGAGGTAATAATCGGTAGCAGCATCAGCTGCAGTTGCCGGATTGATGGTTAAGCTATTGCTAGTGGTACCACTTAAGTTACCGCTATTGCTAAGCGCTGTCAAACCGCGGAACCACTGATAAGATATGCCACTGCCCAAGGCTGTGCTCGAGAAAGTGACTGTTCCACCGTCGCAAACCGCCTGATTGGTTGGTGCTGTTTGGAATGCTGGTAACGCGTTCACCAGCAGACTTGCATTGGCAGTGCTGGCGCTCGGTGCACAAGTACCCCCGACCACTACATTATAATCAGTAGCAGCATCGGCCGCTGTTACAGGGTTCAATGTAAGTGTTGCGCTATTCGCTCCTGTTATATTGCCTCCATTGGCCAGGTTTACAATACCTTTTCTCCATTGATAAAAAATACCCGCTCCAGAAGCATTCACATTGAAACTAACTGAACTACCCGCACAAACGGTTTGGGTGCCAGGACCAGCTACAATAACTGGTGCAGTAACAACAACCAGAGCTACGTTGGTAGTGGTAACGGCTGGCGCACACGTCCCTGAAACAACCACATTGTAGTCGTTCGCAGCATCGGTCAAACTCACCGCGCTAAAAGCCAACGTTGGTGTAGTCACGCCAGATATTGTTCCAGCATTCACCAGCAAATTAACTCCTCTGCGCCATTGATACGTCAAGCCGGTTCCAGATGCATTCACGGTAAAGCTTGCAGCTGCACCAGCACATTCGGTTCGTATTACTGGTTGATTAATAACAACTGGGGCCGTATTCACAACCACTGCCGCCATCACCGATGTGTCGGCTGGCAAACAACCACCTGTTACGATAACGTTATAGTTAAAACCAGCATCGGCGGCAGCAATTGGGTTGATAGTTAAGGTAGCCGTACCCACACCCGATACATTACCGGCATTGGTTAAGACCACATTACCTTTGCGCCATTGGTAGTTCAAACCACTACCTGTAGCCACAACCGACAAGGTCATGGAAGCACCTTGACATAAGGTTTGTGCAACAGGCTCGGTCGTAATCACCGGAAGACTATTCATGACCAGGGATGCAAATACCGAAGTATCTGGAACACCGCAGCCGCCAGTCACAATTACGTTGTAGTTTGCAGCTTGATCCAAAAGGGTAGCGGGATTCAAAAAAAGCGTATCCCCTTGAGCACCTGTAATATTTCCGCCATTCACAATATTGACATTGCCTTTTCTCCACTGATACGTCAGTCCACTACCGCTAGCAGTTGCAGTGAAATGGATAGAAGAGCCCGTACACACAACTTGCGAGACAGGTTCAGCAGTAATCAAAGTAGTGGCACTAATCGTAAGCGCTGCATTTAGCGAGGTGTCATTCGGTAAACAACTACCAAATACGATTACGTTGTAATTCGCAGCGGCATCAGCTATTGTAGCAGGGTTAATCACCAGGGTTGTACTAGTCGCCCCCGATATATTACCGCCATTCACCAAATTCACATTGCCCTTACGCCATTGATAGGTTAAGCCAGTACCACTTGCACTGACCGCTAAAAAGGTTGAAGTAGCCGTACAAGCCGTTTTATTTGTAGGTTCAATGACAATCAAAGGTGCGGTAGCCAAAGACACACTCACCAGAATTGACGTGTCGGCAGAGCCGCACGCTCCGCTAACAATCACGTTATAATTCGAGGCGGTGTCTGCAACTCCAACCACAAGGAAAGAAAGCACGCTGGTATTAACACCGCTAAAGTTTCCGCCATTAGTCAGATTCACATTTCCTTTTCTCCATTGAAAGCTAAGCGTAGTACCTACTGCAGTAACCGAGACAGTACCTAAACTACCCGCACAAAAAAGTTGATTAATTGGTTCGTTTGTAATAAGGGTATTTGCATTGATACTTAAACGTACCGCAACAGAGGTGTCATTCGGCAAAGTTGAGCCGAAAACAATCACAGTATAGGTACCTGCCGTATCCGCAGCCGTAGCTGGGTTAATGCGCAATGAATCGCTAGTCGCGCCAGAAATATTTCCACCATTGACTAAATTCACATTATTCCTGCGCCAACGATAGGTGAGCGCAGTGCCTGTAGCCTGTACTGAAAACAAAGCCGATTGACCACTACAAACCACCCGATTAACAGGTTCGGTGGTAATGATGGGTGAAGCAGCCAAAGAGCAGTTCTGGAAAGAACGAATGGTGTCCTCTGTTGTATTCAAGAGACCGGTAGTAGTCATTAAACGACCATCTACACGAACACCCGTGGCCACATTAATTGCACCGTTGTTTACAACCACTGTCCCCTTGAAAAAGGAGTTGGAAGCAATGGACAATGCGCCATCTATTTTCCAATAAACTTTGTTGGCTTTAGCACCATTCCGGAGAATGACTTTAGAGCCGCTATTTGTTGTGAATGCACCATTAACCTTGATTACAAAAACGGCATTGGAGTCGCCTTGAGCATCCAGGAATAAAGAATCATCGAATTGCGTTGCAGCATCTAACAGATACACATGGGGCGTCAAAATCAGGTTTCTGCCAAATTCGGCAGGCTTCATGAGTTCAATATTTACGGCAAGTGTATTCAAAAAAGTATACATAGCCGTGAGGCTATCAGCCGCACGTGCTGTGCTTGTATCGGGAATCGGATGAATCCTGCCCTCTACTAAAAGAGAGTCGAACCCTGTGGTCAAGGCCACATTAGTACCTACGTCACCAGTAACACGAGTTACGCCAGTATTTGTGACCGCACCATTTTTAGAAAATAAAGCATAACATGCTAACGGACCCATATTAAATTCCGCAGGACCGGTTAAAGCCAAGCTGCCACAACCTATAGGAAGGTTAGCACTGATACCGTTAACCGTGATGTCACCAACCGTTGTCATCAACCTACCCTCCAAACTGTCTAGCGTATTGAGTATGATGGCACCATTGTTTACAATAAAAGAACCACGAATAAAGGTTCCGGTTGCCATGGTCATCGCGCCTTCAACCTGCCAAAAAACATTGCAAGCTTGGGCACCATTCAACAAATGCACTTTAGCATTCGCTGCAGAGTTCAGCGCACCTTTAACACGAATGATAAAATAAGCATTGCTGTCGCCTTTAGCATTTAAAAAGAGGTTGCCGCTCAACTGTGAAGCTGCACCCAACTCGTAGGTGCCTGCAATAAGCGTATCACCATTGCCGAACGGACTGGCGATAAAGAAATTCGCTGTAACAGTGTCGATCTGACCGCGGGCTATCAGTAAATCCGTTGCCGCATTTGCGCTCATAGAATCCTGACTGTGCATGCCCCCGTTCACGTTACCGAAATTAGTGTTGGAGCCAATATTGGTTCCAACCTTTCCGGAAATTTGCGAGATTCCTGTGTGACTTACCGGTCCATTTGCAGAAAATAACACAAAGCTGGCAGACCTACCCAAATTGGGTTTCTGGCCGAAACTTAGCGTATGCATTCCCAGCAAGATGACCAATGTAACTACACAACGTAGAAATGTTTTCATATTGTTATATATCTGGTTGTGAATTAATTTTCACAGTCGGAAAGGTAGCTACCCTCAGAAATGAAAGCATTACAACAGTTTAGATTAGAGTTGTATATTTCACTTATTCGGTATTTTTTCTGTTGCTAAAATCAGTATAACACATTCATTATTAGTGTTTTATTTATAGTAAAAAATAATATAGTTTATAAATTTCATGGTAATTCCTTGTTCTATTTTGCGATTATTAAAAAATAAAAAAGGCCGCCCATTGTTTGGGCGGCCTCGGTAAAGCTGAGATTAAATTAGCTATATTTTTATTTTTTAGGGAATATATCGATCAGTACGGTACGGTTATAAAAACGCTCTTCCGGATACGTATTTTCGAATGGAGAATGGCTGGTGTCTTCACCAAATCCAAACACTTCGAAAGTCACATCTGTTCTGCCGGTTCTTTTCAGTTCAGCCTCCAAGATGCTGCGTACATCATTGGCCCTGTCCAGCGACAACCTCTTGTTGTTTGCTGCATCTCCAATATCATCGGTATAACCATGGATATAAACACGACCGTTCTGCGGAATTTTTTTAGAAACTAATTCTGTCAAATATTTCTCGTAGATAGCAATCGCAGAACTCTCATCAAATTCATAAATAACGCTGTAACGGTAGCCCTGTTCATTGACATCTGGTTTCCACAACGTCATCTGTAAACTGGTATC
>JBDNIH010000192.1:0-5280 GCA_041688385.1 Bacteroidia bacterium
AGTTTTGTAAAATCGGTCAAGCTCAATTTATGGATATAACCCAAAACCACACTGGTTTGGTATTTTTTAGAGACCAAAAAACGCCATTGGACGGCCAATTTTAAGGATTCGAGTTTGTTGTTCGGTTTGGCGGCCTCTTCCCGCGGTAAAACGGGTGCAAAAAAGGTGAATAGCAACGCTCTTTCTACTCCCAAGCGGTCGCGTATGGCCTATTCGTATTCGATGCGTGTTTCGTATTTATCGAAATGGAGTTAATCGACCATTGCCGCTACCCACTTGTCTCGGCCATGGACTATGGATAGCTCGCGCAAGCGAGTGCATGAACCATCGACGCCTTCTCTTCACTTTAAAAAAAGCACACACCTTTCAGGCACTATTAAGAAAGAAGGTCAGCTAAGCCCTGCCACAAAACCCGTATCTTTGCACCTCAATTTGAATGCTCATGTCAAGACCAGTTCGCGTACGTTTTGCGCCGAGTCCTACCGGACCATTACACCCTGGAGGTGTGCGTACCGCGTTATTTAACTATCTGTTGGCCAAACAAAGCGGCGGTACTTTTATTCTACGCATCGAAGACACCGACCAAACCCGTTTTGTTGAGGGAGCCGAGCAGTTTATAATCGACTCGCTTAACTGGTGCGGTATTACCTTCGACGAAGGTGTGCATATCGGAGGTCCGCATGGTCCTTACCGCCAGAGTGAGCGCAAAGCCATGTACCGCCAATATGCCGATCAGCTCATTGCCGCCGGTCACGCCTATTACGCCTTCGATACCGAAACCGAACTCGAAGAAATGCGCGAGCGCCTCAAACGTGCCAATGTTTCTTCGCCCCAATACAACAGCATCACACGGGTGAACATGAAAAATTCACTTTCACTGCCTGCCGACGAAACCCAACGCCGCCTCGACGCTGGTGATCTTTATGTGATACGTTTCAAAATGCCGCGTAACGAAGAGGTGAAGGTGAAAGATATCATACGTGGTTGGGTAGTGGTTAATAGCGCTCAACTCGACGATAAAGTCCTCTTCAAAAGCGACGGTATGCCCACCTACCACCTCGCCAACGTAGTAGATGATTATTTGATGAAAATAACCCATGTCATACGGGGGGAAGAGTGGTTGCCGAGTGCACCCTTACACGTTTTGTTGTACCAAGCCTTTGGCTGGGAGCCGGTGATGCCCGAATTCGCGCATCTGCCCTTGCTCCTAAAACCTGATGGCGACGGTAAACTGAGCAAGCGCGATGGCGACCGTCTCGGTCTGCCGTTTTATGCCATAGCTTGGACCAATCCTGAAAACGGCGAAACCACCGCCGGTTACAGTGAAGCGGGGTATTTTGCGCAGGCTTATATCAACTTCTTGGCTTTGTTAGGCTGGAATCCGGGCGATAACCGCGAGATTTTCAGCATGGAAGAGCTCGTACAGGTGTTTAGCCTCGATCGGGTGAACAAACATGGGGCACGCTACGATTTTCAAAAGCTAAATTGGTTTAACCAACAATACCTGCGGCATAAAACCGATGCCGAACTGGCTAAAATGGTTATGCCTACCCTCAAAGCCCATGGCCACGATTATAATAAAAATTATGTGCAGGAAGTCTGCCGCCTGATGAAAGAACGTTGGTCGGTAGTCGGTGATTTCTGGAGCAGCTCCCAATACTTTTTCGAAGCGCCCACCAGCTTCGATGCAGAAGTAGCCGGCAAACGCTGGAAAGAATCGGTTCCGAGCTTTATTGAACAATTAACAGATGTTTTTGAAGGCATGAAATCTTTCAAAGCTGCCGAAATAGAAGCGGAATTTAACGGCAGCGCCGAAAAAATGGGCTTAAAACCCGGACAATTAATGCAGGCCTACCGCTTGGCGATAAGCGGTCAGGGTGCTGGTCCGGCTGTGTATGAAATGAGTGAATTATTAGGGCACGATGAGGTGGTAAATCGCCTGCGCACTGCCGTACAAATCCTGGGAAAAAATGGCTAAGAAAGAAAAAAATAAACCGCAACTCGACGGGGCGTTGGAGGGTTTTAACATTACGATCAATTCGTTCGGGGAAATTAACACAACGATGGATATCAAACGCCTCAATGAGTTTCTCGATGAAAATGTAGCCGATAAAAAACTTGTGGATCGCGATGACCATAAAAACAATAAGCTAAAAAAGAACAAACCCGCCGCCGGCGACAAAAGCGAAGAAGTATGAGTTATTCCAATGTATTGTATGTAGCTGCCGAAGGGCTGGCCACGATTACCATTAATCGCCCCGAAAAGCTAAATGCATTAAACATACAAACGCTTGCAGAGATTGACCATGCCGTGCGCACAGCTCAAAAGGACAAAAGTGTAAGGGGGATTATTTTAACCGGTGCTGGCGAAAAGGCCTTCGCTGCCGGTGCAGATATCAGTGAATTTGCTGGTTTTTCGCACGATCAAGGCCAAGAGTTATCGTCGCGCGGTCATGCCATCTTCAACAACATAGAAAATTCCCATAAGCCAGTTATTGCAGCCGTAAACGGTTTTGCTCTAGGTGGCGGCTGTGAGTTGGCCATGGCTTGTCATATGCGTATTGCTTCGGCAAATGCGCGTTTTGGTCAGCCCGAAGTAAACTTAGGTTTGATTCCAGGTTATGCTGGCACCCAGCGCCTCATACAATTGGTTGGCAAAGGCAAAGCGATTGAATTGTTGCTCACCGCCGAGGTCATCAAAGCAGATGAAGCCTGTCGCCTGGGCTTGGTGAATCATACCGTAGAAACGGTGGCTGAATTGCTCCCGAAAGCCACAGAAATGCTCCAAAAAATAGCGGCAAAAGGCCCCAAAGCCATTGCACAATGTATCATATTGGTCAACGACTTCTTCGACAAAGAAGAAAACGGTTTCCACAACGAAATCGAAGCTTTCGGCAGCCTTTTCCAAACCCCCGAATTCAAAGAAGGAACTTCTGCTTTTCTGGAAAAGCGGCCTGCGAAGTTTTGAGCCTGTTTTTTTTGGGGAGAATCAGGTATAAGTGAGCGGATACTGCGCTAGTTGATTTTCGGGTTCATGGTCTATATCCTCGCTAGCGCGAGTCGACGGTGCCTGAAAAAAGTTGTCATTTTTTTCATCTGATTTTCAATTACGAAATCGGTAAAAAGTGTCAACTTTTTTCGGGCACTGTCATTTTCATATAAATAGCACGATACATTTGAATAGCCATTCACTAAAATTATGGCATGGATAACAGTATGTCCCTTATTTCGGAGACTTTGTCTTCCTGTTTAAGCTTGGGTTTTTACGTGTTTTTCAAGCGACAACCCAGCTTGCAACTGCCACAGATTTAATCCGCAGGGTGTTTCCTGACAGAGAGAAATACGTGCTTGCTCCACAAATGCAACGCGCTGCCGATTCAGTTGCCTTAAATATTGCAGAAGGGAGCACCGGTTAAAGAGTGGCTGATTTTAAACGATTTTTAGGTTTTTCATTGCGCTCCGGAATAGCGGTCGTTGCCTGTTTAGTATTTGCCCCAAAACGCGACCTCATAGATCAGCAGAAATAGGATAAGTACTATGCTGCCAACGGCGATTTAATCAAGTCGATTCAGCATTTACGAAAGCGTATTTGAATGAGTAACTTTGTAACCGAGAAAGCTGTTGTCAATAGGTTTGGTGGATTTCTCGCTTAGGTGTGGTTATAGTGGACAGGCGATAGTCCATGGACGATGGACCAGTATTGAATGCTAGTCTTATCGGCCATAGTCTACTGCCTAGGGAGACGCTCCTGAACTCCCGCATCGCGGAACCGCTAGGATCATCGAAAGCCGGAATAACTCAAGGCGCAAAATAATAACTTAAAGCATAAACAAATTAAAACCCAAGAACAAAAAATGACCAACTACCGTATCGAGAAAGACACCATGGGCGAGGTACAGGTTCCGGCCGATAAGTACTGGGGCGCTCAGACCGAACGTTCACGCAATAATTTCAAGATAGGCCCCGAGGCAAGTATGCCGAAAGAAATCATCTGGGCATTCGCTTATCTTAAAAAGGCAGCCGCACATGCCAACCACGACTTGGGGGTATTGACAGCCGATAAACGCGATCTCATCAGCCTTGTTTGCGACGAAATACTCACCGGTAGCCTTGATGATCAGTTTCCACTCGTTATTTGGCAAACAGGTTCGGGCACCCAAAGCAATATGAATTGCAACGAGGTAATCGCCTACCGTGCCCATGTGCTGGCAGGCGGTGCGCTTACCGACGAAAAAAAGGTGTTGCACCCCAACGACGACGTAAATAAATCACAGAGCTCGAACGATACTTTCCCGACCGCCATGCATATTGCTGCTTACAAGCAAGTGGTAGAAATCACCTTGCCGGGTTTGCAACTTTTGCGGGATACGCTCGCTAAAAAATCGGCCGATTTTAAAGATGTTGTCAAAACTGGTCGTACCCATTTTATGGATGCCACACCGTTGACATTGGGTCAGGAGTTTAGTGGTTATGTGCAGCAGCTCGACAATGGCATGCGTGCCTTACGCAATGCCCTCGAAATGGTTGCAGAGCTGGCACTGGGTGGAACGGCTGTTGGTACAGGTCTGAACGCGCCCAAAGGTTACGACGTGCTGGTTGCGCAAAAAATCGCCGATTTCACTGCATTGCCCTTTGTGACGGCCCCCAATAAATTCGAAGCGCTCGCAGCCCACGACGCGATGGTAGAGCTTTCAGGAGCGTTAAAGCGTGTTGCAGTATCGTTGATGAAAATTGCAAACGACATCCGCATGCTGAGCTCCGGTCCACGCTCTGGTATAGGCGAAATTGTGATACCCGATAATGAGCCAGGGTCATCGATTATGCCTGGTAAGGTAAATCCTACCCAGCCCGAAGCCATGACCATGGTCGCGGCTCAGGTGATGGGCAATGATGTCGCCGTTACAATCGGAGGCAGTAATGGTCATTTTGAGTTGAATGTATTTAAGCCGGTCATTGCTGCCAATGTGCTCCAAAGTGCGCGTTTGATTGGTGACGCATGTGTTTCTTTCAACGACAGATGTGCAGTGGGCATCGTGCCGAATTACGCGATGATTAAAGAGCATCTCGAAAACTCGTTGATGTTGGTCACGGCGCTGAACCCCCACATTGGCTACGAAAATGCCGCCAAAATTGCAAAAACGGCCCACAAAGAAGGTACTACTTTACGTGAGGCTGCGGTAGGTTTAGGTTTACTCACCAATGAGCAGTTCGACGCATGGGTAGATCCGGCGGCGATGATCTGAGTAATGTGCTGATGTGCTGATGTGCTGATGTGCTGAT
>JBDNIH010000193.1:0-4978 GCA_041688385.1 Bacteroidia bacterium
ACCTTTGTCGCCTTGTGGTTGTTGTTGTTTGCGGTTATTGCTTTAAATACGACTGCACGACAGCTCATTAGCCAGTCTTTAGTACATTGGCATAAATTAGTTATTCTGCTCTTTTTGGGTTATTATCTTGTAAGTACGTTTTTTTATACTGATTACGCCTTTAGTTCGAATTTTTCCAATATTGTAGTTGTAGTGCTTCCCGGCTTTATGTTGGGTGTAGCTTCTAATGTGGACTACAGTAATTTTATGCCCTTTCAGCCATTGGTGAGAATATTGAATACAAATCTTTTTGCTAAACGACTTTATTTATTGGCGGGTCTTTTGTCGCTACTTTTTATAGCTTATCAGGTGTACTTGTTTTATGTTAATAAATTGGGATTAACTCTGGCACTGGTAACCGTGAACAATGACTATTACCAGGATTTAGGGGATTATTTTGTTATATTTTATTGTGGTTGGCTGGCTTTACGTGAGAATTACAGGAACCGTTTGGAAGAAACGCAACGCAGTTATGTAAGATTTACCCTACTCTTGCTGTTGGAAATGTTCATTGCCGTCATCTTTTTGCAACTGATTGGATCCAACAAGGCACCGTTAACGGTGGTCTTGATAGGTTTATCTTATTTGGTATTTAGCATTCCTTCCTCACGCCGACTACAATTACGTCAGTGCGCTGCATTATTGTTGTTATTCCTGCTGGTTGGAATCTTTTTCCAATTTTACCTGGACCCTGAATTATTAGGCAGTTTACGGTTTTTCGGTGAGGCCAATGACGGCGGTATAACCAGTAATTCCAGCGTTTCATCGCGACTGGATCAAGTAGTTGAAAGTGGTTTTGATCAAATGAATCGGAATTGGCTGTTCGGAGATCTGACGATTTATCAGTATATGCATTCCAGCTTGATTAGTATCCAGACCCATCTTGGACTACTAGGCACAATGTTGTTTTGGTCATTTATAGCCATGCAGTCTTATTTTATTTATTTCAAAAGCAACGACAGAATTGCGAAAGCAGTTACACTCCCGGTAGTTTTTGTTTCTATCATCAGTTCAGCATTTTGGTGGCTCCCTTTGTGGTTTGTAATTGGGCTCATTTATATGCGTAAATAATTTTTATTTTTTTAGAGATAAATTATTTGCCAATATTTATGAAATTCTTTTTTATAGTATAATGTACAGAATATTGAACGAGATTCTAATTTTTTTAACTTTATGATGTTTTTACAATTAGATGGTTTATGGATAATCAAGTAGATTCTATGAAGGTGAATAAAAAAGTGTGTGTGCTTGGAGTATGTGAAAGTATGTATACGCGTATGGTAGTTAAATATCTTGTGGATGCTAAGGTTTCATTTGACTTAATTCTTGTAAAGCCAAAGGTATCCGGCCCTAATTTACCTTCGTTTATAAAAAAGTGTAATTTATTAATTAATCTACTTTATTCTGGCAATTTTATTGCTTTATCCAAATTGGACTATTATCCTTATTTATTGATCTTGCGTATGTTGAGGTATAAAAGGTTTAATAACTTTAATGACCTGATGAAGCCGTTTTTAAGTGTGGATTTAGAAAAATACGTAAAGTGCACTGTACCAGACGTAAATCACGTTTCTTTATATGGAGTTTTACAAGAAGAGAATTATGATATAGGCCTTTTTGCGGGAGTGGGTATAGTGCATTATAGAATTATTGAAGCGTTTACTGGATTTTGTTTGAATGCTCATCCTGCTCCACTTCCTGACTGTAGAGGGGGTGGAGCAATTCAATTTACTCTATATAAGGACTTACAGCCGGCTGCTTCGGTTCATTATGCCACAAAAGAAATTGATGCTGGCGGAATATTATTAGTATCGGAAATTCAAGTATTGCCTAATGATACGTTAAATAGTTTGTCTGATAGAGTCACTATTCACGCTGCAGAGAAATTGGTAGAGGTAGCGACTATGATTTTATCTGGCCGAAATATGAAAGAATTGCCAAATGTTGGGAGGTTAAATTATTGGAAGGATTGTAATCGTCGAATACAAAAGATTGCAGATCTAAAATTAACGGAGTTACGGAAGAAATCTGAACAAAATTTACGGAGATGGCCGAATTAGCGTTAAAAGATACACTATTAATTAGCATTCCTGAATCTTATGAACAGCAATTAAAGTGGATTTTTACATGGGTTTTTGATAGATTAAGTAATTTCACGTATCAATTGGAGTGTACAAAAGAAAAAGATGTAATATTAAGTTTTAATGGCAAGCAGCTTTCCCTCCCTCAATATTTTCTAGGTAAGATAAAAGATAACCGGCTTGATCAAGAATGTTTACCTAAGCTACCCCTGAAAGAATGGGTGGTTGATTGGCCAGAACTTGAAGATAGGTTAGTTGATGGTCATCTCCCAATACTTTTTGGAACTGCCGGTTATTTGCAAATAAATAAAAGGGAGTATATTTTGAATTTGGATGTGCTTGGGACGTGTTTTTTCTTATTAACTCGTTATGAGGAATTAATCAGTTCCATTAGGGATAAACACAATAGATTTAGAGCAATTGATTCGTTAGCTTTCCAAGCTGGATTTGTTGAACGTCCATTGGCAGATGAGTATATAGAAGTATTGTTTGCGTTAATGAAAAAAATTTGGCCTGATTTGGACTTTGTTCATAAACAAGGCGATTTTCAAATATCACATGATGTGGATGAACCGGGATTGTATGCGTTTAAAAGCATATCTGGTTTAGTTAAAAGTATAATAGCAAATGTCATAAGAGGAAAACTAAAAAAGGCTGTTAATATATTTATTATTAGGATTGGAAGTCGTACACGGATTCATCGTAAGGATCCTTTTAATACTTTCGAATGGATAATGGATCGAGTTGAAGCCGCAGGCTCTAAGTCTACTTTTTATTTTTTAGCTGGCCGACATGATAAAGTACATGACGGAGAATATGATATTGATCACCCTGCGATAGTGGAGTTAGCACGAAACTTAGCTGATCGCGGACATCAAATAGGATTACATCCCAGTTATTTAGCTGCGGAGAATTTTGAAATCTTAGCAAATGAGCAATTAAGCCTTGAAAGTTTAAAGGAAAAAGCTTTGGTGGAAAGTTATTCACATGGCGCTAGAATGCATTATTTGCGGTGGTTTGGTCCACAAACTTGGCAGCAGCTTGCATCTAGGGGTATAGTGCATGATGCCTCGCTCGGATTCGCAGACCATATTGGTTTCAGGTCTGGTACATGCCATCCATATTTGGCTTTTGACCTAAGGGATAATTGTATTATACCAATTTTAGTACTGCCTTTAACTGTTATGGAAGTAACTGTAATAGATGATGTTTATATGGGATTAGGAACTGGTGAAGTAGCTTTTTATCGAATTGATAGAATTAGGAATGCTTGCAAAAAGGTAAATGGCGTTTTTACTTTATTATGGCATAATTCTCGTTTAGTAGAATATTCTGAAAAAAAGTTGTTTCAAAGAATCATTGAAACTATGTGATTGTTGCAGATAGCTAATTTTTAACTTTGATATATATATGAAAATAGGAGTGGTACTTAACTACGAACGTGATTGGCCACCTGGTATTCGTGCAGAAAAGCAAACTGTTGCATTGGCAAATGCCGGTCATCAGGTATTTGTTTTTAGTCCTAAGTTTAAAGAAACAGCGAAAACTCCTGAATATATTGAAAGGGTTAAAGCAACTGTGGTACGAGCTAAATTGCCATCAACTGCTAAACGGTTTTTTAAAAATGCGTGGACGGCAATTACTCTTTATGACGACAGATTTTACTTGCCCATTCATAAATTCATTCAAGAGAATAAAATTGAAGTACTTCACGTTCATGACATTTGGCTAATTCCGGTAAGTTTGAGAGCTGCAAAATTGGCAAATATACCTGTTATAGCTGATTTGCATGAAAATATGCCAGCTGCTATGAGAGCTGCTCGTTCGGAACAAGGTTGGATTCGCCGTTTGATGGAAGGTACAGTATGGAACTATCATTTAATGCGCTGGCATGAAGCACGAATGCTCAAACGTTGTGAACATACTTTTATAGTAGCGCCGGAAGCCGGAGAAAGATTGTTGGAGTATGGAATGACTCTGGGTCAATTTAGTGTAGTATCGAATACCGAGGACGAAACTACTTTTAATGATGATGAAAAAGATGCCGATCCAGTAATAATGAAAAAATACGCGAATAATTTTATGTGCAGTTATATCGGAACTACAGGCGCACATAGAGGATTAGATACAGTATTGAAGGCAATGCCGGCAGCAGCAAGATCAATTCCAAATATTAAGTTAGTTATTGTAGGTGCTGATGTGCGGAATATTATTTTAATTAATAACGAAGTAAAGCGGTTAAAGATTGAAAATTGGGTGGAAGTAATAGGATGGCAGCCTTTTGATTTAGTACATTCTTATATTATGGCTTCAGATGTTTGTTTGGTACCCCATAATGATTTTGAGCATACTCAGACAACAATTCCTCATAAACTTTTTCAATATATGATTTGTAGAAAGCCAGTATTAGTAAGTGATTGTAAGCCGCTTAAACGAGTAGTGGCGGCTTCTAATTGTGGCGCAATTTTTAAAGCGAGTAAACCAGAGAGCTGTGCGCAAGTCTTGTTGCAAATGTACAGTGACAGAGAAAAATTTGAGCAATTTGGTGAAAATGGCCGAAATGCAGCATTAGGCCAGTTTGCCTGGCGAAATGATGCAAAAATAATGATTGAAGTTTATAATCGTATTGAACATAAAATTCATCTGAAAAAAAGCTGAATTTTTTGTATCCAATTCAACTGATATGTTCCTTAATAGGAATTTTCAAATGGTAAATTTACACATATCTCTAACCCCATTCAAAAATGAAAGCCGGGTAATCAAACAAACAAACAGTTTGGTTAAATATGGGCTTTTTAATAAAATATACATACTCGCACTTCATGAGGAGGGTTTGGCAATTACAGAACATTTGAGTC
>JBDNIH010000194.1:0-9029 GCA_041688385.1 Bacteroidia bacterium
CGCGATACTTCCAGCCGGGTTTCAACGATAGTTAATCCGCTACCAGAAGCTGAAATAACGTTGCAAGGCCAACAAAATAACTGCGACGGCGACAGCGCACTTTTAATGGGATCTAATAGCAATACTTATCAATGGTTACGCAACGGATTACCCATCATCGGGGCGCAAAGTAGAAGTTATACTGCATTAACTTCTGGCAGCTATAGCCTCGTCGTTTATAATGCAACAGGATGCAGCGACACAGCGGCAAATGTCCAACTAAACTTCTTCGCACGTCCACACCCAATTGTCCAATTCCTGAACCCACCTATTTTTTGTCAAGGCGATACTGTAATTATGTTTACCATGTCCGCGCAAAATTACCAGTGGTTCAGAGACGGCATCGCAATTACCGGTGCAACGGATTCATTCTACACCAGTACAACCGCGGGGCTTTATAGTGTGCAAATTATTAATGCCAATGGCTGTCAGAATATATCGCCACAAGCTGCCACACAGGTACTCACAAATACCAATAACTTTAGAATATTAGCCAACACTGTAATAGTCTGTGCTGGCGACTCCGCATTACTCGAAATTAACGCCGTGGTGAATACCAACTATCAATGGTTAAAAGATGGTGTCGCTATTCCTTTCGCTACACAAACCCGACTGATAGTCACAACATCCGGACTATACTCTTGCCTCATTACATACAATCAACGCTGCAACCAAGAAGTGAATGGCGTTTATGTAAATGTGAACCCCATCCCTCCTATGCCAATCGCTAGTGCAAATGGTCCAATTTGTAGATACACTGATTTAAAACTTTTTGCCTCCATGGTGCCAAATGCAAGTTACATCTGGAATGGCCCCGCTGGTTTTTTCTCCACATCACCTAATCCAGTTCTTCCAAGCATAGGCTTTCACCAAGCAGGTTGGTATAAATTACGCATCAATGTAAATGGCTGCCACAGCTATGAAGACTCTGTTTACGTAGGCGTTCAATATGAAATTCCTAAACTAGAAATCCAAGGCCGTCGCACCTATTGCCCAAGCGAGCTACTCAAACTGAATGCCGATTCCATACTTCAAGCGAGCTACCGCTGGTTTTTACCTTCGGGCGATACCATTGCCAGTCGTTTATTACGCTTACCACTCAACGAAGCAGCAGATGCAGAAAGTTATGTATTAGAGGTGAGGCGAGGCGGCTGTGTAGATTACTATACAGAAATAATCAGGGTTATCTCCCTAGAATTGATTTTCCCCACCGCCTTTACGCCAAACGGTGACGGGTTAAATGAAATATTTTTCCCTGTAGGCAATTATCAAGGCGAATATGAATTGGAAATCTACGACCGCTGGGGTAAAAAAATCTTCCATAGCTTCCGTCCCGAAGATGGCTGGGATGGCACAGTCTATGGCAGTATAACTGAAACCGGAACCTATAGCTATGTATATCGCTATGAAGATTGTAGTAACCGCGCAGCAATAGGCAAAGGAAGCATTCAACTCATCCGTTAAAAAGATATTTTAAACAACCATTCGACGAGTTTAATCTTTTACTAATCTTCCTTTGCGATTAATAACTTTTCTTTGTATGTACAAACCCTTAACAGGGTTCCCAACTGAAAACTAAATCAAACCTGAGCCAAATTAAACCACCCAATGCTCAGGAGATTTGATCAAATTGTGCGGATTTTTATACTATGTTGTGTTTTTATCATAGGTAGTATAGCTGTGTCTTTTGCACAAACAGATACCACATTTTGGTTCGTTGCACCAGAGGTAGCCAATTCCCATGGCGACCGCCCAGTCGCATTTAGGGTAACCTCACAAGGCCAAGCGGCGACGGTTACGCTGTCGATGCCAGCAAATCCATTATTTACACCTGTAACGTGGAATGTGCCAGCCAATGGAACACGCTCAGTAATCTATGGAAATAACGACACCTTAGATATCATCGAAAATAAACCCAACAATACAATACTGAACAAAGGGTTTTTGATTGAATCAACTTCACCGATAACCGCCTATTACGAAGTAGTTACCGGCAACAATAATCCAGATATTTTCGCCCTGAAAGGAAGAAATGCACTTGGAACGGACTTTATTGTTCTTTCCCAGAATGAAATGGCCAATGCGCATGGTCATGAACGCATCGATATTGTTGCATCAGAAAACAATACCACCATCCAAATAATCCCAACAGCTACCTTAAATGGAATCACAGCCGACACTGTATTTATCACCTTAAATCGTGGCCAAACCTATAGTGTACATGCAAATAGCACCAATGCGGGGACATCATTAAGGGGTACACAAATCAAATCGGATAAAAAAATCGCCGTCACCATCATCGACGATTCTGTCCAGGGAGGAGATATTTACCAAGGAGGTGGGTGTTTCGATTTACTTGGCGATCAACTCATACCCACCAATATTATTGGTAACGATTATATTGCTATACGTGGCTTTTTGAATACAATAGGTGGCAACATACTTGAAAAAGTGTACATACTTGCCCGCGACAATAATACCCAGATATTTGTAAATGGGGTGAATGTTGCTACCCTGTCGGCACGGAGCACGCATATCAGCACTTTTACTTCTGACCAAATGTTCATTTCCTCTATCGGGGGACCTGTTTATGTGATGCATATAACCGGTTTTGGTTGCGAAACAGGGATGGCCATTCTGCCTCCCATTTCATGTACGGGCTCTACACAAGTGGGTTTTACGAGAACAACCAACGAGCAATTCGGACTTTATGTGTACACAGAAACAGGCAACCAAGGCAATATTATTCTAAACAGTAACAATGCACTGATTGTCGCGGCAGATTTCGCTGCCGTTCCCAATTCTGGTGGCGCATGGATATATGCCAGAAAAGAATTTGACACCACACAAATTCCAATAAATACAGGCAACCTGCTCGTAAGCTCTTCCGGAAAGTTTCATTTGGGAATTATAAACGGAGGTATTACCTCGGGTTGTCGTTATGGCTTTTTCTCTGATTTCGCACGCTACACTGTTAAAATATCTACCAACTCCAGCGCTGTTTCCCCCATTTGCGAAGGCGATACTTTGCGGGTATGGGCCGATAGTATAGCAGGTGCCAGCCAATATACTTGGAATACTCCCCAGGGCGTGATTAACGGCCGTGAAATTATTATTCCTAGCCTCAGCAGTGCAAATTTGGGAGTGTACCGCGCTTTTGCCATTGTTGATGGCTGCCAGAGCGAAGAGGATACGATTTTTGTAGGTTTGAAACCCCTGCCCAGCAATCCGGATGCACGTAATTCGGGGCCATATTGCGGGGGAGACACCATAAGACTCCAAGCCAACCTCATCGCAGGCGCTACCTATGTTTGGTCTGGGCCAAATGGATTTACTAGTGCATTACAGAATCCTACAATACCAAATGCAACTGTTGTCGATTCTGGCGCTTATGAACTACGCGTGACTTTAAATGGATGTACAGGCAGTACACACAGCACCCAAGTCACTGTCTTCCCTATTCCAGCTCAGCCCAATGCTTCAGCGGTAATTGCTGCATTGTGCCCAGGCGATACTTTGCAACTTCAAGTCGACAGCGTATCTGGAGCTAGCTTTTTATGGGCCGGCCCGGATGCATTCAGCTCAAATCTGCGCAACCCGGTTATCGCCGGCATGCGTGCGGCTAAGGCTGGTAATTACTTCGTCAGAATTACGGTAAATGGCTGTACCAGCATAGCAGACACGGTCTTAGTGCGTTTGTTACCAGGTCCGCTCGCCATAGTGGTCCTATCAGGCAATGTAAATAGTTGCCAAGGCGATACCATCGCATTACGCATAAACCCCGCTTTTGGCAACAGCTATCAATGGTTCCGAAATGGTGTAGTCATTCGCCCAGGTGGTGTAAACGATACACTTTTACGTGTAACAACCACCGGTCGGTATCAAGTAGAAGCAACCTCTATTTTCGGCTGTACCGATACCGCTGCAAGTATGCAGATTACAGTAAATGCTCCCGCCAATGTTACCATCACGCCTAACCTATTACCTCCTACGTTTTGTCAAGGCGATACTATTCAACTCAGCGTTCAGCATATTGCCGGCTATACCTATCAATGGTTTTTAAATAACATCCACATATTTGGCGCTACCGACTCAATAGTCCGTATTAGCCAAGCTGGGCAGTATACCGTCCGCATAACCGATTCCAATAGCTGTGTTACCAGTTCAACAGCAGCAACAACTGCACAGGCCGTTCTACCGCCAAATGCACAAATTACGCCCTCAGCAATACAACAAATTTGTACAGGAAGTAGCACCCTGCTTCACGCCAACGTGGATACATTGGCTAGTTACAGCTGGTTAAAAAACGGTCAATTAATACCGTTTGCCACTGATAGCATACTCAGGGTAGACAGTGCAGGAGCCTACCAACTTATTTTAACCTATGCCGCCGGGTGTGTCGATACTTCAACCGCAACAACGATTATAATTTTACCCCGTCCAGTTGCAAGTATAACTATTACTGCGGATACCATTTTATGTGCTGGCGATTCTATCCGATTGGCTGGCCCTTCTGCCGCTAACCTGAGCTATCGTTGGTTTAGAAATAATAATCTTATTGTAGGCGCAACCAACTCCGTGCTCAACACCCAATTGGGCGGTAGCTACCGGCTAGAAGTCACCAATTTATCCGGATGTAGAGATACATCAACTGCACTACAATTAATCACATCCACGATGATTGCACCTACATTGATTGGCCCTGCAAACCAACAACTATGTATAGACGACAGTATCACATTAGTCATGCAGCCTAACAGCGCAGGAACTTTACAATGGTTCCGGAACGGCAATAGCATAACGGCGGCAAATGACAGTTTTTTACTTGTCCACCAAGCAGGCCAGTATATTTTACGCATTACCGATTCGCTTAGCTGTAACCGATTTAGCGATACCGTGAACGTCAGTTTTTTCACTCAGCCCGTTGCCAGCATAACACCACTGACATCTACCACCCTTTGTGCCGGCACACAGGTTGTACTGCAAGCCAATGTGCTCCTTAACCATAATTATCAATGGTTGCGAAATGGCGTGGCTATTTTAAATGCCACCAACACCAATTTTACGGCAGTAGTCGCTGGCAGTTATCGGGTAATTATACGTAGCACAAATGGCTGTTTTGATACCGCCGCTGCTGTGAGCGTGGTCGTTAACTCCTTGCCCATTGTAAATATTTCGGCAAGCCGCACCATCGCTTGTATTGGCGATACCATTATTTTACGGGCCACCCAAACCAACGGCAACGTTTATCAATGGTTACGCAACGGCGCTGCACTCCCAAATGCTCAAGCCGATAGCTTGGTCACTTCTCTTCCCGGCCAATACGCTGTTCTAGCCACCGATTCGAATAATTGCACCACAGTTTCTCAGCAAATTGCCTTACAACAACATCCTGCCGCCAATACCCAAGTGCAGCTACAGGGTGCCCTAAGTTTCTGTAGCGGCGATAGCGCTATACTCCTGCTCACTGCAACACCCACGGCCAGCTATCAATGGTTTCGAGATGGCTTAACGCTGCCTAACGACACCCTCACACAATTGGTCGTAAGAACTTCGGGCAACTATCTGGTTCGAATTACCAGTCCACAAGCTTGTATCGACAGTAGCTTAGTCTTCCCAATAACCGTTTTCTCCTTGCCGTTGGCGAGTATTCAGCCACCCGCCGACGATAGTCTTTGCGTTGGAGATAGTCTGAATATTCTCGCTTTAAATACCGCAGGTTTAAGTTTACAATGGCTCCGCAATGGCAATGTTCTACCCGGCCAGATAAGTCCCACAATCCGTGCTTTTCAAGCCGGAGACTATCGTCTGTTTGTTACCAATGCCAATAATTGTAGCGATACAAGTACAACTGTAACCGTACGCATGCGACCGCAGCCACTTGCCACCCTCGTGCTTAATGGTCCATCACAATTTTGTTTAGGCGAAAGTTCCATATTACAAGGACCAGTGAGTGCAAATCTTCAATACCAATGGTTCCAAAATGGCATACTATTGCCGAATACCACAGACAGTCTGCGCGTAAATAGTAGTGGGCAATATATTCTACGCATAGTAGATTTATCCGGTTGTAGCGACACCGCAACAGCGGTTCAGATCACGGTTGATACATTGCCCGTAGCTACAATTCAACCTGCCGGAACAATTAATTTTTGTCCTGGTCTGCAACAAATACTTCAGGCACCTATTCAGCCAAGTTTAAATTATCTCTGGTTCAGAAATGGGATTCAAATTCCAGGCACAACCACACCGAGTTTACTCGCCAGCCTTGCCGGAAACTATCAGTTGGTGGTGATAAACCCAGTTACAGGATGTCGCGACAGCAGCAATATCACTCAAATTCAGTTTTTTCTAGCGCCAAGTGTAAGCATCTCTACCCTTGACTCTACCTCTCGTTGTGCAGGAGAAACCGTCAGTTTGGAAGCGAATAGTCCAGATGGTAACCTCACCCTACAGTGGATACGCAACGGTATAAATGTGAATGGCGCCAACAGCTCAAATTTTATAGTCTTGCAAAGTGGCAGCTATCAGGTAGTAGCGACAAATCCACAGGGTTGCAGAGACACCTCCAACAGCATCTCAGTCAGTGTCCGCGCGCGACCATCAGCAGCGGCCATACAACCAGGGCCTTTTAATTTATGTGCCGGCGAACCCCTTACCTTACAAATGCCACCACAGGCCAATGTGAACTACCAGTGGTTTAATTTAGGCACAGCCATGCCAAGCGAAACGAATGCTACCCTCATTGTAACAGCTACCGGTATTTACAGCTGTACCGTCACCCACGGAAATGGCTGCGGCAGTTTGAGTCAGGACATCGAAGTCACTTTCCGCATACGTCCGGCTGCAGTGCAGATTTCCTCAAATAGTCCAGTTTGTTTCGGCGCAGATATTACTTTGGAAGCTAGCCCTAGTCCAGGTAACAGCTACATTTGGCAAGGCCCCAATAATTTTAGTAGCACCCAGCGAAACCCGGGACTGCTTAACGTAGGCGTGCAAAACCGAGGCTGGTACCATTGTCATGTCATTCGCGATGGATGCAGTAGCCCCGTTGACTCCATTTTTGTACAAGTAGAGCCTCCCATCCCACCGTTCAGCATCAGTGGCCGGATACGTTTGTGCACCGGAAATCCCCTGGAACTCGAAATAGATGATTTAAACGGGGCAAGCTATACTTGGACTACACCCACCGGTCGACAACAGACTGGAAGAAGCTTCCGCATCGCTGAAAGCTGGCTCACAGATAGTGGCACATATACCATTACTTTGAGTGTGAACAATTGCCCGGCTCCACCACAAGGTGTCCGGGTAAGGATTAACGATCACAGCTTCTACTTCCCCACTGCCTTTACGCCCAATGGAGATGGTTTAAACGATATTTTTAAACCAGCAACCTTTTACAAGGGCGCTTACGATCTGCGGATGTACGACCGTTGGGGTGCGTTAGTCTTTCAAAGCAACGACCCAGAGGCCCATTGGGACGGCAGCGTATTTGGTGGCCTTGCTGAGTCGAGTGCCTACAATTATGTGTTATTTTACGAAGGCTGTGTACGCGATCAAGAAGTAATCAGCGGGTCGGTACTCCTGTTACGCTAATAGTCTCAATTCGCTCATAGGTCAACTACTGTACTGCAGCTCTTTTCACGTGAGGCGTCGAACATACAAATTACAATCGGGTGTACCCACTTAACGCCAAGATGGGCGCGCATAAAAAAAGTCCCGACAGTTAGAACCACCGGGACTTTCACTGTTTCAGGTTAGGCCGATTATTCTGCTGTAGGTTGAGCAGGTTGTTCAGCAGCTGCTGCCGGCGTAGCTTGAGGCTGTGTTGGCAAATTATTTACAGGAGCCTGCTCTGCTTGTTCTTTCAACAAAGAAGCCGGTGCTTTCGCGTCATCGGCACGAGGTATCCAAATATTGATGAGCAAGGTGAGTGCAAATAAGCCAATGCTCAAAATCCAAGTGGTTTTTTCAACCACGTCGGTAGTGCGCTTTACGCCCATTACCTGGTTAGAACCACTAAAATTTGCAGCAAGGCCACCGCCTTTTGGTTTTTGAACCAATACTACTAAAATGATCAGCACACAAACAATGGCGATCAGGATGGTGATGAAAGTATACATCGTGATTAATTATTCAGTTTTTCTTTGGTAATAGCAACGAGACCGGCAAAGTAAGTCATTCTATCCGGAAATTTCAACATCAATTTCTGATAGATGCGTAATGCTTTTTTATAGTCCTTCTGACTTTCATAAATTGCCGCTAACGTTTCGGAAGCGGGTAATTCTTCGTCAGAAATACTTTCGTACGCCAAACGGCGGATTTCTTCTTCGAGATTTTTATTCTGTGCTACCTCTGCATCGTGATTTACGATGGCCTTGAGCTCCAATTTTATTTCTGGCAATGTAGCTGATTCGGCCTGCAAAAAATCGCCCGACATATGTTCAAGATATAACTCTTCCAACACATCGTCGGGTTGTTCTCGCAAAGGTTTGCCAGCAAAAAAGCGAAACCAACTCAAACGGTCGTGCGCTTGGGCCAAAAAAACCTCTTGCACATCTTCCTCCGAATGTTGCATCTCAGATACAGTTTGCTCCAAATGCGCTAGCTCTTTCGATGCGGCAGCAACTGGGGACTTAACTTCCTCCTCAATTGGCCATTCAGCAACTTTTTCTTCAATTGTGTCGACTGTAGCTTCTGCTTCCTCGATTTCAAGACCTTTCGTTTCAACAGCCGCTTCTAACTTCTCCGTTTCAATAGGCCATTCAACTTCAACTGCTGCTGCTGTGGTCAAGTCTATTGCCTCTACCTCTACCTCTGGCAACAACACCGTCCCTTCAACTTCAACACTTGCCGTTTCAGGGATTTCGACCACTTCAGCGTTGATTGTAGTTTCGGTTATTATAGTACCGGTCGTTGAAGCAAGGACTTCAACATCGGGCTTCAATTCAGTTTCCGTAGTGGCTTTTACAGTTTCGTTTGTATCAACC
>JBDNIH010000030.1:0-11093 GCA_041688385.1 Bacteroidia bacterium
CGAATCAACTCTTGGGTGCCACCCGGTTGTTCGGAAGGAATTTCCGGCTTGGTTTGGCCTGATATTGTAATCCGGTTCGGCGCTATGCCAAAGGTATTCACCAGATAGTTTTTTACCGAACTCGACATGGCTTTTCCGTCCTCCGCACCTTTTTCAGACGAACCCACCAAGCTGACATTTGCTTTCGAGTTTTTCTGCATCCGGTCGCCAAGCACGTTGAGTACATTGTAATAAACCACCATCTGACGGTCTGAGCGACCCGATAAACGTTTTGGGGCAAGCACTTCTAGTCGGTCCTCTTTAAAGTTTTTTACCTGAGCTGGTTCCAACAAAACATACCTGTCTGGTATATCCGTCGAGCCCAGATCAAAAAACACATAGTTACGAATCGGGAAAGTCTCCCGCATCCTGCGTTCTACTGGTATGTTGGCAGGTGCGTAAACGGCGAGCCTAACTTCAGATTTGACCACAACAGCAGGTGGCACCACAGGCACCAGAACGCGTTCGCTTTCTTCTGGCGCAACTTTATTTCCGCTGCCAAATTTTAAGGCAGCTCCAACCCTAACCGTAGTTAAGTTCCAGGTTTCTGTTGAGCGCGGGTCCTGTCCGAAATACGGATGAAAAGAGACAAAGGGAGCCAAAACCGTTTTGGTTTTATTCTCCTCATTGCTCAACTCGATATCCCAAGCTGCACCTATTTGCATCGATAACAACGTTTTACGCATATCACTGAAATCGCCTGCTACGGGCGCATCTGCTACCTGCGCTGGAAAAGCAGGGTTGGTACCGAGCTGATAGTTGAACGATTTGTTCATATTAAATGCAATGCGTGGTCCGCCAAAGAGGTAAAAATTCGACTTAAACGGCGCGAAACGCAGGTTTGGCTCGATGGTCAAATAATTGAGTTTGGTATTGAGATCAGCCGGGCAATCACAAGCCGTTAACTGCTCATCAAATGTGCCTTTTCGGCTGTCGTAACCCAGCATCAATTGGAAACCCCAACGTGAATTCGGGCGATGAAAAGCTACCATAGGCGCGGCATACAGGCCTAACCCCAAACCATTGTGAAAAGTAACTGGCGGGGTAAAGCTGCTATTCAGCATATTGGTTGAACCTCGGTAGAAGTTGATGTTACCACCAACTGCTGCACCAAACCACCAGTTTGGATGGGTATACACATCTGCTTTCGCGGTTGTATCCGTTTTTTCTTGCGCCGTTGCCGGTTGCTGAAAGGCGGTGAAAGTGAGTAAGCCCAAGAGCAAACCCGATTTTCTTAGGACCTGCGCTATAGGCAAATCCGTATGGATATTAAATTTCAATTTCATGGTTTTAGCTTAAGGTCTGTTAATGGTATTGCCACTGGTCATAACTACTGAGCCATTTCTAGCCAGCATTCTTCCTTCGGCAACAGCTCCTGAATTCATCGTGATAGATTGCAAGGCGAGTATATTTCCTTTGAAGACGGTAAAGTCGCCAATGGTCGCCGAGCTACCCGTTTGCCAGAATACATTTTTCGCTTGGGCGCCTCCCGACAAAATTACGCTGCCACCTGCACCGCCAACGGTAGTGAAAGCAGAGGCAATCTGGAAGATCCATACGGCATTCGCATCCCCTTGCGCATCGAGCGTTAAATTGCCCGATTGTATGAGCATAGAGGAAGTTGATTTATAGATGCCAGGAGCAAGTGTAGTACCACCCAAGTCACCCGACACGGTCTGCGGCGCTGGAGTTGTGGCAGCAGCAGCAAAGTCATAGGCCGCAACCAAGTCAAGCTGTGCTTGTTGGAGCATGGCGGCGGTCCCTGCTGGAATTAAGTCGTCGGCTGCATAAATAGCGCCATTAACAACAACAGCCGGCGGGAAACCTACTACGGAAACACGGAAGCCAGGATAAATACCGACATCCAAATCATTAATAACGCTGAATCCAGCATTGTTTCTTACACCCACACCGGCCATGATGCCAAAACGTGCGACGGTATTCAGATTAACAACTGCAGGTCCCAGTGGTGTTACGGTAGAGAAAGTCCAATTGTAATCGTTGTCCATAGGAGTGCCCGACAAATCCAAAGCGGCTGTGGTAATGGTGGCCGTATAGCTCAAACCCGAAAGCAGGGGTACATCCGGCGTGAAGGTGGCGGTATTACCGGCGTAGCTCACAATACCATTCACCACATTTACACCTTGCATCAACAAGAAGCTGGTCGGTAAAATGGTCAAAGGATCCATAGGCACGCTGAAGGTGGCGGTAACAGGCACATTCAAGGCTACACCCGTTTCATTCGGCGTAGGCGTTGTAGAAACTACGACAGGCGCTGCAATATTAGAAGTGGTGAAGCTCCAAGCAAAATCAAACTGTAAAGGAACACCGGTACTGCTCTGTGCACCTCTGGTTACGACGGCCGTATACAAGGTGTTGTTCAGCAGTTGGTCGTTAGGTGTGAAGTAAGCAACAGCATTGGCGTAAGTAACGGCTCCCGGAATAATATTACCGTTCTGGTACAACACAAACGTACCGTTGTTTAAAGTTACAGGATCCATTGGCATATTAAAACATGCTTTTACGACCTTGTTGACAATTACATTCACAGCATCAATGGCGGGGTCAGAACAAACCACCATAGGCGACAAAATAGCCCCTGTAGCGAAAGTCCATACATAATCCTCCTGAAGTGCGTTGCCCATCCGGTCCTTCGCACTTCGTTTTATGGTAGCCCGGTAAGTGGTGTTCACGTTTAACAAGCTATCTGGAACAAACGACAGCGTAGAAGTGGCATCGTCGTAGGTGAGCGTACCGGGGAGTGCCGGCGAAGCAGTTAATGTAAAAACGTCACCGGTGATGGTGGCGGGATCCATTTTGCTTTTAAAGGTGGCGCGTATCACCTGGTCGAGGGGTACGCCTACAGCATCCCGCGCGGGAATGGTAGAAAGTACTTCGGGACAGGTTCCAACGACCTCTTGAAAGGTATCTTTTTTACAACCACCCAACAGGATGGCTATAAATAAAGAGAATAGGGTAAGTAATTTTCTTGGTCTCATGACGATTGGTTTACAGGGCCAGAGGCAACATAATAATTGGCATGCCTCAGCTGAACAAAGGTTGTTGGTCTACAAGCCCAGACTGTTATTCATTAAACTAATTATATTACATAATTTACTGTAAAACAGTGGGTAAGCCTAACTTTAAAAATATAACTCATTGAAATAAAGCGTATTAAGAGCGCTTCTGAGCTGTTTTCGTAGGGCCCAACCAAGCTCACCCTACTAGTCTCCGTCAGCAACACTATAAGACCTGGCCCGACAGAACATTTCAAATACGAAGGGCATTCAGACCATATTCCCTTCAAGCAACTGCATGAAACTCCTTCACCTAACGAATAAAAAAAGGTGTCCTCGATCAGTTGCCTAGCCGACAACCAATCAAGGACACCTTGATAATTTGATGTGAGTACTACTATTCTACCGTAACCGACTTCGCCAAATTACGGGGCTGATCTACATTACAACCACGCATCACAGCGATGTGGTACGCCAGCAATTGTAATGGAATAGTCGCTACCAAAGGCATGAAGGCTTCTATCGTATCCGGCACTTCAATTACGTATTCAGATAGTTTTTTCACTTCCACATCCCCTTCGGTAACGATTGAAATGATGCGGCCTTTGCGGGCTTTTACTTCCTGGATGTTGCTAAGTACTTTGTCGTACTGCGAATTTTGAGTAGCGATAATCACCACCGGCATATTCTCGTCGATGAGCGCGATTGGACCGTGCTTCATCTCGGCAGCAGGATAACCTTCGGCGTGGATGTAAGAGATCTCTTTCAGTTTCAATGCCCCTTCGAGAGCTACTGGAAACTGGTATCCTCTGCCTAAATAGAGACAGTTGTGGACGTCTTTGAATTGTTCGGCTACCGTTTTGATGTAGTCGTTGGCCAACAACGCTCTTTCTACTTTCTGTGGAATTTGCTCCAACTCGAACAGGTAGTGGTTGAGCTTGCTTTGCGAGATAGCTCCTTTTTTGAAGCCAATCCACAACGCGATTTGCGCTAAAACAGTCACCTGTGCAGTAAACGCCTTGGTAGATGCCACACCAATCTCTGGGCCGGCATGGGTATAAGCACCCGAATGGGTAGCACGCGGTATGCTCGAGCCAACTACATTACATACGCCAAGTACTGTTGCACCTTTCGACTTCGCCAATTCAATGGCTGCCAGCGTATCTGCTGTTTCGCCCGACTGGGAGATAGCAATAACGATATCGTCGTTCAAGATAACTGGATCGCGGTATCGGAATTCCGATGCATATTCAACCTCTACAGGTATGCGCGCGAAATCTTCTATGAGGTATTCTGCTACCAATCCGGCATGCCAAGAAGTACCACAGGCGATGACCAAAATACGTTTCGCATTCATGAGTTTGTGCTGGTACTCCAGCAAACCGCCCATGTGGATGTGGCCCGTTTTTGAATCAATACGACCCCGCATCGAATCAAAAATAGATCTTGGCTGCTCGTAAATTTCTTTGAGCATAAAGTGCTCGAAACCCCCTTTTTCAATCATCTCCAACTGCAAATCCAATTCCTGCACATAGGCAGGCTTGGCTTCATTGGTGATGGTTTTGATAGATAAAGTGCGGTTTTTAATGATGGCCATCTCGCTATCGTTCAGATAAACGACCGATTTGGTATACTCAATTATAGGTGATGCATCGGAGGCCATCAGGAATTCGTTGTTGCCAACACCCACCACCAAAGGCGAACCTTTGCGCGCTGCAACCAACATCTCCGGCTCCTGACGTGAGATAACCACAATGGCAAATGCACCATGTACCTGATTCAATGCTAAACGAACAGCTTCGTCGAAAGCTACTTTTTCGTGGGTATAGATATCTTCTATCAGGTGAACCAATACTTCGGTATCGGTTTGGCTGAGAAAAGTATGGCCTTTGCTTTCTAGCTGTGCTTTAATGGCGGCGTAGTTTTCGATAATGCCGTTGTGCACCAAGGCCAACAATTCATTCTGACCGAAGTGCGGGTGTGCATTTTCATCGTTCGGCTCGCCATGGGTAGCCCAACGGGTGTGCCCGATGCCGATAGTTCCTTCATGATCGCTGGACATTGCCAGCTTTTCCATAGCCGCGACTTTGCCCGCCTTTTTATAGGTTTTAATCTTCCCCTCATCTAAAATGGCAATTCCAGAACTGTCGTAACCACGGTATTCGAGTCTTTTTAATCCCTTTATAAGTATAGGCGCTGCTTGCTGATTGCCGATATAGGCTACAATTCCACACATGATATGGTTACTTTAACTTTGTAAATGTAAGTATGAGTCGGGGTCGATACAACGGATTCGTATGATTAGACGAGGCGATGATGGCTCGGTTAACCGTCGACACAGTATTTAACGGTATTAAACGCAGGCCATAATCTGGCCGAGTGGATGCCAACTGCAGCTGGACATAACGGGTAATACCAAAAGTATACTTCCCATCCTCCAGGGCTCCGCCGTAATACCGCTCAAGCAAATCGGGCATAGCATTTGGTAAGTTTGCATTCAGCGAATCACTAGGCAGTAAAAACATGCGCGTAGGCGCCGGTGCCAAGTCGGTATTACTACCCGGTACAACGGTGAAAACCAAATCGGCCTTATTGATGGCTACATCAAAATTTTCGATTAGTTTTTTGAGATACGGGAAATCCACTCGGATTTTGACCCCTGTTCCGGCCTGAACATAATTTTCTTCAATCAACGGACTCGTATTACCGATGGCTGTTGCCAAAGGCGTTCCTGTATAATCAAAACGGAAGCTGTTAAAATAAGCAATGTCACCACGGCCTACCATATCAAAACGGCGGCGGATGGTATCGTTGCGGTAATAGAGGAACATGCCATTCAATACCGAACGTGGGATAATATTCAACATGATGCCCGGCTGGGCACCTGCAACCTCAGCAGTGATGGCAATTCCTTTAAAAAAGTTAAGGAAATTGGCATTATTCGCCAAATCAGCCGTACCAGATGCTGCCAAAACCCGCTGCGCCAATTCGGCGCTCAATGGAATACGAATAATCGGCTGATATTCAATCATCGTATCTCCACCCGCAAGTAAAGGCTCACTCGCACTTACCCGCGATTTTGGTCGGGGTAAATAGGAATAGCTGGCCAAAGGCGTTGGCTTTACATTCAACCGCCGGTTGGTGAAGTAGGTCGAGTCAACAGACATACTTTCATCCAATTCATATATTTTAATGGTGATGGCTTGGGTAGTGTCTCCCACATAAGTGTCAATCGCTAACGACAATACCAGGGAATCGGCCGTTACATTTTGACCCAAATCCACATTTTCGGTGGTAAGCAAAGTCTGAAAATAGCTAATCGCTTCGGCCCTGCCGAATACTGGATCGTTGATCACCCCAAAGGCCTTACGCGAAGGGAACTGCGATTCTACGCTGTCTTCATCCACCGTATAGGTGACCACCGAAAAGGTATCGAGGCGAAAAACGCCCACGCCATCCACATTGGGTAATAAATCTAATCCTAAAGAGCCTTCCTCATTACAAGAAGAAAAAAGCGCTGCAAAAAACAGCGCTACAGTAGCTAAACGAAAGCTTTTGATCATACCAAAACAGGCTGGGCAGCTAATAATTTTTGATAGAACGCATAATGTGCCTCAACTTGTTCATCAGCAACCGTATTTTCTAATACAGGTTTGTCGAGCTGCTCAATGAAGCTCCGCACATCGCTATCTATATCGGTTGTATTGATAGTGATAGCATCGGCGTAAGCCGCACCACCTTTGTACAGGCTACTTACATCACCACCTTCAAAATGGGCCAAGGCTTCCTTGTCAACATCTTCTATCATCGCTTTTGAAACAAAATCAGACGGGAAAACTTCATTAAACTGGGTGCCATGCACGCCAAAAATCACCTTGCTGTCTTTGAAGACTGGCGTTTGGTTGTAGAATTTTTTGAGATAAACGGGGATGAGGGAAGTCATCCAGCCGCTACAATAAATAATATCGGGCGACCAACCGAGTTTGAGCACGGTCTCGAGCACACCTTTATTGAAAAAGATCATACGCTCGTGGTTATCATCGAAGAACTTCTCGTTTTCATCACGCAAAATATATTTACGCTGGAAATAGTCTTCATTGTCGAGAAAATAAACCTGCATTTTGGCCTGTGGCAAAGAGGCTACCTTGATGATCAAAGGATTGTCGTTGTCGCCAATGACAATATTTATGCCCGAGAGACGTACCACTTCATGGAGGCGGTGACGACGCTCGTTGATGCAGCCATAACGCGGCATGAGTACCCTAATTTCCATGCCTTTTTCTTGCATAGCTTTAGGGAGTTCAAGGGCCAAGTCGGCGATTTCAGAAAGATTAACGTAAGGTTGCATCTCATGTGCAACAAAAAGGATCCGGGTTTTCCTATCCATAATGACGAAATAAACACCTGTTTCAGACAGAAATGAATTACAAAAATATAGAAAAATTCTGTCATTAAAGTGAAATCAGTTTACATTTACCCGAAATCCGCGTTTTCTGACCCTATACTGCGCCTCCTGACGTGATCATTTTTCATCAAGCCAGCCCACTTAAGCGACAGCTCCAACAGCTTCGTTCGCAAGGACAACAAATCGGATTTGTGCCCACAATGGGGGCCTTACATGCCGGCCATCTTTCCTTGATTGAACGGGCAAAAACCGACAATGAACAGGTTGTTTGCAGTATTTTTGTCAACCCCACCCAGTTCAACGACCCAGCTGACTTGGCCGCCTACCCACGGACTTTGCCCGAAGACATCGCCCTGCTCGAAAGCGTGGGTTGCGATATACTTTTTGTACCAACGGTAGCTGAAATTTATCCCGCCAACGAAATACCCCTGAGTTATGGTTTTGGCAAACTCGAAACCATCTTCGAAGGTGAATTCCGGCCTGGGCACTTCAAAGGAGTAGGCCAGGTGGTAAATAAATTGTTGCGGAATGTCGAGCCGAATCGCCTCTACCTCGGGCAAAAAGACTACCAGCAGTGTATAGTCATCACCGACCTGATCCGGCAAATGGGTTGGGCGCAAAAAACAGCCGTGATTGTCTGCCCCACCGACCGCGAAGCAAGCGGATTGGCACGGAGCAGCCGCAACCAGCGCCTATCTGCCGAAGGACGGGAATCGGCCATCAACTTACACCGTGTTTTACAGCAGTGCCGCGCCATCTACCCTCGCTATAGCCCGGCCGACCTAGTAAGTTGGGCTAAAGTGGAACTGGACAAAGACCCGCTCATCGAACCTGAATATTTTCAATTTGTACATCCACATAGTCTGGCACCCATCACCGACTGGAACAAACAGCCCGCAGTATGGGTTTTAGTCGCTGCGTGGGTTGCCGACATCCGGTTAATCGATAATGATTATCTCTTTACGTAACTTTGCGCCGAAATTTACCAAGCATGCAGATTCAAGTTTTGAAGTCTAAACTTCACCGGGTACGGGTTACACAAGCCGAATTACATTATGTGGGCAGCATCACCATCGACGAAAATTTGATGGAGGCTGCCAACATCATCGAAAACGAAAAGGTGCAGGTAGTAAACATCAACAATGGGGAACGGCTAGAGACCTACGTCATTAAAGGGGAGCGCAATAGCGGTACTATTTGTATGAACGGTCCCGCCGCGCGAAAAGTCGCCGTGGGCGACATACTCATCATTATTTCTTATGCCACCATGGATTTTGAAGCTGCCAAAAGTTTCAAACCCGCGTTGGTATTCCCCGACGCAGACAACAAACTAGTACTTTAAGGCATGCCTGGCTGGCTGAAGAAGACCCTACAATTCGCCCTGCCGTTGGTAGTGGGTGTAGTTATCTTGTATTTCGTTTTCCGTGGACAGGACAGCACAGCCATCAAAAACACCCTCGCCAACGCCCATTACGGTTGGATAGTCGCCTCGAGTGCAGCAGCCTTGCTAAGTCATTGGCTGCGTGCCAAACGGTGGACCATGCTCATGGAGCCGCTCGGCGAAACCGCCTCGAATGCCGTTGCTTTTCATGCCGTCATGTTTGGCTATCTCGCCAATCTGGCATTCCCACGTATGGGCGAAGTAACCCGTTGTGGTGCCATTGCCCGCCACAGCAAACTGCCTGTGAATGGCATAATCGGAACCGTAATTATTGAGCGAGCCATCGACTTATTGATGCTGATCGTCATAACGGGCTTCACCGTGTTGCTGAATTTCGATTTGCTAAAAGGCCCGATGTTCAAGATACTCAACGGCTTGACTGCACTCGAACCGCTTGGTTTGGCGTGGTACTACTGGGTGGCCGGTTTATTGGTATTCGGCTTGGCCATTTTATGGTATTATTTTAACACCATTCGCCACCTCGACTACCCCTGGCTTATTAAAGTACGCGGATTTGCGCGTGGCATACTCGCCGGCTTCAAATCCATCACCGCCCTGCGCAAACCCCTGTTGTTCTGGTTGTATACCATAGGCATTTGGGCAGGGTATTACCTCATGACCTACCTCTGTGTTTTTGCTTTCGACACCACGAGCATGCTAAATCCGAATGAAGGACTACTTATACTCGTAAGCGGAAGTTTTGGCATGGTGGCCCCAGTTCAAGGCGGCATTGGCGCTTACCATGCCGTTATCAGCAAACTACTTGAAGTTTTGCCAGGTAGAAATATCAGCGGGGCAGATGCACTGAGTTTCGCTACACTCACCCATGCCGCGCAAACCCTCTTGGTAATTGTCGTAGGTTTGGTTTCGATGTTATGGCTTTTCCTCAAAAAACGCAACCATGGGATACAGAAGCTCAGCTGAACATAAAATACGCGACAAAGCCAGCCTGCTCACCCAAGTGCAGGCCTGGAGAGAGGAAGGTAAAAAAATCGTCTTCACCAACGGCTGTTTCGATATCCTCCACCTTGGACATATAGATTACCTGAACCGGGCGGCCGATTTAGGCGATGTATTGGTCATCGGCGTAAATACAGATGCTTCAACACGGAGATTAAAAGGAGAACACCGGCCCGTACAAGACGAAAAATCACGATTACATCTACTCGCATCGCTGGCTTGCGTAGCCGCCGTTGTTTTGTTCGACGAACCCACGCCTCTCCAGCTAATCAAAAGTGTACAACCCGATATTTTGGTAAAGGGAGCCGACTACAGCGTAGATCAAATTGTTGGCGGACCAGAAGTGCTCGCCCTTGGCGGTAAAGTCGAAACCATTCCGCTCGTGAGCGGCTATTCTACTTCGGCCATAGAAGCACGCATCAAGGCGCAGCCCTGATTTTACACTGCTTTTCTATGACAAAAACTCTGTACCTTTAGGAGTTCACACTGTTGTCAAAACTGCATGCAGCTACGCTTTAAGCTCGTTTTAATCTTATTCTTCGTCAGTACGCTGGGCTTTGGCCAGTCCTACTCTAAAGACTGGCGTTTTGGTCAACTCGGTCGTATTGAATTTACCCCGGGCGGCGCCATCGGTCAAAGCGGCAGCACCTTAACGTCTTTTGAAGGCAGCGTGGCGGTAACCGACCCCACAACTGGCAGCATTCTTTTTTATTCGAATGGAGAGCAAGTTTGGGGTGCAAATAACGCAAATCTCCAAAATGGAACCGCACTCACCGGCAAACAAACCACGACACAAAGTAGTCTCGTGGTGCCTTTTCCGGGCCAAGCCAATCGATACATACTCTTTACCCTCACCAATACCCTCGATTCAGCGGGTTTGCAGTATTCTGTCATCGATATGACCTTAAATGGTGGTTTAGGTGGCGTAGTTGTTGGCCAGAAAAACTTGTCGGTAATTTTTGGTTTTCCGACCAATGCTTTGTCCGAAAAACTAACAGCTACCAAACATTGTAACGGTACCGATTATTGGGTAATGGGCCATTTTGTGAGCACCGCGCAGTTTTACCGCTTTTTGGTGACACCAACAGGCGTTCAAGCGATCACCCTGCAAACCATTGGAAGCAGTCATCCTTTCCCCAATTCTTTGAATGCAAGGTCGAACAAAGGTTATATGAAGTTTTCGCCCGACGGCTGCCGACTGGCGTTGGCCACCAACCAACAGAATGGTAGC
>JBDNIH010000195.1:0-1289 GCA_041688385.1 Bacteroidia bacterium
CGAATCCTTCCTCTAACCCACGGCTTTTCTCTGGATTACATATCTTTAGTTAAAACAAACTCACATGAAAAATTGGATAATCGCCGGTTCATTCGGCCTGCTGATTGCCTGCGGCGCCACCAAAATACTTGAACCAGGCGAGAAGGATGCCGTCAAAGCGAAAACAAAATTTCCTGAAGCTACCCTGGCCGATTTGCAAGCAGGTAAAAACATTTACCAGCAACATTGCGGTGGTTGTCACCCACACAAAAAGATAAAAAAATTCACTGAGGCCCAATGGCGTAACATTACTCCTAAAATGGTCGTGAAAGCGAATAAAAAATTTAATACGGTAGTCGATGCGGCTGGTGAAAAAGTGCTTCTACAATATTTAGTCACCATGGCCGACGCTTAAAGCACACCCCAAAAAAAAGAGTTTTAGCAGCCTTAAAATCAAGAGAAAGTCGTTTTACTGGCGCACAGGCTACTTGGCTATTCCGACAAAGTGGAGCAGAAAAACTTCCCACCTGCCTGTCTTGGTTTCAGCCGATTTGTTTAAGCGAAAATGTTTTAAGTCAGTATATACATCGATCATGTATACCCTAGGCACAACGCATTGCGGGAACAGGGTATATGACAACGGCAGTATACTATTAAGCCGGTATTTATTAATACAAATAGAATAGGTAGCTTGGCACTACAATTTATATGCTCAGTTTTGAAAACTACCTTGCTCCTTCTCTCGCTTCTCGTCCTCTCGCCTGTTTTAGGTATGGGACAAGCCCTTTCGCTCAAAAAAACAGCTATCAAATTATCGAAAGATGCGGATAAAAAAGGCATGTTTGTGGGCTCTACCCTCGATACGTATGGCAATATCCTCACGTTTGTTGCCTATGATTTGAAAAAAAATGTTCTCGGCTTCGACGTCATTACGGTGGATAAAAGAGGGGTTGTAATTAGCGTAAAGAGTACTGTGGTGCGACCGGGAGCCGACCCCTCCTACGATGTTGATATCCCCACAGCTGGCGACGCAATCAACCCGGCACAAGGAAAAACAATGTTACGTTTGGTAACCGAAAACGGCATGTTGGGCACGATGAAAATAGAAGAAGGTCGTTTCGAACCACGCTACCGGACCAATGAGGACAATGTAGGCAATGTAATTACCTATACCCGCGTGTTGCGCGGCTTCAAGTTTGTTCCCGGCGAATCCTTCGACTCCGACACCAAACTCAATATATACGCCGCACACAGCACATCGGCCAATAATATCCAAGCCAACTACCCTATCATTGAAGGCCTCCTCCCCA
>JBDNIH010000196.1:0-5126 GCA_041688385.1 Bacteroidia bacterium
AGGAGTCCACGGACGACGTTCGCCGCCTTCGCGGTTACCGCCTTCACGGGGACGATCATTGCCACCTTCGCGTGGGGTCCACGGACGACGTTCACCGCCTTCGCGGTTGCCGTCAAAACGGGGACGATCGTTGCCACCTTCGCGAGGAGTCCACGGACGACGTTCACCACCTTCGCGGTTACCGCCTTCACGGGGACGATCATTGCCACCTTCGCGTGGAGTCCACGGACGACGTTCGCCGCCTTCGCGGTTGCCGTCAAAACGGGGACGATCGTTGCCACCTTCACGTGGGGTCCACGGACGACGTTCACCACCTTCGCGGTTAGCGCCTTCACGGGGACGATCATTGCCACCTTCGCGAGGGGTCCACGGTCGACGTTCACCGCCTTCGCGGTTGCCGTCAAAACGCGGGCGATCGTTACCCCCTTCACGTGGGGTCCACGGACGACGTTCGCCGCCTTCGCGGTTATTATCATAACGTGGGCGGTCGTTGCCTCCCTCGCGCGGGGTCCACGAACGACGTTCGCCATCACGGCTATCGTTGTTGCGTGAACGCATTTCGCTGGGACGGTCATCGCCGCCTTCAAGATCTTTACGAAGAATTCGGTTTTTTTGAGATTCTGAACCCGATTCTA
This sequence comes from Bacteroidia bacterium, assembly GCA_041688385.1. Taxonomy (GTDB): domain Bacteria; phylum Bacteroidota; class Bacteroidia; order UBA7662; family UBA7662; genus UBA7662. Next base: position 636 of record JBDNIH010000196.1, read on the forward strand.
GGGTATTCAGTTCATCATGCAGTTTTTTAAGGCGATCAGCTCTTGTAGAATTCGAGCCCTGCTCATCGTTTCGCCGATTGCGGTCATCACGACCGGATTCATTTCTGGCGTCCATCAGAAAATATTAATAAATGAACCGCAAATGTAGTAATAATTATTCAGATTCCTCCTGACCGATCGAATTCTCCTGATTATCAAGCGCTTTGAGTTGCGGAAGCTCATCTAAGTTATTAATACCGAAGTATTCCATAAAACGTTCGGAGGTGCCATACAACAGCGGTCGACCCGGTCCATTGCTCTTGCCCGTAATCACGATCAGATTACGTTCGAGCAAGCGTTGCATACTGTAATCGCAGTTTACACCTCGGATATGTTCCAACTCGGATTTGGTAACGGGCTGTTTGTATGCAATGATCGATAAAGTCTCTAGTGCTGCTTGCGACAATCTTTTTTTAGCGCGCTCGGCAAGCACCAGGGCCAATAAAGGTTGAAACTGTTTTTTTGTCAAAAAAAGATAGGCGCCGGCCGTTTTTACCAGCTCAAAACCTTGGCTGCCGGCTTGATATTCGGCCATTAATTGTGCTAAAAACGACTCGATTTCAACCTCTGAAACCTCTATTCCATGGTATTGAGCTAATATTTTAGCCAATTCCTCCGCACTGATTGGTTGTTCGGCCGCAAAAACCAATGCTTCTACTTCGGCCCTCAATTCGAGATATGTTCCAGGTGTTTTCATGCAGATAGGCAACAAATCTATTAAATTTAGCTTGCCAAATGCGAAATCAAACTCGGCAATCTGTTATGAAAAAAATACTAAAACCCGTTTTACTCGCCGTGATTACCTTAACCACCTTCGCTTGTTCTTCAGGAGAAAAGGAAACCACTGTTGAAGAAGCCCCCTTTGAAGTGAAAGTCGACCAATTCGCCGACTTACAAATACTTCGGTATCGTATTCCCGGCTTCGACAGCTTGAGTCTGCAACAAAAAGAGCTGTTGTATTATCTATCCGAAGCCGCTAAAGCTGGTCGAGATATAATCTGGGATCAGAACTACAAATACAATCTGGTTGTACGCCGTACGCTTGAGGAAATTGTAGCGCATTATGAAGGCGATAAAAGCGGTGCTGACTATGCCAAATTTTTGGAATACACGAAAAGGGTATGGTTCAGCAATGGTATCCACCACCATTACAGCACAAAAAAAATAATGCCCGAGTTTACAGCAGAGTATTTCGAAAGTTTGGTGCTGGGTGCTCCAAAAGCCAGCTTTCCAGTATTTGAAAATGTCACAGATCCAGCTACCCTTATTGGCTTTTTGAATCCGATACTCTTCGATCCTAGCATAGCTGCTAAAAGAGTCAATCAGGATGTGAACGCCGACAATGTGGTAGCTTCTGCCAACAACTTTTATGAAGGCGTGAGTCAGGCCGAAGTAACTGCTTACTATGCCAAACTGAAAGATAAAAACGACAAAACACCCATCTGGCACGGCTTAAATTCTAAACTGGTCAAAGAAAATGGTCGGTTGGTGGAGAAAGTCTGGAAATCAGGCGGCATGTATGGCGCAGCCATCGACAAAATCATTTATTGGCTGGAAAAAGCCAGCGGTGTTGCTGAGAATGAAAAACAAAAAGCAGCGCTAGACTTGCTCATCGACTATTATAAAACTGGCGACCTCAAAACTTGGGATGCCTATAACATTGCTTGGGTAGCTGATACTGAATCGATGATTGACGTGGTGAACGGCTTTATTGAAGTATATGGTGATGCACTTGGCATGCGGGCATCGTACGAATCTGTGGTTTCTGTACGTGATATGGAAGCCACTAAACGCATCAAAGCCATAGGCGATGAAGCCCAGTGGTTCGAAGACAACAGCCCCTTGGATCCAGCGCATAAAAAAGAAACGGTTATTGGCATCTCTGCCAAAGTAATATTGGCAGTTCAAGAGTCGGGCGACGCAGCACCTGCCACACCTATTGGCATCAATCTGCCAAACTCCGATTGGATTCGTAAAGACATCGGTTCAAAATCAGTATCTCTCGGCAACATAGTAGGGGCATACGATGAAGTTGCTTCTAAGGGCAGTTCTATCGAAGAATTTGCATTCAGCCAAGAAGAAATTGATCGTTCACGCAAATACGGAGCCTTGGCAGGTGCCTTGCATACAGATATGCACGAAGTTATCGGGCATGCCTCGGGCAAACTCAATGCAAACGTTGGCACCCCAAAAGAAACCCTCGTTATGTACGCTTCTACCCTCGAAGAAGCCCGTGCTGACTTGGTAGCCTTGTATTACCTGATGGACGAAAAGCTGATTCAAATTGGCGTAATGCCATCTCTAGAAGTAGGCAAAGCCGAATACGACAGTTATATCCGCAATGGCATGATGTTGCAACTCCGCCGCATCGATGCAGGCGATAATCTGGAAGAATCGCATATGCGAAACCGTCAGTTAGTTGCTGCTTGGGCCATGGAAAAAGGTGCTGCAGACAATGTAGTTGAACGTAAAAGCAAAAACGGCAAAACCTATTTTGTTGTAAACGACTACCAAAAATTACGTGTGATTTTTGGTGAATTGTTGCGCGAAATACAGCGTATAAAAAGTGAAGGCGATTTTAAATCAGGACAAGCGCTGGTAGAAACTTACGGCGTAAAAGTTGATCAGGCCTTGCAAAAAGAGGTGAAAGAACGTTTCCAGAAAATCCAATCAGCACCTTACTCAGGATTTATTCAGCCAAAACTTACGGCGGTAATGGAAGGAGATAAGATTGTAGACGTTAAAGTGACCTACCCAAGTGATTTTGTAGAACAGATGATGGAGTTTGGCAAAATAAACAGCTACTTGCCGCACGTCAACTAAACAATACGTGCTTAAACCTTAAAAAAGCGGTAACAACTCAAGTTGTTACCGCTTTTCATTTTTAGCTATTTAACGGCCCCTTTGTAGGCTTGCACATCTGCAAGTAGGCTTGTCATTTTTTCTTTACTCCATTTTGCCTCCAGTGAAATCAATTGCTCCGCATCTGCAAAACGTGGCGGTTTGGCTTTGAGGGTGAGCCGCTCGAAATGGTGGTGAAATACCCCCAAGGCAATGTGAATAGGTTTAATATCCTGCTGTTCGATAGCTCTTTGTTTGGAGCGCAGATACAAATCAAAATCGGCAGCTTGTATCCGCTCATCCCACAAGCCCAAAAGGGTGATGGCTCTGCGCGTACTTAAGATGCTGTGGCCAGCAAATCCTTCTAATATCTGCTGACCATATTTCGCTTTGCGGCGAGCACAAAACTTTGGCCAATTGAAGTACATCAAGCGGTGCCGAAAACGCAAGGCATTTTCACTTACCCCCAAAAACCGTGTCGTTCCCTTGATCCACTTCCAGTGCCTCCGAAATCGCCGGGTTGCCCGCTCAGATTCTGCACGCTCTATGGCTGCTGGACAAACCAAATCGAGCTCGTGGGTGGTCATGACAGAAATTAAATCGGCATCCCATCCCGGCGCGACGATAATATCATTGTTAAAAAAGGCCAGATAATCGTATTTCGCTAGCTGTATTCCTTGGTTTTGGGTGTACGGATAGCTGTAATTAGCTGGGTTTCGGACTACCCTTGCCCCTTTACTTTCAAAAAATTCGGCACTCCCATCTGTCGAGCCGTTGTCGATGATAATGAGTTCATACGGCAGGCGGCTGTAACATTCCAACGCCGCAACAAAAAGTCGATTTATGGGCAGTTGGTTGTATACAGCGGCTATAATGCTGATCATAATTACGATCAAATATAAGTGGATTGGCCACGAAAATGCTTTAGTTTCACTTTTACGCTTGCCTAATTAGGCAAAGAAAGCTGCCAACCCTACATTTGTTCTTGTGAAGACTTACTTCAGAATACTGGCTTTTGCCCGACCCCTCCGGAATTTTTTGCCGCGATATGTCATCTTGGCTCTACTCGGGGTGATTTTCGGGATTTTCAATTTTACCCTGCTCATCCCTTTGCTGAACATCATTTTCGGCACTGTTGAACAACAAGCTGTACTTACACCGCCCGTTTTCGACTGGAGTTTGAACTGGGTAAAAGACTATTTCAACTACCGCTTCCTCCACATATTTAATACGTTTGGTCAGGCTGCTGCACTCAAATTTGTGTGCGGCATTGTAATCGTCTCTTTCTTTTTCTCCAATGTATTCCGCTATTGGAGTCAGCGGGTGCTTACAGGCTTACGTACATTGGTCGTAAAAAACATCCGTCAAGCCTTGTTTAATCACCTTATCGATTTAAATGTCCGTTATTTCCATGGTCAGCGTAAGGGAGATTTGATTTCGGTCGTTTCCAACGATGTAACGGAAATAGAAAATTCTGTAGTTAGCAGCATTCAAATCATCTTCCGCGAGCCTTTGTTGCTGATTGGTTATGTGGTTCTACTATTTATGATTTCGGTAAAGCTGACACTTTTCAGTTTTATGGTTTTACCGGTTTCCGCGCTTATCATCAGC
>JBDNIH010000197.1:0-7078 GCA_041688385.1 Bacteroidia bacterium
GGTTAATGCATCTGCTGCCTTACCCGAAAAGTAAACAGTCAAATTTTGACCAAAGAAGCCGTTAAAACACCGATCAGCGAAACGCTTTTAACCCTTTTACCCAGCATTTAAAAACCGCAGAAACATAGTTCCATGAACTTGCCACGATCCTACAGGAAAACCCCAACTGCCTATTCCTGCCATGACTGGGCCGAACGAGGGCCAACTCCCCCAACTCGCTAAACTCCCCAACTCCCCCAACTCCCTCAACTCCCTAAACTCCCATCCCGCAAACGCTCCGTATTTTCCGCCAGCTGTAAAGCATCCAGCATTTCTTGTATTTCACCACCCAGAAAGCTGTCCATATTGTAAATGGTGAGGCCGATGCGGTGATCGGTGATGCGGCTCTGCGGGAAGTTGTAGGTGCGGATTTTGGCGGAACGGTCGCCACTGCTCACCATGGTCTTGCGCTGACTCGCGGTTTCTGAATTCCGTTTGTTCAGCTCCAGTTCGTAAAGTTTCGTGCGTAACATATCCATGGCCATCTCACGGTTGGCAAGTTGAGAACGGGCTACCTGGCAGGTCACCACGATACCGCTGGGCTTGTGGGTGAGCATTACCTTGGTTTCAACCTTATTTACATTCTGACCACCGGCACCACCCGAACGCGCGGTTTGCAGTTCTATGTCGGCAGGATTAATTTGTACATCAACTTCTTCGGCTTCGGGCATAACCACTACTGTGGCCGCCGAGGTATGTATGCGGCCTTGGGTTTCGGTGGCAGGAACACGCTGCACACGGTGAACACCCGATTCGTACTTCAGCGTGCCGTAAACTTCATCGCCGCTGACTTTGTAAATGATTTCTTTGAAGCCACCGGCGGTGCCTTCAGTTTCGTCGACGAGATCGACTTTCCAGCCCCGTTTTTCGCAGTAGCGGAGGTACATGCGGGCCAAGTCGCCGGCAAAAAGACTGGCTTCGTCGCCACCCGTGCCAGCACGAATTTCTACCATCACATTCCGGCTATCGGCCTCCTCCTTGGGTACAAGCAAAAGACGCAACGCCTGCTCCATGGGGAGTTGTTGTTCGAACAAGGTTTCAAGCTCCAACTTGGCCATCTCTATAAACTCAGGGTCCTTTTCGGTAGAAATGATTTTTTTATTGGTTTCGATATTGCCGATGAGGTTTTCGTAGTCTTTGAAGGCAATAACTATCTTCTCCAACTCCCGGTATTCGCGGTTGAGCTGGGTATAACGTTTCATATCGTCGAAAATCCGCGGGTCGAGCAATTGTTCGCTTACCACTTCAAATCGGCCTGCTATGGCGGGGTATTTATCGAGCATGGTGTTTATGGAGCCAGCAAAAATAGCTGTTCGCCGTCGAACACCCACAACCCAGAGCGATTTACACGGAATTGTTTTGGGTTTATGCCAGCGGGGAGCTGAATTTTGTGGTGTTGCAGACTTTGGGTATTGTAATAAAATAGAGCGCCACCTTCTCGATAGTATATTTTGCCTTGATGTACATTCAAAACAGCCTGGCCGGTAATGGGCAACGTTTTGAGGTAGGCGCCATATAAATCAAACACCAATATGCCGGTTTCTGGATCGTTGAGGTAAAGGCGCTCGTCTGATTCGGCAAAATCGTTGGGGGAGAGGGTGGTTTGAATTTTGTTTTGCAGCCACTCGCCTTCAACCACCACCCGTAAATCGTTGGCGAGCTTGCGCAACCGAAACGCACGGGCATCATATAGCCAGATATTATTGTCGAACGAGCGGCACACCAGGGAGTTTTCACTGAGGTTAAGCTGTCCAATTTCAAAACGATTTGTGGCATACAACATATTGTCGAGTTGTAAAAGCACGGCATTTTCAGCATAAAACAAGAGTAGCTGCAGGGGGTTGGTTACATCCACCTGACGTAAAGGACCCAATACCTGGTTGCGGTGGTTGCCCACCCATTGAAAGCTGGCATCGTATTTTATGAGCTCACGCGAACGGGTTAGCAGATAGAGGTTGTCGAGATTATCGACAGAAAAATTGCGTATGGCTTGCTCAGGTGTGAAGGTCCGAAGCACGCGGAGGCTATCCTGTGCGGTGACGCTATTAAACAGCAGTATAAGTACGAAGCTCCAACGTAGTCCCATCATAAACGGCATAAGTGAAATGAACGAGCCAATCGCCCAAATTAATATACTGGCTGCCTGGACCTACCTCCACTTGCACAGGCAGGTGGCGGTGACCAAATAAAAAATAATCGAAGTGCTCTTGTTTGAGTTTGTGCGCGCAGTAGAGGTACAACCACTCTTTTTCTTTGACAAAAACCAGCGGGTCGTTGTTGTTGACCCGGCTTTTGTACGACCAAAAATGGGCCATCCAAAAGGCAAAATTGGGATGCAAACGGGAAAAAATCCATTGTAAAAACGGGCTGCGAAAGACTTTTTTAAGCAGTTTGTAACCCATATCTCCAGGCCCCTTGCCATCGCCATGCCCTATCAACATACGTTTTCCGTCAATTTCTAAGACCACATTTTCTTTGTGTAAGAGCACGCCCAGCTCCTTTTCAAGATAGCCGAAAGTCCACATATCGTGGTTGCCGATGAAATAATGTACGGCTGTGCCGCTGTCGGTGATTTCAGCAATTTTACCCAACAATCGGGTGAAATATTTAGGCGCCGTATAGCGGTATTCAAACCAAAAGTCGAAAATATCACCCACCAGATAGATGGCTGCTGCATCGGCTTTGATGCTATCGAGCCAGGCGATTACTTTTTTTTCACGCACCAGTGACGATGCGTAATCGGGGACGCCGAGATGAAAATCGCTGGCAAAATATATGTTTTGTTTGTGGCTCACGCAGAGGCTTCTTCCACCAAAAATACATAGAATTCTTTAGGCCCGTGCGCACCTAAAACCAAGGTGTTCTCAATATCGGCGGTGCGGCTAGGTCCGGTGATATTGCTTACAAGGGAGGGCAAACGGCCTTCGTGTCGACTTTTAATCAACTCAAACCCTGCTTTTAAATCAGGCACCAGTTGGTCCATATAACCAACTACGATATGTATGGGCGGGTAAACAGTCATGGTGCGCCCCATTTTTTGGGCTGAACTAACCATTACACTGCCAGTAAGCGCCACCAAGGCTTCGCAGGAGGTAATACCTATCTCTATCTTGTCGAGCCGGTTTTTATCCTTTTGATACGGGAATTCAATTTGGTCGAGTAAGGCTTGAATTTTGGGCTCGAAGCAGAAAATCTCCTCGGCGCCATGATTTTGGACCAAGGTGATGAGGTTTTCAGCGAAGTCGAGCATGTTTTCGCAAAAGGCAAACTGGCCGTTAATCGCAACCAGCTTGTCTGCAAAATGTATGGCGAGATCCGCATCGATTTTGTGATAAATCGCCCCTTCCAAATCCATCACCTGGTGTTTAGGTGGGGTTTGGTGAATCAGCGCTTTGCGGATTCTTTTAAGGACTTTTTCTTTCGAAGTGGTCTCGCGCATAGGTATTATCGGGCTTCTGGCTGTGCTTCGCCTTCAGTGGTGTTGTCGGCCAATGTCTCAGCGCTAATCACCTGCGGAATTTCGGCGGTAAGATTAGGTACTTGATTTGGGCGTGGACCAACGAGGCGTTCAATATCAGCGGTGTAAATCACTTCCATCTGCAACAATTCCTGCGCAATAAGTTCGAGCTCATGGCGGCGTTCGCGCAACAGCTCTTTGGTTTTGTTGTAGGCGTTTTCGATGAGGCTACGCACCTCCTCGTCAATGATTTTCGCGAGTTCTTCACTGTATGGCTTGCGGAACTGGTATTCGCCATTCGGATCGTTGAATGACAACGGGCCTACCTTCGGGTTCATACCGTATAAAGTCACCATACCGTAAGCGACACGGGTGATACGCTCAAGGTCGTTTTGCGCACCGGTGCTGATGCGTCCAAACACAATTTCTTCAGCAGCGCGTCCTCCTAGCGTCATACACATGGTGTCAAGCAACTGCTCAGTGGTGTAAAGGTATTGCTCTTTGGGTAGATATTGAGCGTAACCCAAAGCGGCAACACCGCGTGGTACGATGCTCACCTTCACCAAGGGATCGGTGCTGTCGAGGAACCAACCAACCACAGCGTGCCCGGCCTCATGGTAGGCTACTATTTTTTTCTCCTCAGGAGAGATGATTTTGTTCTTCTTCTCCAACCCGCCAATAACCCGGTCGATGGCCGCATTAAAGTCGATGAGTTCAATTTCTTTTTTGTTCGAACGGGCAGCAATCAAAGCAGCTTCATTACAAACATTGGCGATTTCAGCACCAGCAAAACCTGGCGTTTGTTCGGCGAGTTTTTTCGGGTCTACATCTGGTCCGAGTTTAAGCGGCTTGAGGTGGACTTTAAATATCTGCTCACGGCCAATCAGGTCGGGACGGTCCACGGTAATCATACGGTCGAAACGTCCGGGGCGTAAAAGTGCCGCATCCAATACATCGGGGCGGTTGGTAGCTGCCATCATGATGATGCCGAGGTCGGTGCTGAAACCGTCCATCTCTACCAACAACTGATTGAGGGTGCTCTCCCGTTCGTCGTTGCCGCCCATCATCTGGTTTTTACCACGTGAACGACCTACAGCGTCAATTTCGTCGATAAAGATGATACAAGGTGCCTTTTCGCGGGCTTGTTTGAACAGGTCGCGAACACGACTGGCACCTACACCTACAAACATCTCCACAAAATCGGAGCCGCTGAGGGTGAAAAAGGGCACCTGTGCTTCGCCAGCAACGGCTTTGGCCAATAAAGTTTTACCTGTGCCCGGAGGGCCCACTAACAATACGCCTTTTGGTATTTTACCTCCCAAGGCGGTGTATTTTTTCGAGTTTTTGAGGAAGTCAACTACTTCCATCACTTCTACTTTGGCTTCTTCAAGTCCTGCAACGTCGTCGAAAGTGATGTTTTCACGGGTATTTTTGTCGAAAAGGGTTGCCTTCGACTTGCCGATATTAAATATCTGGGCACCACCACCTTGTCCGCCACCACTAAAACGGCGCATAAACAAAAACCACAGCCCAATAATAAGGGCCATTGGCAGCAGTATGCCGAGTATGCCAGAGAACCAGTCGGGCCTACTTTCCCACTGCACCGAAATAGGTTTCAGGCTTGTGTTCTCCCCGTAAAACGCTACCAAACGGTTTTCAAACGCTTCGGGTGAACTTTCAGTGAAATAATAATGCGGCCCGGTTGCTCCGGTGAACGAATCGTCTTTTACCTCCTTGTGTTTGGAGTTTTCGAGCTTGTCTTTTTTTATGAAGACCTCTATTTTATAGATATCGTCGGCACGGTAGCCCACCAGCTTATCCACCTCTTCGGTTTCGAGCATGCTGGTTTTAAATTCCTGCCAATCAATTTTTTTAGTCGAGCCTCCAGAATTCAGGATTTGCATGCCAATAAACAAAACGGCAATGATGATGTAGATCCAGTAAAAGTTGAAGCGGGGCTTGTTTTGCTCTGGTTTTGCAACCGGTGCTTTTTTTTGGGTAGTTTCTTTTTTGCTCATGCGCTTGGCGTAATGTGATGCTAACGTGGCCGGATAGGTAAAAGTTTAAAAATCAGCGACGATTGGCATTATTCTCCTATGTCGGTGCGTTTGGCATCGTTCCAAAGTTCTTCAATGCCGTAAAATTCACGGTATTGCGGCTGGAAAAGATGTACCACCACGTCAACGTAGTCGAGGAGTATCCATTGTGAATTTTCAAGACCTTCTACCGACCAAGGGCGTTCACCCGCGGCTTTTTTCACTTCTTCTACCACCGACTCCGAGATGGCTTTGAGCTGGGTCGATGACTCGGCCTCTGCAATGATGAAAAAATCGGTCACCCGTTCTTTGAGTCCACGCAGATCAAGCAAGATAATGTTCTTGCCTTTTTTCTCCTGAATACCGTGGATGATGTATTGCTGTATGCTTTCTGCAGCAGGCTGTGCCTTAGCCATTCGTAATGATTAGATTTGTGCAAAAGTAGGGATTTCTTTTGCAGAAACTGAATGACAACAGCCGCTTCATCGGCTATACATACGAACAACTGGGCTCGGTCGACAGCACCAACGATCGGCTGTGGGCGTTGGCCGGCGATGGAATACCCGAAGGATACGCCGTAAGCGCCGATTTTCAGGTCAATGGTCGCGGGCAAACAGCTGCCTCCTGGTTCAGCGACGAGGGCGAAAATATACTTTGCAGTATTTATCTCCAGCCTGCTTTTTTGCCAGCAACAGCCCATTTCCATCTAAATATGGCCATGAGTTTGGGCGTGGCCGACTTCTGCCAGACCTATCTCCAAGAAGGCATTTGGGTGAAATGGCCCAACGATATCTACTTCCACGAAAAAAAACTGGCCGGTATTCTCATTGAGAATAGCATTCAAGGCAACCGGATCACCGAAACGGTGGTGGGCATTGGCATCAATATCAACCAAGGCTATTTTCCAGCTCAACTGCCGAATCCCATCTCTTTTTTAAATATCACCGGACGCTATTACAAAATCAGCGACCTGCTCATCATGCTTTTTGCCGCCATTGAAAAACGCTATATTCAATTGCGTGAGGGTCAAAATAACCGGCTAACGGCAGATTATTTGGATCAACTGCTCGGAAAAGACCACCTGCGCCGCTTTCAGTATCAAGGCCGCGAGCTGTATGCTACCATTCGGGGTGTCGATCAAGACGGTCGTTTGATCTTGGATGGTCCGGAAGGGCGCCTGATTATGAACCACAAGGAAATTTACTTTTATACGGCATGAGCAAGTCAAAACGATTGGTGATAGATGCCGGCAATACCCGCGTGAAGTATGCGCTTTTTGAGGGAGGGGAGCTGCTGCAGGTAGAACACGTCGCCACCGAACGCTTTTTGAACGAAACCCTGCCAAAAGCGCAGTGTGCCGCTTTTGCGACTGTTTCCTTGAGCGAATCCCTCTTGCTCGATGCCATCAAAGCGGCCGGCATTCAACAATTTACTTTTTTCGGCAGCTACGACGGTTTGCCTTTCCCGTCGGTATATACCAGTCCCGACACCCTCGGCCAAGACCGCAAAGCCTGTATACTTGCCGCATTGACTAAATACCCAAAAA
>JBDNIH010000031.1:0-12236 GCA_041688385.1 Bacteroidia bacterium
AGCATCATCGAAATGTACACTATGTCTGACAAAAAAACAATAAGTGAAGTGAATTTGCGAGAACGAATCGCTCAATTGACCACAGAATTGTCGCAGCACAACTTTCAATATTATATACTCGACAGACCCAGCATCAGTGATCAGGCCTTCGATTTGTTACTGAAAGAGCTTGAAACACTGGAAAACGAAAATCCACAGTTTAAACTGCCTGACTCCCCTACCCAAAGAGTTGGTGGGCAGCCACTTAAAAAATTTACATCAGCCAGACATACCTTTCCGATGTTATCGCTCGGCAATACCTATTCCGAAACTGAATTAGAGGAATTCGATCAGCGCATCCAAAAAACACTTGAGCAACCTTACCGATACGTTGGGGAATTAAAATTTGATGGTGTGGCGATTAGTCTGACCTATGAAAAAGGACAACTCGTCCAAGCCGTAACCCGCGGTGATGGCCAAGCCGGTGACATTGTCACCCAGAACATCAAAACCATACGTTCTATACCACTGCGACTCCAAGGAGACACTTATCCCGATTTTTTTGAAATTCGTGGCGAAGTGTTTATCCGGCGACAAGATTTTGATAAGCTGAATAAACAGCGCATCGAAGTGGGTGAAGAGCCTTATGCCAATCCCCGAAATTTTGCTTCCGGCACACTCAAGTTACTCGACTCTAAAGAAGTCAGCAAACGTAAACTCGACTGTTTTCTCTACTACCTAAACATGGAGAAACAACAGTTCAAAACCCATAGTGAAAGCCTAGTGGCGGCTAAAAGTTGGGGGTTTAAGATTTGTGATCACTCCACCTCCCCTACAACTTTGAAAGGTATCGCGGATTTCATTCACCACTGGGATATTGCCAGAGATACTTTGGCTTACGACATCGATGGCATAGTCCTAAAAATTGATGATTACAATCAACGTGAAGAATTAGGTTTTACCGCTAAAAATCCAAGGTGGGCCATCTCGTACAAATACAAACCAAAAAGTGCACAGACACTACTGGAAAACATCGGCTATCAAGTTGGCCGAACTGGCGCCGTTACGCCAGTTGCTTGGCTTAAACCCGTCCTTCTAGCTGGAACAGTCGTAAAACGGGCATCCTTATACAATGCGGACGAAATCGAACGCTTAGACCTTCATCAAGGAGATATTGTTTTTGTTGAAAAAGGAGGAGAAATAATCCCCAAAATCACAGCAGTTGACTTAAGCAAACGAGGTCCTCATGCCATAGCTTTTCGGTATATCAGCCATTGCCCAGACTGTAACACGCCGCTCATCCGTCAGGAAGGGGAAGTCATTCACTACTGCCCGAATGAAAGCAGCTGTCCACCCCAACAACTTGGCAAGCTCGAACATTTTGTGAGCCGCAAAGCGATGGATATACAATCGATTGGTAAAGAAACGCTCCAACAGTTGCTTTCAGCCGGTTTGGTACGTTCTTATGCCGAATTATACCGCTTGCAAGCAGATCAGCTCAAAGGCATGGAGCGAATGGGTGAAAAGACCATCCAAAACATCTTGCTAGGCATCGAAGCATCAAAAAAAATACCTTACGAAAGGGTTGTTTTTGCCTTGGGCATTCGCCATGTTGGCGAAACGGTTGCCAAAACTTTGGCCCGCAACTTCCCTGATATCCATTTAATGGCTACTGCAAGCATTGAATCCTTAACGGCAATTCATGAAATCGGTGGTCGTATTGCAGAAAATGTGGTGGCCTGGTTCGCCGAGGCAACGAACCAAGATATTATCAGACGGCTCGAAACTGCAGGTGTTCAGTTAAAAGGAGAATTTAAAGTGCCCCAAAAAATGGGAAACCAGCTCGAAGGCAAAAACTTTGTAGTAAGTGGTATTTTTGAAAAATACGAAAGAGAGGCGCTTAAAACGCTGATTGAGGCACATGGTGGTAAAATTCAGGCTGGCGTAAGTGCAAAAACAGACTATGTAGTTGCTGGAAGCAATATGGGACCCAGTAAGCTTGAAAAAGCCAAAGCCTTGGGTGTACAGCTTATCGATGAGAAGACATTTGAAGGATTAATCACATGAAATTACCCCGCTTCATCCGCCAATGGCTTTGGGAAAGACAAATGGCATCCCAGCTAAAAAACGCAAAAAATGGGATAATCGAAAACCCATTTATCCCCAAACGTTGCGTACTCCTCTACCCCGCCGATCATCCCGCCTGGGAACAAATCGTTCGTAAAAACAAGCAGTTATGGCCTAGTGAACAGTGTGATTTTGCCTTTATAGGTTACCACGAACGGACGCCTGAAGGTTACATTGCAAGTCCACCCCACCATAATTTCGATGATAAAATGTTAGGTGCGGCGTATAACTTGCCTGCAACTTGGTTGGCCAATTGGTCGAAGCCAACGGATTTACTGTTGGTAGCCAATCCGAAGCATGCCAACTCGATTAATTCGCTTGCAGCGCAGCTTCCCGCTTTTTTTAGGGTAAGTGTATATGAAACAGATTTTGGCGAACTTTACAGCTTCGTTTTACAAGCTGGGCCAGAAAACCCGGTCGACCGGCTAGAAACGCTTCGCGCTTATCTTCAAAAAATAATGCAGTTATGAAATTTGATTTCACAGGAACAGGTGTTGCGCTGGTAACCCCTTTTCACGCCGATGGTAAAATTGACTTTGCTTCTCTTCAAAAAGTGGTGGACTATGTAATTACTGGCGGGATTGATTTCCTTGTCGCCTTGGGCACCACAGGCGAAACCCCTGCTTTAAGCAAACACGACCGTATGGAAGTCACGCAGGCCATTCTTCGAGCGAACGCAGGTCGTAGGCCGGTTGTATTGGGCATGGGGGGCAACGACACTGCCGAGCTACTGGACTACCTTCAGGCCTTCGACATGCAAGGCATAGCTGGTTTGCTATCTGTTACGCCCTATTACAACAAACCGAGCCAGGAGGGCCTCTACCAGCACTACAAAGCCATGCTTAGTGCTACCGACCTGCCAATTCTGCTTTACAACGTGCCGTCGCGCACCGCTTGCAATCTAAAGGCAGATACTACCCTTCGATTGGCTAATGATTTCAAACAAATAGTTGGGGTTAAAGAGGCCAGTGGTGATATGGCCCAAATCATGCAACTTATACTGCATCGTCCTAAAGGCTTTAAAATATTGTCTGGCGACGATTTACTCACCTTGCCCATGCTTAGTTTGGGCGCTGAAGGTGTCATCTCGGTAATTGCCAACGCCTATCCACGTCAATTTAGCAGTATAACCCGTGCAGCTTTGGCTGGTGATTGGGACGAAGCCCGCCGTTTGCATTTTAACTTGCTGCCAATGATGAATTTAATTTTTGAAGAAGGCAACCCAACGGGTGTAAAAGCGGCCATGTATGCTCAGGGATTGCTTGAAAACGAATTACGTTTGCCGTTGATCGCCTCCAGTACAAACCTGCTCGACCGAATAAAGGCAGCACATACGCGCCTGTAGTCCTTTTACATTTTACCATAAACGAGAAAAGCTCACCCGAAGGTGAGCTTTTCTTTTTGAGTGCCAAACGATAATTACTCGGCGTTTTTGCGGTTCTGAACGTCCAGGCGGATTTCCTGGCAGTGGTTTTTCAGGTCCTGTAGACCTTTACGTACGCGGGTTCCAGCTGCGCTGTTTTCTTTGTCGTAGAATTTTTCAAAATCTTTTTCCATCGACATTAGGAGGTTTTTCAGTGTTTCGAATTGATTCATTATAGTAGCGTTTTTAAGTTAGACTTTCCAAAAATATGCTTTTCCAGCAAAGGGCAAATAAAACAACGATATTTTTTATTTCAACTCATCGAAACTACACCATCATTGGCATAGGCGCCAGCCTTGAGTTTGGCCGAAACTTGGGAGAAGGCACGTAACGTTTCCTCCACATCTTCAAGGCTATGTGAGGCTGTAGGGATGAGCCGGAGGAGGATTACATCCTTCGGAACAACAGGGTAAACCACTACTGAACAGAATATGTTAAAATTTTCTCTTAGATCAACAACCATGGCTGTAGCCTCGCCTAAACTGCCTTTCATCATGACAGGCGTGACAGGTGAGCTGGTTTTGCCGAGGTCAAATCCTCTTTCTTTTAAACCTTTTTGCAGCGCGTTAACAATTACCCACAATTTATCTTTGAGCTCCGGACAATCGCGCAATAGTTCTAAACGTTTGATGGCACCGATTACGATAGGCATCGGCAAACTTTTCGCAAAAATTTGTGAACGCATATTGTAGCGCAAAAAGTCTGCTATCTCCACAGTGGTAGCGAAAAAGGCTCCGATACTTGCCATGGATTTGGCAAAAGTGGAGAAGTAGATGTCAATTTCGTCAGTTACACCTTGTTCTTCAGCTGTACCTGCCCCAGTTGCCCCCATGGCACCAAAGCCGTGGGCGTCGTCAACCAATAAGCGGAAATTATATTTTTTCTTGAGCTCGACGATTTCTTGAAGTTTGCCCTGAGCACCCGTCATACCAAACACGCCTTCGGTGATGAGTAATATAGAGCCTTTGTGTTCACCGGCTTCAATAAGTTTTGTAGCTCTTTCGAGTTGTTTTTCGCAGCTTTTAATGTCGTTGTGTTGAAACATGAAACGTTTGCCCGCATGCAGGCGAACGCCATCGACGATACAAGCATGCGATTCGGCATCGTACACAATCACGTCATGGCGATCTACCAAAGCATCGATTGCAGACAAAATACCTTGATAGCCGTAGTTTACCAGTAGTACTTTGGGTTTACCAATGAAAGCTGCCAATTCATTTTCGAGTTGCTCATGGTAATTCGAGTTTCCCGACATCATACGTGCTCCCATAGGATAGGCCATGCCGAACGCAGCCGTTGCCTCTGTGTCCGCTTGGCGAATTTCAGGGTGATTGGCCAGTCCGAGGTAGTTATTTAGACTCCAAACCAAACACTCCTTGCCACGAAAAATCATCCGGCTGGCAATATCACCTTCTAGTTTAGGGAACATATAATAGCCTTCAGCGGCTTTGCGATGTTGCCCGAGTGGGCCCATACGGTTGTTTAGCTTCTCAAATAAATCCACGAAAAGTTAGTTTAACAGGTTTATTGCTCAAATTTAAGCTTTATGTCCTACTTCTTACTGCCTCCTGAAAAAAATCAAAATAAAATACCTGCAACATATACAGGATATCTAAAAATGTTGTTTGAATGAGTGCTGCTTTAATGTTAATTTTACAGGCTATGACCAAAATGCGGACAAACCGCTTCTTGCTACTTTTACTTGGCTTGGTGCTGATAATCATCACCCAATCATGCGACCCCTATAATAAGGTGCTGAAAAATCCTGATTTGAATTTCAAATACAAGATGGCACAGCAATATTATTACCAAGGCTCTTACTACCGTGCTCAACCGCTGCTGGAAGAGCTGATAACTGCTTTTCGTGGTTCCGATCGGGCAGAAGATGTTTACTATCTGTATTCCTGGTGCGATTACCACCTGAAAGCGTATTCATTGGCCAGTTTCCATTTCAAAAACTTTTCTACAAGCTTCCCTACAAGCAAACGTGTGGAGGATATGGATTTCATGTATGCCTACTGCTTGTATCTCGAATCTCCAAATTTTTCATTGGACCAGATCAGCACCAGAAAAGCTCTAGAGGCTTTTCAGTTGTTTGTGAACAAACATCCGTCGAGTAGTCGTATCGGTGAATGTAACCGAATGATGGATATTATGCGCGCCAAACTTGAGCATAAGTCTGTTGAAAGTGCGCTTTTATTCTACCGAATGGAAGATTATCGGGCAGCAGCTGTGATGCTTCGTAATACATTAAGTGATTATCCAGACATCGATGAGCGTGAATATCTCTCCTTTTTGGTTGTAAAATCTTATTATAACCTTGCGCAGAACAGCATTGAAGTAAAAAAGGAGGAACGTTTTAATGAAACTATACGTCAGTTTCAGGAGTTAAAAGAAGATTACCCGAACAGTGCCTTCTTAAAAGAGGCTACAAGTTATGCAACCAAAGCTCGTCAGGAGCTTCAAAAACTGGCGGAAAAACCACCGGTTCCTCTTCAACCCAAAGTAATTAACTAAGTACACGATATGGCAGCCAACAACACCGAAACCCGCAATCTGCACCAGATTGACCAAAAAACGGGTAATTTGTATGAGTCGATAGCAATTGTAGCAAAGCGCTCCAATCAGATCAGCATCAAAATCAAAGAAGAGTTGAACGCTAAGCTGGCCGAATTTGCCTCTTCGAGCGATAACCTCGAGGAAGTATTCGAAAACCGCGAGCAAATTGAAATCTCGAAACATTATGAGCGTATGCCAAAGCCATCTCTCATGGCCATCGAAGATTTTATGGAAGACAAAGTGTACTTCCGTAACCCAGCGAAGGAAAAGAAAGGCTGATTTCCATGCTCACCGGTAAGAAAATCTTATTGGGGATCACCGGGAGCATAGCCGCTTATAAATCGGCCTCGCTCGTGAGGCTGCTTAAAAAATCAGGCGCCGAAGTACAGGTGGTCGCCACCCCTTCGGCGCTTGACTTTGTTACCCCTCTTACCCTTTCGACACTCTCTGAAAGACCTGTTTACAGCCAGTTTGTGAAAAATGAGCAAGGCGAATGGGTGAACCACGTAGATTTGGCGTTGTGGGCCGACTTGCTTGTGATTGCGCCAGCGAGTGCCAATACTTTGGCAAAAATGGCTACTGGCGGCTGCGACAACCTTTTACTCGCCGTTTATTTATCCGCCAAATGCCCTGTTTTTTTCGCCCCTGCGATGGATCTCGATATGTATAAACACGGGAGCACGGAATCCAATATCAATACACTACTAGGCTACGGCAATAACTTTATTCAGCCAGGAAACGGCCTTTTGGCCAGTGGCTTGATTGGTGAAGGCCGAATGGCTGAACCCGAAGAAATTCTCGAAAAAATCCAGCATCATTTTCAACGTAGCCTCTTGGCCGGTAAAGACATTTTAGTCACGGCTGGACCTACTTACGAAGCCATCGATCCAGTTCGATTTATAGGCAATCGTTCATCGGGTAAGATGGGTTATGCCCTTGCGCGTCAGTTGGCACTTGCCGGCGCCCGTGTTCACCTCGTTAGCGGACCTACCGCGTTGGCTGTTCCAGCAGGATTGAGTTCGTTTACGCGGGTAGAAAGCGCTGCTGACATGTATACGGCTTGTGCAAATCGCTTTCCCGCAACAACTATTAGCATTATGTGTGCAGCCGTCGCCGATTACAGTCCGGAAATGGCTGCAGATCAAAAAATTAAAAAAACAGATGCCGCCTTACAAATCACTTTAAAGTCTACTACCGACATACTTGCATGGATGGGTAAAAACAAGCGTAAAAACCAGTATTTACTCGGTTTTGCGCTTGAAACCAATGATGGGATTGCCCATGCTAAGGGAAAGCTACAACGAAAAAACCTTGATGCTATAGTCCTGAACAGCTTACAAGATAATGGCGCTGGTTTTGGACATGATACCAATCAGGTTACGATACTTTCGGCAAGTGGTCAGGAAGTACACTTATCTTTAAAGTCGAAAGACGAGATTGCTTCAGAAATCGTTGATTATCTCAATGAGCAAATTCGGGATGCGAAATAAACTTGTATTACTACTTCTATTATCACCTCTCCTAGCGCTTGGCCAGGAATTAAACTGCCGGGTGACGGTCAACTTTGCACAAATTGGTGGTTCTGACCAACAATTTTTCGCGAATATGGAAAACACCATACGTGATTTTTTGAATACCCGTCGTTGGACCGATGATGTTTTCCTCGAACAAGAAAGAATCAGCTGCAATATCACTATTATCTTAGAACAACGGCCTAGCACCAATCAATTCATTGCGAAAGCTCAGATTCAATCTGTACGTCCAGTTTACAATGCCTCGTATAGCAGCGTACTTGTCAACCACACCGATCCGGACTGGACGTTTGTTTTCAATGATTTTGAACCACTGGAATTTAACGAAACTACCCACTTGAATAACTTGAGTTCAATGTTGGCGTATTACGTTTACATTATACTGGGCATGGATTACGACTCCTTCGCGCCCATGGGTGGAACGGAGATGTTTCAGAGAGCACAAACAGTTTTGCAAAATGCGCAAAATGCCCCAGAAATGGGATGGAAACAAGGTCAGAATTTACGCAATCGTTTTTGGCTGTTGGATAATATGATCAGTCCGAGTTTCAAACCTTTTCGCGAGAGTATTTATCTCTACCACTTGAAGGGTTTGGATGGCATGCATAAAATGGAAAAAGTACCAGATTGTCGGAAAGAAATCACCAATGCCATTAAAAAAATGCACGAAGTGCACCGTCAGAAGCCGGGATCGATGGCGCAACAAATTTATTTATCTGCCAAAATCACAGAAATTCTTGGCATTTATTCCAAGGCCACGCCAGAGGAGAAGTCGACAGTGTTGACTATTCTTTCTGAAATTGACCCTTCTAACATCCTCCAATATCAAAAAATTACCCAACCATAGTTCCTACTTAAGCTGCATCTCCTTTC
Organism: Bacteroidia bacterium; assembly: GCA_041688385.1. GTDB lineage: Bacteria > Bacteroidota > Bacteroidia > UBA7662 > UBA7662 > UBA7662. The sequence goes on from JBDNIH010000031.1 coordinate 8,494, forward strand.
CTTTGTAGGACGCATGATAAAGCAACTCAGCATACGCAATTTTGCCATTATTAGTGAGAGTGAAATTCTATTCTCGCCAGGGCTCACTGTAATTACAGGAGAAACAGGCGCCGGTAAATCTATACTCTTGGGCGCCTTAAATTTATTGATGGGTGCGCGGGCAGATGCTGGGCAGCTTTACAATGAAGCAGAAAAATGTATCATTGAAGGCTATTTTCAGTTTAACACGCCAAATATTACTGCCTTTTTTCAGCAAGCAGATTTTGACCAAGTAGCCGATGAAATCGTTTTGCGGCGGGAGTTATTACCCAATGGCAAATCGCGTGCATTCATCAATGACAGTCCTGCCTCTGTAAGTCAACTACGTACTTTAGGCAATCTACTGGTAGACATCAGCGGGCAGCATGAAACGCTTGAATTAAATACCCAACAGTTTCAATTCGAGTTTGTGGATGCCATGGCTGCGCAGCTCCCACAGGTTTCGGCTTACTGTGTCAACTACGAGCATTTACGCAGACTAAATCAGGAAATAATTACGTTTGAAGCCGCAGCAACTAGTCAGCAGAAAAGCTTCGATTATGACCAGTTTTTATTCAATGAGCTTGAGCAAGCCCGAATTAAAAACCCAGAGGAACTGGAACAGATAGAGCATCAGTATAGCGTTTTGCAAAATGCAAATACAATTGGGCTAGCGCTTCAACAGCTACATTATGGGCTTTCGGAGGCCGATAATGCCCCAGAAAGCAGTCTATCAGCGCTGTTAGCATCTGGACAAATCATTAAAAAACTGGATTCGCGGCTTTCGGATTTATATGAACGCCTACAGGATACCAAAACCATCTTATCAGAAATTGCCCAGGAAGCTTTTCATTTACAAGAAGATTTTCAAGCAGATGAGGAAAAACTACAACAATATGAAACCCGATTAAACGAGCTCAATCGTTTGTTGCAGAAACATCGTTTGCAAACGTTGTCGGAATTAATTGAATTACAAAATACGATTGCCGATCGTTTAGATGCGGTACAATCGAGTGGGGAACAGTTAGAAAATCTGCGTTCAAAAGCGGCTGAATTAACTATTGAGCTCCAAGAGCAGGCTGCTTCTATCTCTAAAAAACGTGTGGCAATACTTCCTGAGTTAGAAAAAGCCATTCATATTTTACTTCCAGACATGGGTATGATACATGCCCATTTTCATATTGAGCATAAACACCTAGATCAATTGAATGCTCGTACTGGTCTAGACCAGCTTCGTTTTTTATTTACGGCCAATCAGGGTAGTGCTGCTCAGGAAATCCACAAAGTAGCCTCTGGAGGGGAGCTTTCGCGTTTAATGCTGGCTATTAAGAGTCTTTTGCATGACCAACTATCCTTACCCACTGTGGTTTTTGACGAGATAGACACTGGGATTTCAGGTGAGACGGCCATTCGTATTGGGCGGGTACTCAAAACACTATCAAGTAGGCACCAGGTCATCTTGGTAACTCATCAACCACAAATAGCTGCCAAAGGAGATTTACATTTATTTGTTTCAAAGCAAATGAATCAAGGTAAAACGACTTCCCAAATCCGTGTTTTGGAGGCGGAGGACCGTATTGAGGAGTTGGCAAAAATGATAGGTGGGGCACAGCCCAGTGAGATTGCAAGAGAACACGCCCGCGAATTATTCCATATCTAATATTTATCTATTTTTGATACAAATATATAACCCATGTCATACCAACTTCTTAAGGGAAAAAGAGGCATCATTTTCGGTGCACTCGATCCCAACTCGATTGCCTGGAAAGTAGCGGAACGTGCTCACGCTGAGGGAGCTCAATTCACCTTGAGTAATGCACCCATAGCCTTGCGCATGGGTAAAATCAATGAATTAGCGGCTGCGTGTGGCGCCGAAGTGATAGGTGCAGATGCAACAAGTATGGAAGATCTCGAGTTACTGTACACCAAGAGTGTCGAGATTTTAGGTGGCAAAATTGATTTTATCCTTCATTCAATCGGTATGTCACCCAATGTGCGTAAGGGTATTCACTATACGGAAACCAATTACGACAATTTCCATAAATCACTTGATATTTCGGCATTGTCGTTTCACAGGGTAATGCAAGCTGCCATGAAGAAGGACATTCTTACAGAAGGAGCTTCGGTTTTGGCGCTGAGTTATATAGCTGCGCAAAGGGTATTCCCAGATTATAACGACATGGCCGACGCTAAAGCTCTTTTAGAATCGATTGCTAGAAGTTTTGGTTACCACTTAGGTAAAGAAAAAAAAATACGTGTAAATACCATTTCTCAATCACCAACCCGTACGACCGCAGGGAGCGGGGTAAAAGGATTTGATGCCTTTTATGAGTATGCTGACAAAATGTCGCCATTGGGTAATGCCAGTGCGGAATCTTGTGCAGATTACTGTGTTGTCATGTTTAGCGACCTTACACGTATGGTAACGATGCAAAACCTTTTTCATGACGGTGGATTCTCCTTTACAGGTGTAAGCCAGGAGTTGGTTGAAGAAATGCAAACAAAAAACGACTAAAATTAACTCAATGGAACAGGCTAAAAGACCCATTTTGGTACCAGTTGACTTCTCGGAAAGTACAATTACCACCACAGAACATGCTGCCATTCTTGCCCGTACACTTCGGGTCGATATAGTCTTTCTGCATGTAATTGAAACCTTGTTTGATGGATTCAGCGTAGCAGATCTCACTTTTGACAGTTCTTCAAAAGAGAACAATATAGTTGAAGAAGTAGAGCGACGGATGAAACTTCTGGTTCAAAAATTTGAGGACCAGGGAAGTCATTGTAAGTACCAAATTGAAATCGGCAGTATCCATAAAACCATCGTAAAAGTGGCTGAACAATTAGATGCTGGTTCTATTGTTCTCGGTGCACATGGTCAGGCCGGCTTTGAAGAATTCCTTATAGGCAGTAATTCTTTTCGGGTAACAGCAACAGCCCCTTGTCCGGTGATAACGCTTCACGACAACAGGCAATTCACCAGTGGCTACAAAACCATTGTAATGCCTATTGACACAAGTTTTTATAGTCGGCAAAAAGTAAAGGCTACTGCTTTACTAGCACAAGCCTTTGATGCCAAGATTCATGTATTAGGCGTTTCAATTGATGATGACACTGAAGCCGTACGAAAGGTACATGTGCTTTGCCAGCAGGTGAGCGGCTATTTAAACGCGCACGCCATTAATCACGACATATTTTATGAAACAGGCGGTAATATCACAGATAAGACAATTTTATATGCTAAAGCCTTAAAAGCAAATTTGATTTCAATTATGACAGAACAAGAACCATCTGTACGTAGTTTGATAATGGGAGAATTTGCCCAGCAGATGATTAATAGATCTCCTATTCCTGTAATCAGTTATCGTCCTAGGGAGGTGAGTTCCTTAGTAGATTTTTCGCTTTAAATAAGTGCGTATTCAGAAAACCGGCTTATGGCCGGTTTTTTTGTTCCCGCTCTTTTAGTTAGTGGGGATTTTTGTTCTGATAACTCAGAACTTACCCGGTAGGTAACAAGGTATGATATGGTTACATTACACTATTTCATGACAGAAAGTCATCTTCTTTTATTTTAAATTGCTAAACGCTTAACAGCTACTTCGGGTGACGTACTGGCATTTATGGAGCAAAATTCAGGCAAAAAAAAATCCCATCCTTTTGAGGGGACGGGATTTGTACCAGGCTGGCAACGATCTACTCTTCCACATTTTACTGCAGTACCATCG
>JBDNIH010000198.1:0-1023 GCA_041688385.1 Bacteroidia bacterium
GTTGGTGCAGCGTATGGCGCCACCTTTGGAGCAGTTGGTGTTGCTCATCCGCATCGGGGCATTTCGTTTTGCCGGAAAAAATAAAAAAGAGCTATTGTGGGAGGCCCATCTGTTGCTAGGGCATGCTCTTCCCAAAGAACCCTTGCCGGAGCTGTTTTATACCGCACCCAAAAACTTTGCGCTACCTACACTTGATATCGAGCGGCATGAAGATGCCTTCGATGAAATAGAGCTGCTGGGTTTTCCGCTGTGTAGTCCTTTTGAGCTGCTTGCGGAACCGCCTCCCCAAGGGGTTTTGGCTGCGACCATGGCCTTCCATATTGGTAAACGGGTGTGTATGCTGGCCTATCTGGTTACGGTAAAAGACACCCGAACGATTAAAGGGGAGCGTATGCAGTTTGCCACTTTTGTAGATCAGCAGGGCCAATATATAGATACGGTTCATTTTCCGCCCATTGCGGCGCGTTATCCCTTTCGAGGACGTGGGGTATACCGTTTGCTGGGAAAGGTTACGGAGGAATTCGATTGCTACAACCTGGAAGTGGAGGAATTGGAAAAACTGCCTATCATTCCCGACCCGCGTTATGCCGAAACCCGCCGAGCTGTTGGGGTTTGAATTCAAAATTGCGAGGGGCCTTCTTTAAGTACTTACCCGTAAGCGCAAGTTTTTGTATCTAACAGATCTGTTTAAACTGTCAATTTTTTTCAAGACGTGACATAGTCGATAGTCCATGGATCATCAACCATCAACCACCTGACACAAGGCGTCAAAAAGCGCTGCTACTTTAGTAATAATATGAAAACAGTTGCCGAGTCAACACCCGACCGCACCATTGTCCACATGGACTTAGATACTTTTTTTGTGTCGGTAGAGCGTTTGCTCGATAGCCGGCTCGGGCAGCGGCCCATTCTCATCGGTGGCACCAGCGACCGGGGTGTGGTGGCTTCCTGTAGTTACGAAGCCCGGGTATTTGGTATTCATGCTGGTATGCCCATGAAAATGGCCCGGCAGTTGTGCCCCGA
>JBDNIH010000032.1:0-2137 GCA_041688385.1 Bacteroidia bacterium
ACACGTATTTGTCCGTCGTTATCGGCGTCAATTAGGGCTAAAGTTTTGGCTTCAATTTCGAGCCCTTGCACCGGACAACTTAAGGCGGTCCAGAGTTTTGGGTCGAGCTTGTCCAGCTGCAACAGGTCCTCGGCCGAATTAAGATTGACGCGTTTTACGCCGCCAATGTTTGAAAAAGACCAGCGATGGGGTTGCGTAGAAGCAGAATTTAGGGTGACGCTACCTTAAGGGAAATAGGGCAACACAGCTCTATTCGCCCAGCCCTTTCGTGGCCTTTAACTGCCCTCAGCCTTTGGCCACCGCAGTATGCAGCTGATAAATAAAATTCAGGGATTCCAGTTCGCCATGGTAGGTCACCGGCCTTTCGGCGACTTTTACTGCTCCCAATCTTTCCATGGCGATTTGTGAGCGTTTGTTGCCTGCTCCTACATGAAATTCAACGGTAGCTACAAATTGGAACGCGTAGTCGAGCATAAGTGCCTTGGCTTGGGGATTGTATCCACTGCCCCAATAAGCGCTTCCGTAGAAAGTATAGCCAATGTTTACGCAGCAACGCTCGGGTTGGTAATCGTAAAAACGGGAGCAGCCTATAACTGCGCCAGTGGCACTTTCCACCACTTTGTAGGCGCCTTGGGAGGCCAATGCGCCCGCAAAAAACTTTTCAAATTCTTCCCTTTTGTAGCGGTTGGGATTGGGGTGTTGTTGCCAAACCAAAGGGTCGGAGGCGAGGGTGAATAAAACGTCAAAATCGGTCGACACCAACGGGATTAAACCGATGTGCGCGCCCTGAAGTGCGGGTGGGTTTTGAAATGGCGGCATGATACAGCAAAATAAGTAAATTCCCAATAGCTGGAAAAAGCGTGTTGCTAGCCCGACTTACCGAAGCAAATCGGTGAGTTTGGCAAATTCAGCCTTCGCTGGTGCGCCCTCGTAGAGGATACGGTAAACCGTTTCGGCTATAGGTAAATCTACTTTATACCGTTTGTTGAGCTGGTGTACCGAACGGATGGCATAATAACCTTCGGCTACCATCGCCATTTCGAACTGGGCAGAACGCACACTGTAACCTTTACCAATCATATTGCCAAAGCTCCGGTTACGACTGTGTTGCGAATAGGCTGTGACCAACAAATCGCCGAGGTAAGCGCTTTCCTTGATATCGCGTCGGATGGGATATACCTCCGCCAAAAAACGTTTTAGTTCAATAATCGCATTGGAGATCAGCACCGCTATAAAATTATCACCGTAGCCCAGCCCATGTGCAATACCACCGGCGATGGCATAGATGTTTTTCATCACCGCCGAATATTCGGTGCCATAGATGTCTTCACTCACATTGGCATTCATATAACGGTTCCGCAGCAGCTGTGCAAAAGCACTTGCCTTTTCGGTATCGTGTCCGGCTATGGTGAGGTAACTCAGCTTTTCTTGGGCTACTTCTTCGGCATGACAGGGACCGCTGATCACCAAAAATTGTGATTCTGGGGTATTAAAATATTTAAAGAAAAAATTGGCAATCAGTAAGTTTTCGTCTGGTATCATCCCTTTTATGGCGCTTACCACCACTTTACCATCGAGATCGCCGGCATTCAGATTGCGTAACGCTTCTTTCAAAAAAGCAGCAGGGACAGCCATCACAACAAAGGTAGCGCCGGCAATGACTTTTCTGAGGTCGGTGCTCACCGCTCCTTTTTTTATCCGCAGTTGGGCTGATGGGATATACCTTGGATTGTGGTGGAATTTATTGATAAAATTCACCGATTCCAGATCGCGCATCCACCAGCTCACATCCGTTTTGTTGTCGGTGAGCATTTTGACGATGGCGGTAGCCCAACTTCCACCGCCGATTACCGCGACCTTGGTTTTTGGTGTTGTGGCCATTATTTATCGAAAAGTTTGTCCTTGGCCACTTTCTCCACCTTCATGTCATCCTTCAACTTTTTGCTGATGGCTGAAAATGGTGCAGTGATTACTTGTGCGCTATCGCTTATACCTTCGCTTATTTCTATAAAACGATCGTCTTGTATGCCGGTTTTTATTGCGGCCGCTCTCACCTTACCAGCTTCAAACAAAAAGATTACCTCCTGAAGTTTTCCGCCTTCTTTTTTGGCTCTATCGCTGGCATTTTCGTTGGCAG
>JBDNIH010000033.1:0-3603 GCA_041688385.1 Bacteroidia bacterium
AAAAACTACAACTTCATCCCGAAAGATTATACCGTTCCAAATGATGCAGATTATTTCCACTGTACCTCGAACAATACCATTTATGGTACGCAGATGAAGGCTTTCCCGAAATCGGCGGTGCCTTTGGTTTGTGATATGTCGTCGGATATTTTCAGTCGGGTGCTTGATTTCACCCAGTTCGATCTGATTTACGCCGGTGCCCAGAAAAATATGGGTCCTGCAGGTGCTACTATGGTTGCGGTTAAAAAAAGCATCTTAGGGAAAAGTGGCCGCATTATACCCTCTATGCTCGATTACAACATCCATATCGAAGGAGAATCGATGTACAATACCCCACCTGTTTTCCCGGTGTATTGTGTAATGCTCACTTTGCAGTGGGTCGAAAAAATGGGTGGTATCGCCGCTATGGAAAAACGCAACAATGCCAAGGCGGAGTTGCTGTACAACGAAATCGATCGTAATTCACTTTTTGTCGGCACCACTGCCAAAGAAGACCGTTCGTATATGAACCTTTGTTTCGTGATGAAAGACGAAAGTAAGGAAGAAGCCTTTAGTCAGGCATTAAAAGTAGCTAACATTAGCGGACTTAAGGGTCACCGTTCGGTCGGCGGTTTCCGCGCTTCTATCTACAATGCCCTGCCTATCGAAAGTGTGCAAGTATTGGTAGATGTAATGAAACAATTTGAACAAACTCACGCCTGATGTTAAAGATACTCGCCAACGACGGCATTGATGCAGCCGGGAAAAACCTGCTTGAAGAATCGGGATTCATTGTAGTAACCGACAAAATCAACCAAGAAAAGCTGGATACAGAACTCCATGCATTCGACGGCATCATTGTACGTTCGGCCACTAAAGTGCGTCGTGAATTGATTGAAAAATGTCCAAATCTCAAGTTTATCGCTCGTGCTGGCGTGGGTATGGACAATATCGATGTAGAATTTGCTCGTTCCCGTGGTATTGAGGTCATCAATACGCCTGCCGCCTCCTCTATTTCCGTAGCTGAGCTGGTATTTGCGCATTTATTTAGTTTATGCCGCTTTTTACAGTTGGCACATCGGGAGATGCCAGAAAACGGTGGAACCGGTTTCAACAATCTCAAAAAGAACTACGCCGAAGGCATTGAGCTATTTGGAAAAACCATAGGTGTACTCGGTTATGGCCGCATAGGTCAGGAAGTAGGCCGCATCGCCAAAGGCATTGGCATGCAAGTCATGGTTTTTGATATCGTATACAATACAGACGTCACGCTTGCCGCCCGCATCGAAAAAATGCATGGGGTAAAAGTAGGCTCATTAAAAGAAGTCATCAGCGGCAGCGATTTCCTTAGCATTCACACCCCGGGCATGGACAAACCCCTGCTCGGCACCAACGAATTTGGTTGGATGAAGCCTGGCATTGGCTTGATAAACTGCTCACGTGGTGGTGTAATTGATGAACAAGTGCTACTCGACCAGCTCGCCGCAGGCAAGGTGCGTTTTGCAGGCTTAGATGTTTTTGTTGGTGAACCAACGCCCAAAGCTGAGCTGCTAAACCATCCCAAAATTTCAGCTACTCCACACATTGGTGCTTCTACCGAAGAAGCCCAAGAGCGTATCGGACTAGAATTGGCCGGCCGTATCATCGACGCATTCGGCAAAGCTTAGTATGCCTGAATTCAGGCCATTCAAAGGCTTTTTGCCGCAAGGCGACTTCGTCAAGGACGTGGTACTAGGGCCAGATGAGCAGTGGAAAGCTGACTCCAATCGATTGGTTAAGGAACACAATCCGTGGTCGTTTCACCATGTTATGCAAGCTGCTGACCCTTCGGGTGATCCAGAAAAATTGACGGAAGTATGCGCTTTAGCTAAAACCATATTTGAACATTTTGTTTCCCAAGGAGTTTACGCTCAGGCCGATGAACCCGCTTATTATTTGTACCAAACCAGCCATAAAAGTTTAGTCCAAACCGGTTTAATCGGGTTATCCAGTCTACGTGATTACAATGAAAACCGGATCAAAAAGCACGAGCATGTCCGCGAAGATCGGGTGCAGCAGCTGAACGCTTTTTTGTCAGCAACTGAACTTTACACTACGCCAGTTTTCCTCACATATGCTCCTGATAAACAGGTTAACGATGTGCTATTTACAATCAAACAAACAGCTCCTCTTATTGATGTAAAATCGGGTCCAGTTACATCGCATCAGATATGGAGAATAGATCAATCGGAACACACCTCCTTACTAGCTAAGCGATTTGAGGTTATGGAAGCCTTTTACATTGCAGATGGACACCATCGTGCCGCTGTAGCTGCTTACCATTCACAAAGCATGGGAGAAACTAATGGTCATTTTTTGACCATCCTAATCCCCAGCAATGATCTCACGATCTATCCATTCTATCGCAGAGTACATAATAATAGTGCCTTGCCAGATTTCGAACAACTGTGTAAACTACTCTCAGAAGAATACTTTCTACATCCTGTTCTACTCGATCAGATGTATTATCAATACCTACCACAACAGCATTTTTTGTTGTGCAATAAAAACAAAACGCTACTACTTCAGCCAAAACAAACCATCCATCACAACAATCCACTCAAGGACTTGGATGTGAGTCTCCTGCAGGATAATATTATTTCAAAAATATTGAGCATTACCAACCCTAAGGCCGATAAAAGGTTATCGTTTGGCCCTATGAGTATTAAACTTGAAGAATTTAAGTCGCTATTAGCTGATGCTGATACACTATATATTTTTGTTCCGCGTGCTCCTTTACCCGAATCAATTTTTGAGGTAGCTGATCGTGGAGAGGTAATGCCTCCCAAAAGCACCTCGTTTGAACCAAAGATTAAGAGTGGGTTGGTGCTTTACCGAAAATAGTCTTTTCTTATTTTAGCGTAATTAGCTCAGTGTGAATTTAATGTGCTGATGTGGCGCTTTGCTTTAATGTGCTGATGTGGCACTTTGCTTTGATGTGCTGATGTGGCGCTTTGCTTTGATGTGCTGATGTGGCGCTTTGCTTTAATGTGTTGATGTGGCGCTTTGCTTTGATGTGCTGATGTGGCGCTTTGCTTTAATGTGCTGATGTGGCGCTTTGCTTTGATGTGCTGATGTGGCGCTTTGCTTTAATGTGCTGATGTGGCGCTTTGCTTTAATGTGCTGATGTGGCACTTTGCTTTAATGTGTTGATGTGCTTTTTGCTTTAATGTGCTGATGTGGCGCTTTGCTTTAATATGCTGATGTGCTTTTTGCTTTTTGCAAAGCTATGAAGTTCGTAACTTTTGGGTGGACGCTCAGTCTCACTCCGCGAGACTGAGCAATAAGCAATCCGCGCAAGGGTGTACCGTCATCAGCAAATAAGCACAGTCTCAGAGAGCGCGAAGCGAAGCGCCACATTAGCACATTATTAAGGTGCCTCTCAGCCGTATTATTCCCTTTCAGATTCATTCCGAATTTTTTGAACTTTCAATTTTGATTTCCCGCTTAACAGCTACTTCGGGTGACGTACTGGCATTTATGGAGCAAAATTCAGGCAAAAAAAAATCCCATCCTTTTGAGGGGACGGGATTTGTACCAGGCTGGCAACGATCTACTCTTCCACATTTTACTGCAGTACCATCG
>JBDNIH010000199.1:0-7110 GCA_041688385.1 Bacteroidia bacterium
AAAACGGGACGGCGAGCTCTATTTTTGGGAAAATAGCAATTGGTTTCCTTATTGATAACCGAATTAAATTTACACATTTAAATGATGAGAAATATGTTTGACTGTTTATATTTTCAGCCAACGCTAAATTGGTTCAATAGATAGTTGTGTAACGGTATCGTTTTTTTGAAAAGAGAGAAACGGAAGTCAATCGTTTTACTCCCTATGTTTAGCTCCTAGGGGTAACGGTGACTTTGAAGCTACCCGGGGGAGAGGTGCTAATGGCGCTCGTCGTTAAACTTGAGTTGCCGACTGAGTTGGTCTAGGGAAGCCGCGATACGTTCGACTTGCAGTAGATCTGTTTTGGCCGAATAAATCCATTTGACATATTGCTGCTGCTGGCTTTCTTTGAGTGTTTCGAAAAAATGCCAAGCAGCGGGTTCGTCTTGTAGGCACAACAACAATTCCTCAGGTACTTCGAGGGGTTCATTGTCGTGATAGAGAATGATGTGGACCGTATCACCGTGCTGTTTACCGATTTTTTTACGGATTTGTGCTTTTACCGGCAAAAACAGCTGGCCATTGCCCATGGGCAAGAGCTTGTATTTTCGAATTTCGAATTCATCAATACTTCCGCGAACGCTCACCCAGCCGAAGGGCGCCTTTTTGTTTGGCGCAATTTCCGGCAGGGCAACATAAGTCCAGCCACCCTTGCCGGCTATTTTTTGCAGATAATAAATGGCATCAACCAGCTTAAGGTTTTCCATATGTTCATCAAATAGGCAATACGCTTACAAAATGAACAAATGTTAGCAGAAAAGCCAGGTATTGTCCAGCTAATTATTTCCAGCCCCCACCTAAGGCTCGGTATATATTTAGCTGTGCATTTACTTGTTTGAGCTTAATTTCTACGAGCTCAACATTGGCGCTTAAAGCTTCCCGCTGGGTAAGTAATACCTCCATATAATCGGCACGAGCAGCATTAAACAAACTATTTGAAATCGTAACCGATTGGGTAAGCAACCCTACTTCCTGGAGTTTAGTGTCGTAGCTCTTTTGGTAATTATCCACTTTTGCCAATTGATTCACGATATCTACATAGGCCTTTAGTATGGTTTGCTCGTAAGTATATACCGCTTGAATTTGTTTGGCGTTGCTATTATAATACAGGGCTTTAATTGCATTTCTGTTCACTAAGGGCGTTACCATATCACCCGCAAGGGAGTATAAAATTGACTCGGGAAAGAACAAATAGGCAAGTTTAAACGACTGCAAACCAACACCAGACTGGATGTTATAGGTAGGATAAAATTGTGCACGTGCTACTTTTACATCTAATTTGGCTGCCTGCAGCGCTAATTCCGCTTGTCGGATATCAGGCCGGTTGGATAACATTTGGGCAGGTACACCTGAATAAACAACGCCTATAGTCATTTCCTGAAAAGCGGCTGTACTTCGCGTTACGGGCTGTGGAAAAGCGCCAATCAAAAAGTTTATTTTGTTTTCGGCTGCTACAATTTGTTGTAATATATCGAACTGCAAATTTTTTGTATTTAGTAGCTGTGCTTCAAACCTATTTACGGCGAGTTGTGAAACTTTCGCAGCATTTTTTTGCTGTTTAATAATTTCAAATGCATCGTTTTGAATAGTGATATTATTTTTGACAATGGTCAATAAATTATCCAGCGCAATTAGTTCATAGTATGTGCTGGCAATTTCGGAGACCAACTGGGTGACCATGAAGTTTTTACCATCAATACTGGCGAGGTAACGAGATACTGCAGCCTTTTTTGCATTGCGTAGTTTTTTCCATACATCTACTTCCCAGCTAGCATAAGCCCCATAGGTATAATCATGCAGTGGCTCCGGAAAGGGAGTTCCCGGCCTTATGGCGAGTTGATTTTCAACCGCACCTTGGCGGGTATATTTACCTACCTTTTCTGTAGAAGCACCACCATGGAGCGTGACAAAAGGCAAATATTCACCTTTTCTAGCCCGAATTTCGTTTCTATTTATTTCAATTTCCTGTTGGACAATATTTAATTCCTGATTTTTATCGAGTGCTTGTTCAATTAAACTTGTCAGATTGGAATCGGTGAAATAAGTTCGCCAATTTATTACAGCAATATTGGTGGTATCGGAGAATTGCGCGTAGGGAAATGTTGACGGTACTGCTTTATTCTCAGTTTTTGAGGTGAGTTTCAAAGCTTTACAGCCCGAAAATACCACAATAAAGAGCGCAAGAGAAGTGTACTTATATATCTTACTTTTTTTCATTTCCATACTTTTTACGGTTAGCTACTTTAAGCATAAGTCTGATTTTTTGCATTTTTTTAAGCAGCGAAGCCGTCGAATTTCCTGCCATAAAATCCTCGCTCAATGGTGTTTCGTTTTGTTCGCGTATCAGTTTTCTGCCTTGTGCGAGTGAGCCAAAAATGTAATAAAGTCCGGGCACGATAATTACCCCGAAAAGGGTTCCGAACAACATGCCACCAAAAGCCGATGCACCAATTGTCCGGTTGCCTACAGCCCCTGCACCCGTTGCGAATACGAGTGGGATTAATCCTGCCATGAAGGCGAACGAGGTCATCAAAATAGGTCGGAAACGAACCTTCGCCCCTTCGATGGCCGCGCTGAACACGGTATAACCCTGCTGGTGTTTTTGAACAGCGAATTCTACGATAAGGATCGCGTTTTTCCCCAAAAGCCCCACCAACATGATTAGGCCAATTTGCGCATACACATCATTGGCCAAGCCCATGGTTTTTAAAAGCAAAAAAGAGCCAAATATTCCCACCGGGAGCGAAAACACAACAGCGAGTGGAATGATGAAGCTTTCGTATTGAGCGGCGAGTACCAAGTACACAAATATTAATACGATGATGAAAATATACACCGCCTCGTTTCCGCGACGCGACTCGTCGTACGAGAGGCCTTCCCATGCAATGTCGTAGCCATTAGGCAGCGTTTCTTTGGCAACTTCGGTGATAGCGGCTATGGCGTCGCCTGAGGTATATCCAGGCGCAGGTATACCTTTGATAGCGGAGGAGGTGTATAGGTTAAATCGTGTAATTTCATTGGGACCTTGTTTTTTCTCCATTCGCATGAAGGCCGAGTAGGGCACCATTTCATTGTGGTCGTTTTTGATGTATAGGTTAAGTACATCAGAGGGTAATTGGCGGTATTCAGGGGCGGATTGGGTGTATACCTTATAAAAGGTATTAAATCGAACAAAACCCTGCTCGTAGGTACTACCAATTAAAACGTTCAGGTTTTCCATGGCTTTACCTATCGATACCCCTTTTTGCATGGCCAGCTCATTGTCGATGACTAGCTCATATTGCGGGTAGTTGGCAGCAAAAAAGGTAAACAGCCCCGTTAATTCCGGACGTTTTCTGAGTGCTTCCATAAAGCTGGTATTTACCTGGTCGAACTCGAGATAGTCAACAGTGCTGTGTTTGTCTAACATCCGCAGCGAAAAACCATCCGAAGAACCATAACCGGGCACTGCTGGTGGCTCGAAATACTCGATGATGGCGCCGAGGTTTTTGGTTTTTTCCTCGAGCTCTTCGATGATTTCTTTGACGGAATGATGTCTTTTCGACCAGTCCTCAAGGTTGATAAGACAAGTGCCCGCATTCGAGCCCCTGCCTTCGGTGAGAATTTCGTAACCGGCTAAGGAGGAAACCGACTGAATGCCGTCTATTTCTTCAGCAATGGCCTGTAAATTCCGGGATACGTCATTGGTGTTTTCCAAAGTCGAACCAGGAGGCGTTTGAATGATGGCGTAAATCTGGCCCTGGTCTTCGTTTGGAATAAATCCGGTAGGGAGTGTTTTATTGACGGCAAAAATACCTAAAGCAAAAACAAGGAGGATACCGTAGGTAATGACCTGGCGATTTACAATACGTCTGAGCAATTGGGTGTAGCGACTGGTTAAGGTGTCGAATTTGTTGTTGAACCCATCTATCAGTCTATTGGCTAGCGATTTTTTCCTTGGTTTGCCGTGGTTATTTTTTAAAATCATCGCACACAACACCGGTGTGAGCGTAAGGGCAACAATACCCGAGAGGATGATGGCACTTGCCATGGTGATCGAAAACTGCTTGTAGAAGACACCCACCGGGCCTGTCATAAAGGCGACCGGTATAAAAACCGCTGTCATTACCAGGGTAATGGCGATAATTGCACCGCTGATTTCGCCCAGTACCTGTTTTACGGCATTAAATGGCGAGAGATGTTCGGCTTCCATCTTGGCATGCACCGCTTCTACCACCACAATGGCATCATCTACCACAATACCGATGGCCAGTACCAAGGCGAATAGGGTGATTAAATTGATGCTTAAGCCAAACAGCTGCATGAAGAAAAAGGCACCAATGAGAGATACGGGCACAGCGATGAGGGGAATGAGGGTCGAGCGCCAATCTCCCAAAAAGACGAATACAACGAGGGCGACCAAAATGAAGGCCTCCAAGAGGGTGTGTAGTACTTTTTCGATGGAGGCGTCTACAAATTTTGAAACGTCGTAGTTGATTTCATAATCCATACCTGGAGGGAAATCAGCTTTCATTTCTGTGAGCTTTTCCTTTACACGATCGATGACTTCGCTGGCATTGCTGCCGAAATTTTGTTTTAAAACGATGGATGCAGCGGGATAGCCGTCTTTGTTGGAATAGATATCAAAAAACTCACTGCCTAATTCCACATCGGCAACATCTTTTAGCTTGAGCATTTCACCGTCCTGATTGGCTTTGACGATGATTTCTCCATACTCTTCGGGCTTATTAAAGCGGCCTTTATAGGTCAAAACATACTCTAACGACTGAGCGGTTTTTCCAGAGGCCTGCCCCAGCCGACCCGGTCTTCCGATGACGCTTTGTTCGTCAATGGCTGCCAAAACTTCTTCGGTGGAGATATTATAAGCCCGCATTCTGTCGGGCTTCAGCCAAACGCGCATCGCAAATTGGCGACTGCCCAATATCTGCGCTCGTCCCATACCGCTGATACGCTGTAACTCAGGCAAAATATGTACGCTGGCATAGTTGTATAGGAATTTTTCGTCGGCCTTTTTGTCTTTGCTAAAGAGGTTGACGTACATCAACATACTCGGCTGAATGGGCGTGATGATGACGCCTTCCCGCTGAACGAGCGGCGGCAGGTTGTTCATCACCTGGTCGACCCTGGTTTTTACGTTTACAACGGCCGCATTGGGGTCGGTACCGGGCTCGAAAACAATTTGAATGGTGGCTTCGCCCGCGCTGGTTGCGTCGGAGATGAGGTATTGCATTCCCTGCACCCCATTGATGGCGCGCTCGAGCGGGATGAGGGTGGTGTTTACAAGTACCTCGGCACTAGAACCTGGGTAGGCGATGAATATATTCACCCGCGGAGGGGCGATTTCGGGAAATTGGGCGATAGGTCTTGTCTTAATTGCCAATATGCCCAAGAAGATGATGGCAATGGAGATGGTAATGGCAAGAACCGGCCTTTGGATAAATTTACTAAACATGGGGAGTGCTTTTAATAGGTGGCACTATTCAGCATGAAGCTGAGTGAGTTCAGAAATGATCTGCTGTTGCGGCCGGAATTTCATGCGGATATGCTGCTTGTTTTTAACATTCCGCAGCCCTTCAACTAAAATTTTATCGCTTGTACTTAAGCCTTCCACCACGGTATATAAATGGGGCATTTCTTTGCCGATGGTGATTTGCCGCGCTTCTAAAATGCCATCGGCCCCAACGACAAATACGTATTTTTTGTCGAGGACTTCATAGGTAGCTTTTTGAGGAATGAGTAGGGCCTTGGTAAGCACAACAGGGAAGTGGATGTTGCCGGTTTCTCCGTGCCGCAGCTGCCTTTTTGGATTGGGAAAGGTTGCCCGGAAGGCAATATTGCCATTCTCATTGTTGAAGTCGGCTTCGATGGTTTCGATTACGCCGGGGTATTCGAACATGCTGTTATTGGCCAGGTGTAGCTTTACTTTGGGCAAACGATCTAAGGTGCCAGCAGAGGTATAGTCTAGATATTCGGCTTCGGTTACATTAAAGTACACCCACACTTTGCTGTTGTCGGATAAGGTCGATAACAACTCACCTTCGTCTAAAAGGCTGCCTAAACGCACTTGGAATTTACCGATGATGCCGTCGAAGGGGGCACGAATCTCTGTGAAATCGAGATGGGTTTGTGCCAGTTTTAAAACGGCATTGGCCTTGTCTAATGTGGCGCCAGCGAGAGCCAGTTCACTTTGGGAGACGATATTGCTGTCGGCGAGTTTTTTGGTGTTTAAGTACTCTATTCGGGCATAGTTTGCCTCGGAGCGCGCCCTACCTACCTCGGCTTCGTAAACCATAGGCATGACCTTAAATAAAAGTTGCCCCTTTTTAACGGCTTGTCCCTCGTCGACGAAAATTTTATTGAGGTAGCCCCTTTCCAAAGCACGGAGTTCGATGTGCTGAATAGAGCGAATCTGGCAGACATATTCCTGCTGAATGACGGTGTCTTTTTCTATGGGGTTGGTGACTAAAAAGGCGGTTTCTTCGACCTTTTCTTTTTTTGCAGTTTGACAGCTTGTGCCCAAGAGCATGCTGAATATGCTGCCGTAAACGAGTATTAATTTCATTATTAAGGGTGATTTTTTAAAATTGACCAAAGGGAAAGGCGTGTAGTTTGGCGTAATGTTTTCCAAAACACAGCGGATCAACCGGTCGCAAAAGGGCGACACGTTGAACGGTTCAATTCAAAAAATCAGGCTAAATAACTTTTCCAGGCATGGAAAAGGATGTAGAAGGGAACTTCTGTACGGTTCAATACGCAGCGTGCCAGCTGCCCAATTTGCCTGTGTGTTAGGCTGGTCGACTGAAAGGCGAAATCACCGAGGCTGTGGCCATCGGAGTCGTCAACGTCTTCTTTTTCCGTATTATTTGTCTCTTCCGGCTTCTCTAAAGGGGTCTTGTCAGGAAAAGAAGTGGCAGCGGGATGGTAAGTAGCGGCATCAAAAAGGCCGACAGATAGCACATCTGTCTTATCGCTGTAGGCGTTTTGGGTGGGTAGGCTGTTTTCGGTATTGGCAGCAAAAGCGCTGCTTGCCAGTGGAAACGCCCATATTAAGCACAATACAAACCACAAGCT
>JBDNIH010000200.1:0-1892 GCA_041688385.1 Bacteroidia bacterium
GCTATCGCTGCCCAAGACCCGAACTATGTCATGCCTGCCGCCATACGCGACTGGCCCTGGCAGGGTGACCTGTCATTAAATCAGGACGCTCAACTGGCACCGTGGGTAGATGTAGGCCCCTCATTTGGTGCGTATAACCCAGCGGAAGGAGATTATCCCGATGTTTTTGGTGACCAGAGCATATGGTGGGTGCTCAACGACAAAGGCAATACCCCCGGTTCAGGCTCTGTACCCATTGGTATGGAAATTCAAACCCAAGCTTTTGCCTATCAGGCCAATGATGAGCTGAACAACATGACCTTTTACACCAACAAGATCATTAATCGCTCGAGTACGGTGCTGCAAGAAGCCTATATGGCGCAGTGGATTGATCCTGCCCTCGGTAATCCCGTGGATGATTATGTAGGTTGCGACGTGCCACGAGGTTTAGGCATCGTCTACAATGGCGACGATGACGATGAAGGCATTCAAGGTTATGGCAGCAATCCGCCTTCGGTTGGCGTAGACTTTTTTGAAGGACCATTTTCAGATGCCGGAGATGGTGTTGATAACGACCGTGATGGCGTGATAGATGAAGTAGCACCTTTTGGTTGCAACCCTGATCCTGTGACCGAACGTATTATCATGTCGAAATTTCTCTATTTCAACAATGATGCGACCGTAAACGGTAATCCAACCACTGCTGAGCATGCCTACAACTATATGATTGGGCGTTGGAAAGACAACACCCAGATGGTGTATGGAGGCAATGGTTATCCCGGTTCTACCGGCAGTACCAATATTCCGAGTGGCATCATGTACCCTGGCAGCTCCGATCTGGTAGGTTGGGGTATTGGTGGTTCGTTCCAGAATCCAATTGTGGCACCTTTTTCTTGGTCGGAACGCGAACCGGGACCCGGTGCTTCGCCTAATGTACCTGCCGATCGGCGATTTGTGCAATCGGCGGGTCCTTTCACCCTCCAGCCTGGGGCGGTAAATTTTATCACTATCGGCATCGTATGGGCACGGGCTACGAGCGGGGGTGCTACCGGTTCCTTTAATCTCCTGCTTCGTGCCGATTCTAAGGCCCAGGCGCTGTTCGAAAATTGCTTTCAGGCTATGGATGGTCCAGATGCGCCCGACGTGGAGTTGGTGGAGCTGGATCAGGAAATCATTATCAATTTTAGCTACAAGCCTACTGCTAATAATTTCCGACTAGCGTATGTAGAAGAAGACCCCTTTATAACGGCTCAAAACCAAGATTTACCGCCGGGAACTCCTGCATTCGATAGTCTTTACCGTTTCGAAGGGTTCAAAGTTTACCAGCTGTCTAATTCTGATGTATCGCTGGGTGAACTGACAGATCTCGACAAAGCCAGGGTAGTTTACCAAGGTGATGTGCAGAACAGCATCGGTATGATCATCAACTGGGATTTTGACGGTGACATGGAGAGAGATGTTCCGTTTATTGCGGTTAATGGCGAAAATCAAGGGGTGCGTATGTCATTGCGCCTCACCCGCGATGCTTTTGCAGAAGGCAGCGATCAACTGGTGAACTTCAAACGGTATTATTATACGGTAGTGGCCTATGGGTATAACAACTATGCGCCTTTTGACCCGCAGTTGAAGTCGGGCCAGACCAAAGCCTATCTCGAAGGCCGGAATAATGTACGGACGTACACCGCCATCCCCCACAAATGGGAGCCTACTTTTAATGGCTTAGTGCTTAACGCCAGTTATGGCGATGTGCCAGAAATGACCCGGCTGGCGGGTCAAGGTAATGGCGGAAATGTGCTGGAACTCACCGAAGCCAGCGTAAATGAAATACTCGCCAATAATTTTGCGCCCTTCCCCGTCTATCAAAAAGGAGGAGGGCCGTTGCATTTACAAGTGATCGATCCAACAGCCATACC
>JBDNIH010000201.1:0-6762 GCA_041688385.1 Bacteroidia bacterium
AGACCCAGATAATCACCGGCTTCTTTGAGAGCAGCACGCTTCGCAGCATATTTTGCAACTGTCTTCTCGCGCTTGAGGCCCCTTGCTTTTACACTTTCCTTAGCCATGGATTATTTATTTGCGGTTTTGAACGGTAAACCAAGTTCCTGCAACAAGGCCATAGCCTCTTCATCGGTTTTGGCTGTGGTTACAAAGGTGATGTCCATACCGGTGATTTTATTCACCTTATCGATATTGATTTCCGGGAAAATGATTTGCTCGGTTACACCTAAGGTATAATTACCTCGGCCGTCAAATCCTTTCGGATTGATCCCTTTGAAATCACGAACACGCGGCAATGAAACCGAAATGAGACGATCTAAGAATTCGTACATTTTCACAGCACGCAAAGTGGTACGAACGCCAATCGGCATTTTCTCACGAAGCTTGAAGTTCGATATCGCTTTACGCGACATGGTAGGAACACATTTCTGACCGGTAATCTGCGTCATCTCTGCAACAGCTGAATCAATCAGCTTTTTGTCAGAAACAGCAGCACCAACGCCCTGATTGATACAGATCTTCGTCAACATAGGGATCTCCATCACATTCTTATATGCGAACTTGGCTTGCATGGCAGGAGCCACTTCGGCTTTATACTTAATTTTGAGACGAGTTTCGTTAGCCATTACTTGATTATTTCTCCGGTTTTCTTAGCGAAACGCACCAATTTGCCATTTTCACCAGCCTTACGGCCGATGCGACTTGGCTGACCACCTACCACAACCATGAGGTTGCTTAGATGCATAGGCGCTTCTTTTTTTACGATTCCGCCATTCGGATTGGTAGCTGTAGGTTTGGTGTGTTTGGTGATCATATTCACGCCTTCTACTATTGCCTTCAATTCGACTGGCATAATTTCGAGGATACGGCCTTCTTTGCCTTTGTCATCGCCCGTGATAACACGAACGAGATCCCCTTTTTTTATCTTCAGTTTTGCACTTGCCATGGTGTTCTAATTAAAGTACTTCTGGAGCCAATGATACAATCTTCATGAATTGCTTCTCCCGAAGCTCACGGGCCACCGGACCAAAAATACGCGTTCCGCGTGGCTCATCCTGGTTGTTCAACAACACTACTGCGTTGTCGTCAAATCGGATATATGAACCATCCTTACGGCGTACTTCCTTGCGGGTACGTACAACGACAGCCTTGGATACGGTTCCTTTTTTCGCGTTGCCTGAAGGTATAGCCGACTTGATCGAAACAACGATCTTATCGCCTAAACTGGCGTAACGTTTGCCGGTTCCACCCAATACGCGGATGCAAAGAACTACTTTGGCACCACTGTTATCTGCAACAGATAATCTGCTTTCCTGCTGTATCATTACTTAGCTCTTTCAATGATTTCTACCAATCTCCAACGTTTGTTCTTGCTGAGCGGACGAGTTTCACTGATGCGAACGAGGTCACCGATATTACAATCGTTGTTCTCGTCATGCGCCATGAATTTCTTCGAGCTCTTCATGAATTTACCGTAGATCGGGTGTTTTACTTTGCGTTCTACAACAACAGTGATGCTTTTAGTCATCTTGTTGCTTACAACGTTACCGATACGTTCTTTTCTAGCGTTCCTTTCCATCTCAGCGATCATTGATTGTTGGCAATTGCTTGTTGGCGTACGGTAAGCTCAGTCAGCAAACGAGCAATTGTCTTGCGCGTCTGACTAATCTTGGCCGGGCTTTCGATAGCCGACACAGCATGGGTAAACTTCAGCTTCGTCAGCTGCTGTTTCTCCTCTTGTATCCTTTCAGCAATCTCTGCTGTGGACAGTTCTTTTATAGCGGAGTTCTTCATGTCTTTTCTTATTCTCCTACGTAATCTCTTCGTACGATAAATTTGGTGCTAACCGGTAGTTTTTGAGCGGCAAGGCGCATGGCCTCTTTAGCGACCGGCAAAGGTACACCTTCTGCTTCAAAAATCAAAGTACCTGGTTTAACTACGGCTACCCAATATTCTGGCGAGCCTTTACCTTTACCCATGCGCACTTCTGCAGGCTTTTTGGTGATAGGCTTGTCTGGGAAAATACGGATCCAAACCTGACCTTCACGTTTCATAAAGCGGGTTACCGCGATACGAGCTGCTTCAATCTGGCGTGAAGTGATCCAATGCTCCTCCAGGGTTTTCAGACCAAATGATCCAAAGGCCAACTCCGCACCGCGGGTTGCATTGCCTTTGATCCGGCCTTTATGCATCTTTCTGAATTTCGTTCTTTTCGGCTGTAACATCTCTCTGGCTCCTTATCAATTAACCTTTTCTGGTACGATCACCACCACCTGCGTTACCACCCGTGTTACCACCTGGGTTACCACCTGTGCGACGACGGTCTCCACCGCCACTACCGCGACGGTCACCACCACCACCGCCACCACCGCGACGCTCGCCACCAGGACGACGGTCACCACCACGACCACCCTCAGGTGCTCCGGCATTTGGTCCGCCAGCCTGTGCACGGCTGCCTACGTTTGGTGAAAGATCGCGTTTACCATAAATCTCACCTTTACAAATCCATACTTTAACACCGATTTTACCGTAAACGGTTTGTGCTTCTTTCAAAGCGTAATCGATATCTGCACGGAGGGTATGCAAGGGTATACGTCCTTCTTTGTATTGCTCACTGCGGGCAATCTCAGCACCGCCCAGTCGACCTGAAACGAGTACCTTGATTCCTTCGGCACCCATACGCATGGTAGAGGCAATCGAAGTTTTCATCGCACGACGGAAAGAAACACGTGCCTCTAGCTGACGGGCAATGCCTTCAGCGACTAGGGCTGCATCCAATTCCGGACGTTTGATTTCGAAGATGTTGATTTGAACATCTTTATTGGTGAGTTTTTTAATCTCTTCTTTGATGCGATCCACCTCGGCACCACCTTTACCAATCACGATACCGGGACGGCTGGTGTGCACAGTGATGATGATACGCTTCAATGTACGCTCAATCACAACGCGGCTAATGCCACCATTGTTGATACGCGCGCTGAGGTAGTTTCGTATTTTCTCGTCTTCTACGAGTTTATCTGCGTAATTATTGCCACCGAACCAGTTGGAATCCCAACCACGGATATAGCCTAAGCGCAGGCTGATAGGATTAATCTTTTGTCCCATTTGCTATTAGTCGTTTACAGTGGTCATGGTGTCGATAACAAGCGTTACGTGATTCGAACGCTTGCGAATACGGTGTCCGCGACCTTGCGGGGCCGGACGGAGACGTTTGAGCATCCGACCACCATCTACCTGTACGCTTTTTACGTAAAGATTTGCGGTTTCGATCGACTGATCTTCGTTTTTCTTCTCCCAGTTATTGATGGCCGACATAAGCAATTTCTCGAGAGGAAGACTCGCGTCTTGTTTCGCGAAACGCAGAATGTTGAGCGCCTGGTCAGCTTTTTTACCGCGGATGAGGTCTACAACGAGACGCATCTTACGGGGAGAGCTAGGACAGTTACGGAGTATGGCTACTGCTTCCATTATTTCTTTCCTTTATCTTTTTTAGCCACGTGACCACGGAAGTTACGGGTGGGAGAAAACTCACCGAGTTTGTGTCCAACCATATTCTCGGTCACATATACCGGGATGAATTTGTTGCCGTTATGTACGGCAAACGTATGTCCCACAAAATCAGGGGTGATCATCGAACGGCGCGACCATGTTTTGATTACGGTCTTTTTAGCCCCTTCGTTCTGTGCGTCTACCTTCTTCTCGAGGGTATACTCTACAAATGGTCCTTTTTTAAGTGAACGCGCCATTGCTTATCCTTTCCTGCGTTTAATGATCATTCTGTCAGACTGTCTCTTGCCACGACGGGTCTTGTAGCCTTTCGACAACAAACCGTTACGTGAGCGTGGGTGTCCACCACTTGCGCGGCCTTCACCACCACCCATAGGGTGATCTACTGGGTTCATGGCTACACCACGAACACGCGGGCGACGACCCAACCAACGCTTGCGACCAGCTTTACCGCTGATTTCGAGCATATGGTCTTCGTTCGACAACTCACCCATGGTAGCAACACATGTGAGCAATACCATGCGGGTTTCACCGCTCGGCAATTTCACAATCGCGTATTTGCCATCACGTGCAGCGAGTGTCGCTTTTGCACCTGCGCTGCGCGCCATCTGACCACCACGACCGGGCTGAAGCTCGATATTGTGGATGGCCGAACCCAAAGGAATTTTGGCCAAAGGGAGAGTATTACCTGCTTCGGGAGCAACTGCATCACCTGCAAGTACGGTTTGACCTACCTGTAGACCCTGGGGAGCCAGGATATAGCGCTTCTCACCGTCGGCATAAGCCAACAAAGCGATTAGGGTGGTGCGGTTTGGATCGTATTCGATCGTTTTTACTACGCCAGGAATATCTTTCTTGTCGCGTTTGAAATCGATGATGCGGTACATTTTTTTGTGACCACCGCCAATATAGCGCATGGTCATCTTACCTGTATTGTTACGTCCGCCGGAACGTTTTGTTGGGGCCAACAGGCTCTTCTCAGGCGTGTTGGTGGTTACCTCTGCATAGGTGTTGGCAACCTTAAAACGTAACCCCGGTGTTACCGGACTAAATCTTTTTACTGCCATTTTCTTAGATGTTACTGTAGAAATCGATGTTATCGCCTTCCTTCAAGGTTACAATGGCTTTTTTAAAGCTGTCTTTGCGGCCTTCGACATAGCCTGCTTTTGTGTAGCGGCTTTTCTTTTTACCGGCATAAACCATGGTGTTCACCGCGGTAACGGAGATACCAAACATAGCTTCAATCGCTTTTTTAATTTCGATTTTGTTAGCCCTTTTGTCAACCCGGAAAGCATACTGGTTAAGCTTCTCGCCGAGCATGGTCATCTTCTCGGTGATGATAGGTTTTTTCAGCAATTCCATGGCCTTACTTATTAAGTGTTTCTTCGATCTTCGCGATCGAGCTGTTTACCATCAGGATCTTTCCTGCGTTCATTACGTCATACGTATTGAGATCGCCGGCCATCACCATTTTCAATTTCTGAAGATTACGACCCGACAGCACAATGTTGTGACTGTTTTCTGGAAGAACCACGAGCAACTTTTGTCCACTCAGTTTCAGATTGTTGAGCAAGCCTATAAATGCTTTAGTTTTAGGGGTTTCAAAACTGAAATCCTCCACTACCATAATGTTATTGGCTTGTGCTTTATAAGTCAACGCCGATTTACGGGCGAGTACTTTTACCTTTTTGTTCAGCTTAAAGCTATAGTCACGAACGCGTGGTCCGAATACACGAGCACCACCACGAAACGAAGGACTGTTGATATCCCCTTTACGTGATCCGCCGGTACCTTTTTGCTTATGCAGCTTGCGGGTAGAACCGGATAGTTCGTTACGTTCTTTTGATTTGTGCGTACCCTGACGCTGATGTGCGAGGTACTGCTTAACGTCGAGGTAGATTGCATGATCGTTCGGCTCGATGCCAAAAACGTCTGCAGGCAATGTCGCCTTCGACTTCGTCTCTACACCAGAAGTGTTGAAAATAGGTAGTTCCATGATTATTTCTCCACGATTACGAATGAACCCTTAGCTCCTGGAACGGAACCTTTCACTACGAGTATGTTCTGCTCAGGAAACACCTTCATGATTTCCAAGTTTTGTACTTTAACACGATCGCCACCCATACGGCCGCCCATGCGCATTCCTTTAAATACACGACTTGGAAAAGAAGATGCACCGAGTGAACCAGGGGCACGGAGGCGATTGTGCTGACCGTGTGTTTGACCACCGACACCAGCAAATCCATGACGCTTCACAACGCCTTGAAAACCTTTACCCTTACTTTCACCTACTACGTCTACAAAATCGCCTTCTTCGAAAATGTCAACCGTCACGGTTGTTCCGCTTTCCAGCGCTGATTCGAAAGTGGTAAA
The DNA here is from genome assembly GCA_041688385.1 of Bacteroidia bacterium. Lineage (GTDB taxonomy): Bacteria > Bacteroidota > Bacteroidia > UBA7662 > UBA7662 > UBA7662. Next base: position 5,923 of record JBDNIH010000201.1, read on the forward strand.
CTCCACCAGCTTGCGCTTAGGTGTTGTTCCTGCTTTCTTGAAGTGTCCCTGCATGGCTTGAGAAGTACTCTTCTCTTTCTTCTCTCCGAAGGCCAGCTGGTAGGCAGCATAACCGTCTATTTCAACGGTCTTTACTTGCGTCACAACGCAAGGACCAGCTTCCAAAACTGTGCATGGGACGCTTTTCCCATCGGCACTGAAAAGACTGGTCATTCCAACTTTTTTACCAATTATTCCTGACATCTCAGTTATCGTCAAACTTTAATTTCTACATCTACACCGCTTGGAAGTTCCAGCTTCATCAAGGCATCTACGGTCTTCGAAGAAGAGCTGTAGATATCCAATACTCTCTTGTAAGAGCAGAGCTGGAATTGCTCACGGGCTTTTTTGTTAACGTGCGGACTTTTCAGCACGGTGAAAATTCTTTTTTCAGTAGGCAACGGAATAGGACCGCTCACAACTGCACCCGTGGTCTTCACGGTTTTCACGATCTTCTCAGCCGACTTATCGACGAGATTATGATCGTATGATTTTAATTTGATGCGTATACGATGGCTCATGGCTCCTGATAATTAATTTTTTTCCGCTTTCATGGCTTTGTACTTCGCGAGTACATCTTCTGCAATGCTCTTAGGTGTTTCGCTGTAGTGCGAAAACTCCATGGTAGAGGTAGCACGACCTGAGGTAAGGGTACGAAGCACAGTCACATAGCCGAACATTTCTGCCAAAGGCACTAGGGCTTTGATCACCTGAGCGGCATTTTTAGTGTCCACACCTTGCAGCTGACCACGACGACGGTTCAAGTCACCCATTACGTCACCCATATACTCATCCGGGGTA
>JBDNIH010000202.1:0-5984 GCA_041688385.1 Bacteroidia bacterium
AGTATCAATCACCTCCCGGCAAAGCTCATCTTTAAATTCCTGGGCGAATCGTCGACGCGATATAGACATAATGCAAATCTCACTTTCGGTAGAACCCCCATTTTAAGAGGGCCCACTATCCGAAATCTTCGCAGCATCCCAATCCATAACTTAAAGAGCGACCTGTCATAACCTGACAAACGGTCAGGAGCGACGACTAACTGGATGACGGATGCTTGAGCAATTGGGACTGGCGCTAAGAAGACGGAAACTACAATCAATACTGCCGAAAATATGCGCTTCATACTTCTTCTCTCAAATCATCTTGCATCACCTAAACAATAGTGGAGCATTAGAGCCAAAGTGCCTGCCTGCCCCCGCCCAGCACGCCCCACGCGCTACGGCGGCCCATGTCCAGGAGCAGTTCCAGGTGTACAGGTCACCTACCCGCCGCAGTATCTACACACTTTTATAGGCCTATTTAGCATGCGATAAGCGAGTGTTACAACCACGTCAGGAGGTACTCCAAAATCGGACTAGGACCTTTCCTAAACAATAAGTATCCATCTGTGCTTGTCAGAATTGATTACCTTCAACAACTTCCAACCAGCGGCATCGCCTTTGTCTAATCGTATTTGAAGAAATTTCTTGCCTGACATCATCACGGGAACATGGTCTACAAAATATCTGCCACCTGAATCATCGTCATCTTCTTTTTTGCGACCAAATGCCATGGCGCTCCTTAATAACAATTAACCTTGGTTATTCTAATTGTTCCGGATGTAGTGCCGTAGAAGTTGAATTCAATTATGGCACGCTGACCAGCGGACAGTGACTGCACCGTGTCATTTGACCAATCATCGACAGTGCCAGACGAATTAATATGATTCGCTTCAACGTAGAGTGTGTTAGGGCAACTTGTTTTAGATATAACTTCAAACCTAAGTCCTCTGCAGGAATAGCAGTTCAGACCACCCTTTAGTACTTTAAAAGCAAATCCTGGTTTATATTCTTCAAATCCCTTTGGGTACCAAGGTAAGTTTTTCGCCATGGCGGTCATACCTATTAACCGTGCATCTATTCCTCGGGCTAAAGTTATTAACGCATCAGAACTTTCCACCAATTGACAAGTAGCAATTGAATCGTTCAGGAACAAGGAATTCTGGTTCACAGTTGGCGTCTCGACTGCTGATGCGGCTAGCAGTGGGTCTGTTGCGCCATTCTCTTTAAAAATAGCGTTCGTCTCATGTTCAAAAAATTGCCATTCAATAGTTGCCAAGAAGTCATGGCTGTCGTATGCGTCCTTTGAAGGCTTTGCAGTGACATTGTCACGGTTTTTCATAATTTTTGTTTGCTCTTTGATAACGGCTTTCAATGCTTTGCAGGTTGTTTTACTCAACTCGACCGGGTCTATTCCGGCGTTCAGAATCTCATTCCACGCCTTTTCTAGAATAGTCGTGGTTGTTGTTGGAGCAATAGTTGCTTGTGTTGAGTTGGTTATGGGGGTTGATATTGTTGAGCCTGACTCGGAAATTTTCGGCATGACCGCATAGAACACAACACTTCCGACAATTAGCCAGACCCACCACTTTTTAAATATCGGCTTATTGTCTTTGGACAGCGGTGCGTTTGCGCCGCTGCCAGTAGGTGGCGCAAGTGAATTCATAATCCTCCCCGATTCTCTCTTTCGTTAATCTTCCAATTGCGTAACTGATTGAGTTTCTGACTTTGGCCACAGGACCAGCGCAAGTGCCGCAATTGAGCCACCGATGCAGAGATACCATCCAAGAGCGATTCTTGGATTGAGTGCTTCTACCAAAGACTTAGCAAAGTCATCAAATATATTAGTGAAATCTCCGAGCACTGAATCGGATGTCACTTGGTCGGCACCGCTTGTTAAACTTGAGAATTCGTTTGCTACTTGTTTAAGTCGAATCGCCAACTCTAATAAAACGCCCATCGACGCCAAGAGAGCAGCAACAACAACGGGCTTGAGTTTCGTTGTAAGTCGCACATCTAACAAGTTCGGCCACAGATGAGTTGCCCCATAAATCATCGTAAGTAGACCAGCGGTCAAAGTGACGAACCCGCGCCATCCATCAGTTCCGCCCACCGACATGACAGCAATCGATAGCCATGGACTAAAACTGCCAATTACTATGGCCGTACCTAAGGCAAAAACAGCTAGGTCTTTTGGCTTTTGAGTTACGGTCATAACCAGACACTAGCCATGATGTTCCCCATGGAAATTGGACATCCGTTAAGCAGGATTTAGGGATTCCGCTGGGAGGATGTCAATATGTCTAGTCAACGCAGGAGATTCACTATGGAGCACAAGATTGAGGCAATACCCGGGCCAATTCACGTACGGATGTGGCTCTAGAACTATCGAGTATTAGCTTTCCAAATAACTCCGCTGACATCATCGTCGATTGAAGAAGCGGTGAAAGTTTTATCTGTCGGTTTGTTGCTCATTTTCTGAATCGTTTTGAATCAAGAATTGTGCAATTCGGGCTGTAACAACTGCCAAGGTACTAACTCCAACGACCATAGTGAAGACAGCAATGATTCGTCCAGCTGCCGTCACCGGATAGATATCGCCGTATCCAACTGTTGTGATGGTTGCTGCTGACCACCAGAGTGCGTCAAAGAAGGAGTGGATTCGACCGGATTCGCCGACGTCCTCAGCCAACGTAAATGCGACTGCTGAAGTGACGAGAGTAAAGCCAGCAAGCCCAAATGCCATGGAAGCTGCGCGCTTCTTGAGAACTTCACGTCCCTTAGTGCGTGACGCAACCCCAATTCCAATAACTCGTAAAAGCGTGATAATTACACGCAGTGCGCGTGCGCCACGAAGTACCCCGAAGAAACCCATCGCGGGTAAGAGTGCCAATAACTGGGCAATAACAATTAGCAGACTCAACCATTCAGACTTGGCATATTTGACGCGCGACTCACTAAGAAAGATTTCGACTCCATAGCTAATGGCGAAGGAAATAAAAACTGCAACGTTCACACCAAAGAGGAAGTTCCTATCTGATTGGGTCAGGCGGTCAGAGACCAATTCCAGTAGAAGCAGAGGAAGGCTCCCCACCGCCAGAATGAGAAGGGGGAGGTCAGTCCATCTACGCCATGTAGTAATCCTCATATTGACGGCTGTCAGAGTCACTTAACGATTATCCCCCAACGCCTTCGCTAAAGTTTGATGATTTCAACTAATTCAGCTAGTTCTTGAATTCGCCCAACGACGTCAACGTCCATTTCATCCGACACATAAGCCGCAGTCGAAAAATCATCAAAGATATCATCGCAAACCGACATGACTTCGACCCACTTTTGCGAGTCCCAACCCTCGGGATTTTCTTCAACCCACTTTGCATGCGCTGCTAAAGGCGTAGCAATAGCTACGGCCTTCTTGCATAATGACCGCAACTGAGTAACAGTTTCAGGTTCAATACAAGAATTAGAAAGAGCTATAGTTTTTTCTATTGCTTTACTGAGCGATGCATCACTCATCTTCTGTGCAACGAGTTCCTCAACCTCTCGACCAACCTTTGGCATATATATGAACCCAAATACTCCAGTGTTAGCAGTGTCTTCTTTCGAGACAGCTCTACCAATTCCCCACAAGAGTTCCCCTTTTCCAATAGCTTCATTTACCCACTTAAACCATTGTCCATTTGCAGGTTTCGCTATGTAGCCGACATGCACAGTCGCCGCAAACACTGCCACCGCTTTTTTGTCATATTGGTTAGTTGGTTCTGGTACTAGATAAATCTCAAACTGATTACCTGCGGCAGCCTTTGCAACTGCGGCAATGTTCACCGCCCTGAAGGACTCCCCGACAATTTCAATATCTACCGGTTGGCCAACTGGCGCTTTTTTCAAAGTGAGACCAGGCTTGTCTGTCGCAATCACTTCAGGAAGCGTCAAGTCCACAGGGTCAATTAGAACTTCCTTTGAACCAAATACTTTCTTTAAGAATCCCATTACCCTCCAAAAGGTATCACTTTTCCAAGTTCTGAATTCACGTTGCCCATACCCGCTGGAACTCATCCACTGCCAACTCACCCGATAACGCCCGTGTATAGCGGGCCACCATTGCCCCACTAGACCAACCTGCAGCGGCACGCAACGAAGTCTCAGACACCCCAAGCCTGAGTTTGGTTTGTTGATGCTGGATTCTGCCCATTGCCACCTATCTAGATTTTATTCACCTAACAATTTCTTGACTGCCAATTTCAAGTCTTTTGGGTCGACATTGTGCTTTGTTTTTCGCTTAATCTCTTTGCGAATAGCTAAAAGTACATCATCCGAAATCAATATTGGCTTCAAGGTCCTAGGTGAAATTGCATTTTGAGCCGAGAGGTACTCTGCAAGCCTTCCTTTTGACAATCCTTCCTTACTAATCAGAAACATCAGTTCAGTTTTTGAACTCGGTTTCAATGTGTCATCTAGAGTGTCAACTTCAAATACCAGAGTAACTTCGGACTGTTGTCCCTTAACCGGAGTCACAAAGTAGGCCTGCCAAACCTGTGCATTTGTAAGAATCGCCCACTGAACACCCTCTTTAAGTGCGTACGACTCAACTTGGCGAAGGTGAGAGGGTGACAATTTTTGAGAAATTCTCTTTACTTCAACGAACGCTTTCAACTGCTTTTCAATACGAATGCCGTAATCAGCAAAATCTCCTTTGACCACAAACTCGGCGGTCAAGTTCTCATATTTGTCGTAGCCCAGTACATCTACAAGTATGTCAGTCACTAAATGACGTGTATCTGCCTCCACCGCATCTTTTTCCTTTAAGAGCAGAGTTGGCTTAATCAGTTTCTTCATTGCCGATGAAATACGAGATTTCGCATTTTCCTCCCATTTGGGAACGCCGCTTGTTGTTGATTTTGCAACAGGTTGCGGTGTGGCTAAATGTTCGGATTCTGGAATATGTTCATCTGACATACATGAGCCTTTCAATAGGTATCTCTAAACTAGCCACCTTTTTTGGGCATAGCCCAAAGGCGTGAAAACTCATCCAGTGCCAACTCCCCCGATAGCGCCCGCGTGTAGCGCGCAACCATTGCACCGCTAGACCATCCTGCAGCAGCACGAACCGAAGTCTCAGACACCCCGCAGCGAAGTGCCTGCACCGCCCAACCACGACGCCAAGCGTGTGCCGAGGGCGCACCTAAACGTTGCAAGCACAGCCGTATCGCGTTTGGAGTCATACCAAAGAGTGAACCCTGGCTGCGCTTACAGATGTGTCTGCGCAAGGCGTGTCGCGCTGCTGGTGACAGTGGTGCGACACGCGGTTTACCCGTCTTGGACGTGCGAACTATAAGAAACCCTTCGGCGAAATTCATATCCTCAATTTCGAGTCGTGCGATTTCGCTTCTACGCAACCCGCATGACCACAGCACCTCAACAAGCGCCTTGTCGCGTGCTGTGCAAGTCTGCGCGAGTGCGGAACGGTAGTCAGCCTCTACAACGGTTTCTTGTGGACGCATAACATCCTTAGCGAGTGGAACTTGTTTCCACCAGCCGAAGAGGTCGTACTCGTTTGATTGCGCCCACTTGCCGAATGCTCGTGCCGCTTGTCCACGCTTGCGACGACTAACTTGCGAGTTGGTCATCGCAATCCATGTCTTTACTTCTGTAATCGTTGGCTCTTCAAATTGTTTTAAAAGGTCATTTAGGGATGTGCAGTAATCTTTGACGGTTCGGTCGGCTTTGCCTGCAAGCCGCCAGTCAAGTTCAAATTCACTTAGTAGCGAACGGTCCATAACTATCTCCTGGTGTGTTGGGAGAGGCTCAACGACGAGCGGGCTGTGTCCGCCGATTAGAACAACAAGGAAGCGAACCCAAGCCACGCTTGGGTTCGCCACAAAATTTGTGGGCGCTGAGGGACTCGAACCCCCGACCCTCTCCTTGTAAGGGAGATGCTCTAACCAACTGAGCTAAGCGCCCGCGTGCTTGTTAACGCGAACCCCGAATGTTAGCGGCTTGACCTG
>JBDNIH010000203.1:0-1805 GCA_041688385.1 Bacteroidia bacterium
CAAAACACACGGCATCGATTTAAGCGGACTCAAAGTAAATCTGCCCCAAATGATTGCCCGTAAAAATGACGTGGTGAAACAAAATGTGGATGGTGTCGCCTTCCTCATGAAAAAGAATAAAATCACTGTTTTTGAAGGTCACGGCTCGTTTATAGACAAAAACACCATCAGTATCGCTAAAAAACAGGGCAGCAACGAGCAAATCATTGCTAAAAATATCATCATCGCCACAGGATCCAAACCCATGGCTATTCCTGGCGTAGAAATCGATAAAAAACGGGTCATTACCTCAACAGAAGCCTTAAATCTCACCGAAATACCGAAACATATGGTCGTAATCGGTGGTGGAGTTATTGGCATGGAGCTCGGCTCAGTTTATGGCCGTATGGGCAGCAAAGTAACTGTTATTGAATTTACCGATTCGCTTATTCCTACCATGGATGCCGCCATGGGTAAAGAACTACAAAAGGTATTGACAAAACTGGGTTTCGAGTTTTACTTCGGTCATAAAGTCACGGGTGTAGTGGTCAAAGGCAAACAGACGATTGTCACCTTCGAAGAGCTAAAAACCGGTGAAATCAAGGAAATCAAAGCTGATTATACCTTGGTTTCAGTTGGCCGTCGACCGTATACCGATGGTTTGGCGCTCGACAAGGCTGGTCTTGTGGCTGATGAAAGAGGTCGCATCCCAGTAGATGGTCATTTGCAGACAAGTGTTGCTGGTATTTATGCCATTGGTGATGTAGTAAAAGGCGCGATGTTGGCTCATAAGGCAGAAGATGAAGGCGTTTTTGTAGCAGAATTAATCGCTGGTCAGAAACCACACATCAACTATCTCCTTATTCCAAATGTGGTGTATACCTGGCCAGAAGTGTCAAGTGTAGGTTATACCGAAGCTGAACTAAAGGCACAAGGCACCCCCTACAAAACCGGTGCTTTCCCATTTAAAGCCAGCGGCCGTGCCCGTGCTGCTATGGATATGGACGGCGTTGTACGTGTTTATGCACACAAAGACACCGACGAAATACTCGGCGTACACATGATAGGACCCCGTGTAGCGGATATGATTGCCGAGGCTGTCGTTGCCATGGAATTCCGTGCTTCAGCCGAAGACATTGCCCGCATGAGCCATGCACACCCTACGTATACGGAAGTTTTCCGCGAAGCTTGTTTGGCTGCAACCGCCAACCGGGCACTGCATATGTAAGTTTATTTCAGGACAACAGCTAGCGTTCCCGACGTTTGCACATAAATCACCAATTGTTTGGCTTCCAAACGCACTTCGGTTGGTTCAAGAGATTGAATTTTGCCACTCAACGTAAGCTCTTTACTAAATGGTTTGTTAATGGCAGCTTCTGCAGTTTTCCGCAATTGCGTAAGCTCATTTGCGAGCGGGTAACGTAACTGCGCCTCCACCTGCTTTTTAAAATTACTTTTGAATAACCACTCAGCCGATTTTAAAAGCAGGTCTTTGCTTTTTACATCAAAATCAAAGTTTTTGATACGGATCTCCTGTTTCACCTGATCGTAATAGGGCGTGCCCGTGAAATAGTAGGTGCCGTCAATTTTTTTCTTGCCCAATAAACCAGCCTTGGCACTGCCTTTCAGTTTTACCTTGGCTTGTAAGGTCGTGCCCAAGCCACTGATATCGATTTGCTCGAGGGTGATTTTGTGTTTCCCACCTTCAAAGGCAAAGGTCTGTCCACCCATATTCTGCTGGGCCAATTTGCTGAGTTGGACATAACTTAAGTTGGCGGTCAACATTAAACTAACACTTGGCTCGGCAGCGGTGGTCATTTTAAGTG
>JBDNIH010000204.1:0-3076 GCA_041688385.1 Bacteroidia bacterium
AGTAGCCTATCGCGTGGTAGTTTCCTGTCAAACCGTTACAATTTGGTAGCGGCGTAAAATTGCTCGAATACCCACTAACCTGGCTATTATTCTTATACATTGTCGGGCGTAGTAATTTATTTATTTTCTTTTTAATTAGGCAGTTTCAAGCTGCTAATGCAAAAATGAAGTAGTTAAAATTAATTGATTAATTCGGTCTTTTGGGGTGTCCCAATTTAGTGTTTGTCTAGGCCTTTCATTCAATGCTTCTTGAACCCACAATATCTGCTTTGAAGTAATTTCATTGAAGTCTGTTCCTTTGGGCCAAAAGTCACGAAACTCGCCTTTTGAGTAGGTGCTGTTAACTGCTGGTGATTTACTTATGGTTAATCCCTTGCTCGATTCTCCATTGTGAAATTTCTGGAGGACCAGCCAAAAAGGCCCTTGAATCTTCCATAAAACTTTGTAGGTGCATTGTTTTCATGTGATCGCCATTATAATAGTTTTCTTGACTCCACTCTTCATAAAGCAAAATGTTAGAATCATCTTTCGGATCTACATGGATTGTAATTTTTACGTAGCCAGGCTCTTTTTTTACCTCATCTATCAATTTTGTTAAGCCCGTTATGGCTTCTTTACTTTTTGAGGGTTGTGTCTTGTATTTTACAAGCACGATAAGATTTTGGTTATTTTGTTTGTCCATGGCTTCTTGTTGATTGTTCTGGCATGAAATCAGAAGAGTCACAAAAATCGACAAAATTGTTAGTTTGCATGTGTTTGTTTTCATTTTATCTAGGTTTGATTGAACATTTGGTTTTAAAATTGTCCGCTTGCAGTTAACGGCAGTTCCGTTTATAACCACCGTTGCTGATTCTAATATAGTTGATTTTTAGCCACTATAATGGATGATAATTTTGGCTGCTGGTTAGGGTCGTAGGCTGGTTTGTCGGTGTCGATAGGATTTAAACGAAATCCAAAGTCTTTGAATTGAAGTCCATTCACTAATAAATCGTCACGCATGATTTTCGATCGGGTGTTCTGGCGTAGTCTGTCCTATTACCTTTTCCGAGGTGTAGCTCACAAAAAGAAGAGTCTGACTGCGGTGCTTTCTTTAAGTGTTTTTCATAAATGAAAATGCCCAAAACAATACTTCTTGCAAAAAACAAGAGCACTAGCTATCCAAAAAAAGTAAAGGTTCTTAGACAGTTTGACGGTTTGCGCAGTTTGGCTTTAATAGTAGTGTCCTTCTGTAGTATTTCATTTAGTAGTACAATTTTCAAATTTAGTCCAATGTGTCAAATTGAGCAATTGCCCTCTGTTAGGGCATCGCTTTTTTATTTCGGTGTCCTTCATTAATTAAAACAACCAAAAAACTTTAGTATTTGAATGGTCGTCCAGATTGATAATGTTATTGCGGTAACAATACCAATTGGTTTAGCAACTATGTCAACGTGGTCAGATATTTTTTTTGCAAGCCTTTGTCTTTTGTAATGTTCGTGCTCTAATGAATAGCCACCGTTGTCCAGAAAAATAATTCCTTTGTATTGGGCTACATAATATGCTTTGTCCGGTTTATGTCTTGTCACATAACCGTCTTTATGCATCATGTCCAGAATTAAATAGCCTTCTGACTTTTCAATTTGAAGTCCCGCCCGTTCACATATTTGATCTGGTCGCGTCGGAATTTCGGCCATGTTATTCGTCATGTGGCCTAAGATTTTGTCGATTTTTTGTTGTCTTGTCATGGCTGTTTAAAAATGCGCCCTAACGGTTGGATGCTTGGCGGAGATGCGGATTCGAAGCACAAAACTGTCTGCCACCACAAAAAACTGTCTTGTCCTAAAATAGCAATGCACAATTTTAGTATTTACTGAGCCAAAAAGCAGGAAAAAAGGCAGGTAAGCATTTTAGTGTTGAAGATCAACATAAAATCATACTGGAAATTATAAGCGGTGGTTACACCAAGCGTGAGATTTGGAAGAAGTATACTGGTTAGGTAGAAGCAAGTTAAACTGTTAACTTTTTTCAGGACGAGACATTATTTTAATTATCGGCCTTCGGCTCCGCTCAGGCCTCGGGGGGGGGTACTTCAGGATACTTGTTTACAACTATTACCTTCTGCTGCCTGAACGGAGCCGAAGATACCAGGACTTCTGACACCTACTGCTGCCTGAGCGGAGCCGAAGGCACCAGTAGATAATTCTGACTATTTGTTTTCAGCGTATAGTTTAACCCTTGTCCTCAGCTTCCGGTGGCTGTTTGAAGCCGAAACCAGTAGGGGCAGCGTAGTTTTTTGAATTCGACTCGTTTTTACAAGCTGCTAATTCGTGCATTTTCTTATAATTTGCTGCTATAAGGGCTTCCTTTTTTTGTCTGCTCCAGCCTTGAATTTGTTTTTCGCGATAAAATGCTTGATCAATACGGGGATATTCCTCCCAGTAAATTAATTGCACGGGCTGTCGTTTTTTAGTGTGGTTGGCGCCTTCGCCATTTTGGTGTTGCTGGATGCGTAAGTTTAAATCAGTTGTACTGCCAGTATAGTAACTACCATCGCTACATAGGAGTATATATGCCCAACCTCTCATAAAGTACAAGTTACGCTGCAATTTGGAAATTGTGGCCTTCGGCTCCGCTCAGGCCTCGGGGGAGGGGATGTTTTAATTATTGGCCTTCGGCTCCGCTCAGGCCTCGGGGGAGGGGGATATTTTAATTATTGGCCTTCGGCTCCGCTCAGGCCTCGGGGGAGGGGGATATTTTAATTATCGGCCTTCGGCTCCGCTCAGGCCTCGGGGGGGGGTACTTCAGGATACTTGTTTACAACTATTACCTTCTGCTGCCTGAACGGAGCCGAAGGCACCAAGAGATAATTCTGACTATTCGTTTTCAGCATATAGGAGAGTCATTATCCTCAGCTTCCGGTGGTTGTGCGTAGCCGAAATCATCGGAAACAAAAAAACCGGCTTAAAAGCCGGCTTTGTAGCCCGTAGGGGAATCGAACCCCTGCTACCAGAATGAAAATCTGGCGTCCTAACCCCTAGACGAACGGGCCGTTTCGGTAATGTGGGTGCAAATATAGCCGTCGAAACTTTTATTACAA
>JBDNIH010000205.1:0-15457 GCA_041688385.1 Bacteroidia bacterium
AACCGCTACAGCATAGTAACTCAAAACCATTGTTTAGGCGATAGTACGCGGCTGAGTTTGTACGATTACCAAAACCTCGATACGGTGGTTTGGGATTTTGGAGATGGCAGTCCGGGTACCAGTGCTTTTGCGCCTGCGCATTTATATGCTGCCGCGGGTAACTATACCGTTACTGCTTATACCCGCTACTGCAACCGGCCCGATACCTTGTCGTTCCAATTGCAAATTATAGGTGAGCCTCGTTTAGCTTTTAACGATACCAGCTTTTGTGCTGGTGGTACGCTGTCATTACAACTTGATTCAACGCTGCGTTACCGCTGGAGCACTGGCGACAGCGGACACATCATCCAATTTACTGCTCCGGGCACCTATACCGTTAGCTTGCAAAACAGTTGTTTTAGTGCTACCGATACCTTGCGTATTCGTCTTGATTCACTGCCACCTGCTTCACCCTTGCAGGATACCACCCTCTGCCCCGGCGACCGTCTGCTAGCCGATCCTAGCCCTTGGTTTTGGCCCGATGGGGATAGTTTGCCGCGTTATCTCGATTCTGCCAGTGTTTACACCCTCCAATTCAGTAACAGCTGCGGTAACTTCAACCATAATATTAGGGTAGCCTATTGGCAGCAACCACCTTTCTCCTTGCCCGATACCACCATCTGTGAAGGTTTAGTGTTACGCATTGATCTGCCCGAATATCCCGGTGCAGCCTACCAATGGTACGACGGCAGTACCGCAACCGTCCGTAGCTTCACAGATTCAGGTGCTTTTGCCCTCAGCCTCGATCACCGGTGTGGCGCTAGAAGCGATACCCTCCGACTCAATACAACCGATTGTAATTGTACCCTCTATTTACCCAACGCATTCTCCCCAAACAACGATGGCATCAACGATGAATTTTTGATCATCAGTCGTTGTGACTTAAAAAACTACGAACTACTCATCTATGACCGCTGGGGACAAAACATCTTCCGCTCTACCAACCCCATTCAAGGTTGGGACGGCCGTTTTAACGGCGAAATGATGCCTGTTGGCGCCTATGCCTTTGTGATCCGCTACACCCCCGAAGGCGGCAATTTTCGCCTTGCCCAAGGTACAGTGCGGTTGTTGCGGTGAGCTATAATTAGCATCACCATGCCGCAGGCGTATTTAGCTACTTATTCGATGTTCCTGTATTGCAGCTAATTCACTAATTTGCGCCAACCAAAAACCATCCATGCGTCTCCGACTTTTGCTCCCTTTGCTGTTAGTCAGCAGTTTTCTGATGAGTCAGGACAAAGAAGAAAAACTTATTTTAGGTACCTGGCTGAACGTAAAACAAACTGCGCACATCCACATTGAGCAAGTCAACAACAAAATTCAAGGTAAAATTGTGTGGCTAAAAACACCCAACGACGACAACGGCAGGCCCCTCACCGACATAAATAATCCCAACAAAAAAAGACGTGACCATCCAGTCCTCGGATTATATGTATTAAAAGGTTTCACCTACTCGGGCAATAGCAAATGGGAAGGCGGCACTGTTTACGCCCCTGAGTTAGGTAAGGTATACGACTGCGAAATGAGCATCAGCGACCCAAACAAACTAGAAGTACGCGGTTTTATCGGCATACCTTTTGTTGGCCGCACCGACATCTGGACACGGGTAAAGGGCCATTAAAGCCCCCGCGGACGGTAGAGTAACCCGCGCTTATGCCAGCTTTTTTCCGTCTTAAATAAGGTGTTCTGCAAAAAAGCCGTCATCAAAAGCGTGCACAAAATACCGATAATAGACCCTATATACACATCATTAAAAAAATGCTGGGCCAGGTAAATCCGCGAATAAGCCGCCACCAAAGCCACCACAAAAAGCAGCATTCCCCAGCCTTTGTTCCGTACTGCAATCGCAATAAAGCTAAACAAAGCAAAAGCCGAAGCCGAGTGACCGGATGGAAAGCTATTGTTGTAATGCACTTCAACGCCCTCTACCAACCGTATGGCCTGCCCCAGTGCGCGAAAATGGCCAGCGGGGCGAAGTACATCTTCAAAAAGAACCAGTTTGCCAATTTGGGTGAGCACCAGCACCAGCAAAAAGCAATACAAAGCCGTCAGTGCCAGTCGGTAGTTCACCAAACTTAAAAAAAGCAAAAACGCCACGGCCAGTTTACCATCGCCAAGGTGTGTAGCCAATGAAAAAATAAGATCAGCACTGGGGCTATGGAATTGGTTCAGCCACAAAAAACTGTCGACTTTAGGATAAATAGCCACGATTACCGTAGCAAAAACCACAAAAAGCAAGTAAGGAATGTAAAAGCCTTTGTTTTGAAGAAGAAGTTGCCGGGTTTGGACTAGCATAATGCGAACATACAAAATGTGGCGCTCCGCTCAATGAACAGTTCGCTTAATGTGGCGCTTCGCGCTATGTGGTTCATCTTTTGTATCGCATCCGCCATCGTACTTCTGTTCTCTTTATTTTCCTCAAATTGCAAATTTAAGTCCTATTCACAAGCCCATTTCCTCACCTAATCCCAAGGAGTAAATTTAGAAGAATAAAAAAACCGTTCGCAAAGTGAACACCACATCTCTGTACCCTCCGCGCCTCCGTGTGCCAAAAAACCCACAAGCAAAGTGAACGCCACCTCTCTGCGCCTTCTGCGCCTCTGCATGAAAAAAAAACGACCCGAAGGTCGTTTAACTGGTAGCGGGGAGCAGGATCGAACTGCCGACCTTAGGGTTATGAATCCTACGCTCTAACCATCTGAGCTACCCCGCCATTTGAAATGGAGTGCAAATATAAAGGTATTTTGTTGCCACGGAAGCTTTATGCTTCTGCTTTTTCACAAAAAACACTACGATTACCCGCTTGCAAACCTTATACTTGTACTTAAGCGAACGTTACAACGTTCTAAGAAAAAAGTCATGGAAAATCGAGTCAAAAACAAACTGGAGTACCTGTTTAACTGCTCAGCCAAATTGTTGTACCGGTACATTTCGAACCCATCCGGTTTAGAGGAATGGTTTGCCGATTCGGTAAATTTAACCCAGGGCAAATATGTATTTAACTGGGAGGGCACATCTAGCGATGCTTTAATGTTGGAAACCCGACTCAATTCACACACTAAGTTTCGTTGGTTAGACGATGCTGAAGATGAATTTTTTGAGTTCCGTTTGCGTATGGATGAGCTTACCAACGACGTGTCGCTGACCATCACTGATTTCTGCGACTCCAACGAGCAGGAAGAAAACCAGATGTTGTGGGATACCTCTATCCAGCAACTCCGCAACCGCATCGGCGCCTGAATTTAAACGTATAAGCGGTGAAAGTGCTGCACCGGCTTTTGTTGAAAGCCTTCTTAGGTCCTTTTGTACTCACCTTCCTCATCGTGCTTTTTGTATTGGTGATGCAATTTTTGTGGGTATACATCGACGACCTCGTGGGCAAAGGCCTCGAATGGTACATCATTGCAGAAGTGTTGTTTTACGCCTCCGCAAGTTTTGTGCCCTTGGCCTTACCTTTGGCCATTTTGCTCGCCTCCATCATGACTTTTGGTAACCTAGGGGAGTTTTACGAGCTCACAGCCATCAAATCATCGGGCATTTCGTTGTGGCGTTTTATGCGGCCACTCACCGTTTTGATACTGTTGTTTTCGGTGGGTGCCTTTTATTTCGCCAATACAGTTTTGCCGGTGAGTCGACTTAAATTCGGCTCCTTACTATACGATATCCAACAAAAAAAACCGGCCTTGTCCATCAAAGAAGGCATTTTTTATACCGATATCGACAACTACGCCATCCGTATTGAAAGCAAAAGTGAAGACAACCGTTTTATCCGTAATGTGCTTATTTACGACCACAGCTCGGGCCGGGGCAATGTGCAAGTAGTTACCGCCGAAAAGGGGGAAATGTATCAAAGTCAGGATGAACGTTTTTTGTCACTCAAACTCTTCAACGGCTACTCCTACGAAGAAATGCCTATAAAAGCAGCGCAGGCTGCCCGCAAACCCCAGATGCGCACCCAGTTTAAGGAGCAGTTGGTGCACTTCGATTTGTCGGCTTTAAAAATGCAACGCACCGATGAGGAGTTGTTCAAAGACTACTATTCTATGCTGAATGTCGGTCAGTTACAAAAAGCCATCGATTCATTGGAGATCGATTACGGTTTTCGGGCAGTGGAGCTCAATAGTTTTATGAGCAACTATTATCAATTCAAAAAAGACAGCAGCTTATTTCTTCTCCCCGAAACCAAGAAAAAAACCGACAGTGCCGGTTTGCTTGCCCGGCTCGACCCGGATATGCGGCAGGCGGTTTTACAAGATGCCGTCAACAACACCCAGGCGTTGCAAGGATTTAGCGGCATGAAAATGCGTGAACTCGGCGGCAAACGAAATTTGCTCAACCGGCATTATCTCGAATTTCACCGGAAGTTTGCGCTCTCTTTTGCTTGTTTTGTGCTTTTTCTGATAGGAGCACCCCTTGGCGCCATCATCCGGCGGGGTGGACTAGGTTTGCCGATGTTGTTTTGTATCCTATTCTTTCTCATTTACCACGTCATTACCATGACCTCTGAAAAGCTGGCACGCGACAGTCACTTAGACCCATCGCTTGCCTTGTGGATCAGCAGTTTTGTGCTTTTGCCTGTTGGGGTTTTCCTCATCTACAAAGCCAACAGTGATTCCATTTTGTTTGATGCCGCTCCCTACCGCAATTTTTTCAACCGTTTGTTACAGCCTTTCCGCAAGGCAACTGCCGCCTGATGCGTATACTCACCCTATACAATCGTGTGCCTTATCCCTTGCGGGACGGAGGAGCCTTGGCGGTTTATGGCATGCTCGAAATGCTGCGGGCCAAAGGGCATCAGGTGGATCTATTGTGCCTTAACCCTTCACGGAACTTCATTAACAGTAGCGACATCCCCGATCAGCTCTTCCAATATTATCACTTGCAAACCCTGATCGTTAATACCGATATCAATCAGGCCGACGCTTTCCTTAATTTATTTACAAACAAACCTTACCATACCAGCCGGTTTTATCATCCTGGTTTTAAAAAACTACTCGAGGCCCGCTTGCGCGAAAAGCACTACGACCTCATCGTACTCGAAGCACCCTTTATGGGCGTTTATTTGAACGACATTCGCCAGCTTACCTTGTGTCCTGTTGTACTTCGGGCGCACAATGTGGATCACCTCATCTGGCAGCGTATCGCAGCGGGCACCCGCTCATTTTTTAAGAAAAAATATTTGCAGCTCCAGGCCAGCCGACTTAAAAAATTTGAATTAACCCTAGCTGCAGCGGTAGATGCCCTGGTGCCTATTAGTTCGGTGGATGCTGCTTATTTCAAAGATCAAGGCATAATAGGCCCCATTTTTTGCTCCCCCATGGGCATTAAGCTGCCCGAAAGCGCTATACCTGAACAAACCAAATGCCGACAGCTCGGCTTTATCGGCACCTTGGATTGGATGCCCAATCTCGAGGGTATGTATTGGTTTATTAACCACTGCTGGCCATTGGTGCATGCTAAAGTTCCCAAACTGCAATTTCACCTGGCCGGGCGTAAAATTCCGATTGATATTCAAAGTATACATGGGGATGGCATCGTCGTTTTTGGTGAAGTACCCGACGCCTCGGCATTTATGAGCAGCTTACAGCTTTTTGTCGTTCCACTTCATTCTGGCAGCGGTATTCGCATTAAATTACTCGAAGCCATGGCCATGGGCCTACCCATCATCAGTACCACAATCGGTGCCGAAGGTATACCGGTGGTGAATGGCACCCATATGTTGTTGGCAGATACGGCAGAAGAATTTGCCGGAGCAATTCAATTAATTGCGAAAGACCCTGCTTTTGGGTACCAACTTGGCCGCCATGCCCGTGAATTGATAGCTGAGCAATATAATATCGAGAAAACCGGTCGCGAACTCAGCGCCTTTTACCGAGATTTGGTGCATGCCTGAAGTTGGAGCTTGGATGTTTTGGTTGTCGACCGGACTGGTATTCCACTCCTATGTGGTTTTTCCTGCCCACATGCGCAGGCTCGGCCGAAAAGCCAAAACTTTAGCGCAAACAACCCATTTTCCCGACATTGATATCGTCCTAGCGGCATACAACGAAGCCGCAGTAATTGAGCAGAAAATCCGCAGCAGCTTTAATACCCACTACCCAGGTAAAGTGAGGCTATTTATAGGTACGGATGCGTGTACCGATGCCACCGATGCCCTCATTGGAAGATTAAAACTGGATTTTCCAGCTTTGGAACACCGTATATTTTTGGAGAGAAGTGGCAAACCAACCATCATTAACCAGCTTGTTGCTGAAGCAACCGCCGAAATATTGGTTTTAACGGATGCCGATGCCTTCTTTTATCCTGAAACGCTGGGTGCATTGGCAGCTGGATTTGCGCAACCTCAAATCGGGGGCGTGCAAGCCGATGTAGACCTGCTTGCCGAAAATTCGAATGAAGTGGCCCGCCAAGAAGTCCGCTATACCTACCGCGAGATGGAAATCAAAGCCGGAGAGGGTCAGCTAGGCTGCGTGATTGGGGCCTTTGGCGCGGCCTACGCCATACGACGAACGTTGTACCGCCCCGTACCTGCTGGGTTTAATGTGGATGACTTTTTCATCTTCATGGCGGTGCTGCAGCAAGGTTATCAAACCGTATTTAGCAGCACAGCGCGGTATAACCTATTGCTTTCTGGTGAGGCAGATGTACAGTTCCGACGCAAGCGGCGTATTGGTAAGGGAAATTTCCAGAATCTTTTGTATTTCGGCAAGCTATTGTTCAAGGTCGATGCCTGTGCTTACGCTTTTTGGTCGCACAAAACTTTGCGTTGGCTAACGCCCGTTTTACTGATAATAGCATTTGTAGGTGCTGTTTTAGCCAACACACACGCACCCACTTACGGTCTTTTTGCAGCCATTATGCTGTTTCTGGCATTCTTAGCTGGATTAGATCACGGGCTGTTCGCAGCACGTGGCTATAAATTAAGCGGTATACGTTTTATCCGGCATTTTTTGCTGATGAACCTCGCCTTATTGTTTGGTTTGTTCGACCTGCTCCGCGGCGATACCCGGAGCCATTGGAACAATAAGGCATAAAAAAACCCCTCCGTTTCCGGAGAGGTTCTGCACATTTTTATCGGTTAGTTTCCAATACCAATACCTATACCGGCATTGATACCACGGAATGCACCTTGGATGAAATACTCACCATGAATGGTCAGGATGAGCAGTTTGATACGCACACCGGCACCAGCGCGGAAGGCATTTTTAGCATCAGCAGTGATATTAATTGGATCGGTGAATTTCGAAACGATTACTTTACCGTTATCTGGATCAAGTGGATTGGCTTGATTGGTATAAACACCACTTTCTACGGCATAGTCACCAGCTGTTTTTAATGAAAAACTGCTGTTCGCAAATCCTACACTTGCGTAAGGGGTGATTACAGGTAATTTCTTAGAGATGATCAAACCGAAGCCCATACCACGTGCAGTCATTTGTAATTCCTGTGCAGCAAGCGCATTTGGGTCAAAGCCATCATACTTATAACCGAAACCTGTTGGACCACTACCTGTTGGTACTGGCAAATCAAGACCCAAGGAGAAATTAAAGACACTATAGTTGAAATAGCCACTCAAATCAAAGGGAAGCAAGCCCATGCCTGGAATCCACTGTTTGATGTTGTGTTTGACACCGATACCAAACAAACCTACTTTACCATTTATGTCTCCGCCAGGAATAGCCAATTGTGGCAGGTAACGTATCGTAACCTCTGTTCCTTTGATCAAACCAATAGATAATTGCGCCATAGGCAACGGCATCAAATTGATGCCTAAACCAGCTGGCATAGTAAGTTCAGCAATTTTTTCAGGCAGACCCGTCGCTGGATTATCGGCGCGCATTTCAAACATGGGCTGAACTGAGGTATTTGTTGATCCAAAAATGGTTGCACCTTGGGTAACTGCAGGATTGGTTTGAATCATTGAATTCGACAAGCCTAAAGCAGCCACATCGTAGGTCAAACGACTATCAGGAACCTGTACTAAGGTAGGTACGATGGTTACGTAAAAACGTGCCAGCTTGAGCGGCTTACCGGTATTAAACCAGTTGTTCGTGAGGGCAACACCAAATGCTTCGCCAAAAGGCTTCATATAGGCGTTCATGAGAATATTTGCATCACCAACACCTGCTTTGAGAATATTGCCTGCGTCCGCTTGTGCATTGGCTTGACCTAGCGAGAAACCTGCTAGGGCAATTCCAGTAAAAATAACTTTTGAGAAGACTTTCATAAATATTGGTTTGGTTCTTTGAAATCAAAAATAAAGAAATATGTATAGTTGCAAACACCTGAATATAAATATACCATACTAAGGGTATGCCGCTATCGGTGTAGCATGGTATGTATTTCGGTCAAAACCTGCTCCGACTTGAGTCGGTTCATGCACGGATTTTCAGGAAACACACAAGAAAGTTGATCGCAGGGGTTGCAGGCCAGTTTGATATGAAGGAAGCGGTGCTGCTCGCCAAAAGGCGCAAATATTTCGGGTTGCCCTGGGCCAAAAAGTGCCAGCGTAGGTGTGCCGGTTGCAGCGGCAATGTGCATAGGGCCACTTTCATTACCCACCATCAGTTGCGCCAGAGTGACGAGGGCAGCATAATCCAATAAGTTGCCCTTATCTGCAAAACTAAAGGTTTCGAAGGGGATTTTGTCTTGAATACGTTTGATGTCGGCCACATCCTCGACAGCGCCTGCAAAGACAATATTATAGCCATAGTCGCTTTTTAAGGCCGCGGCTAACGTTGCCCAACTTTGTAATCCCCAACGACGTAGCAGCTTTCTGGCACCCGTATGAAAAACTACAAACTGATCTAAATCATGGCGCTGCACAAATAATTCGGCCTGTTGTATGTTTCTTTTTCCGGTATAAATCTGCGCATGGGGAGCCGCCAAAATTTCGCCCGTTACCGGCGCTGTTATTTTTAGGTTAAACAAGAGCTCATGTTCCTGTTCACGCTTAAAAAGACGGTTGATAAACCGGTGACTACCCCGGTCGAGTCGAAGTTTAGGCCGTTGACCAAGGGCAAAACGTAGGCTGTCCCAATCCCCGCGGAGGTCGATGATGACATCATATCTCCCCGACAAAGCGGCATAATCCGTCACAATCCTATCCAGATTCGGGTCGTATTGCACCAGACTTTTCATAAGCGGTTTGCAAAAGAGGGTGAGCTCAACTTGGGGATGTCGTTTTTTGAGTGCTTCGAAGACCGGCAGGGTGGTGACCATGTCGCCAATCTCGTCGAGACGAAAAATTAGGATGCGCTGCGGGCGCAGTCGCGCAGGATTACGCCACAGATTTATCCATCTGGTTAAGAGGTAAGAACAGAAAAAGAGCAGGCGTTCTCCTTGCAACATGTTTGTCAAAGTTCTGAATAATCGGTCAACCCACCTATATTTAACTGCAATACCGCCCGTGATACGCAAATTTATTTCGAATGCCAGCCTCTTGATGGGCCTAAACCTGCTCATCAAGCCGATTTTTATCTTCGGCATCGACCGGCAAATACAGAATATGGCAGGTCCGGAGAACTACGGACTGTATTATGCTGTATTCAGTTTTTCGTTGCTGGGAAGCATGCTTTTAGATGCGGGCTTATCGAATTACAACGCCCGGCAGGTGGCCATTTACCCCGAAAAAGCCCTCAAACGCACCCCTGCTTTGTTGGGTTTACGCCTTTGGCTGTTTGTGGTCTACGCCTTACTTACGCTCAGTATTGGTTGGTGGGTAGGTTACCGTGGGGCCGCCTGGACCTTACTGGCCATGGTTTCCATTAACCAAGGTTTAAACTACACCCTCTTTTTTCTGCGGAGCAATTTGCAGGGTATGCATTTGTTCAAACGCGACGGCGCCCTCAGTGTACTCGACCGGGCACTAACCATCGGCTTTTGTATTCCCTTGTTGAAGGGGTACAGCTACAGTGGTAATTTATTGCTCGATTTTGTACTCGTGCAAACCATGGCCTATAGCCTCTCTACCGCCTTGGCTTTGTATTGGAACAGTCGTTTCACCAGCTTGAAACCTGCTTTTCAGCCTCTACTTCAAAAATCCTTGCTGGCCCAAACCTTTCCTTTTGCAGTACTAGGGCTTGTAATGACCCTCTACTCGCGGCTTGATGCGGTGATGTTGGTGAAAATGTTACCCGACGGTATTTTCCAAGCCGGTCAGTATGCCGCGGGATACCGCCTGTTGGATGCCTTTGCAACCGTACCGCTATTATTGAGTGGGATGTTGTTGCCCCTTTTTTCAAGACAGATTTATCAAAGTGAAAAAACCGCACCCCTGGCACGATTTACTGGACTGCTTTTGTTGGGCAGCGGCTGGTTGCTGGGCTTGATGGCCTACTTCCACCACGAAGCCATTCTTCGGTTGATGTATACCCACAACAGCGCCGAACAAGACCGATTGTTTGTATGGCTGATGTGGACTTACCTCCCTATTGCCGGTATTTTTGTATTTGGCTCCCTACTTACTGCTGCTGGCAAGCTCAAGCTCCTCAATTGGCTTGCTGTGGGCGGCTTAATCCTGAATGTATCGCTCAACCTCGTCCTTATTCCGAGTGAAGGGGCTGTTGGCGCTGCTATCGCTACTTTTATTACCCAATTTTTATTGTTTGTCGCCCAGTTGTGGTTTGCAGCAAGGCGTTTCGACTGGACCTTCGATGGGCGTTTATTGATTAAAATAGGCTTTTTTATGCTTCTCAGCGGTGCCTTCATGTACTTCACCCGCACCGGCGATGGCTGGTGGGGCATGTTGTTGGGATTGGCGTTGGGTGCTGCTTCTTTGGTCCTTTTATTTGCCGAACGTTGGAAACAATTCCGGGAAATGGTACGATAAGCATGCTTCTTCCGTTGACCTACGCGGATTTCCCTTATTTTAGCCCAAATTTTAGCCTCTCATGCGCGAAAACACAACCAACGCTTACGCTTTTGATTCAATCACCATACTTGGTTTTTTCTACAAGTGGCGAAAAGAGATCTTGATAGTTTGTGCCATCGCTGCCCTAGCAGCAGCCGTCTTTTCAGGCCCATTTTTTATCAAGCCCAAATTCAAAAGCACGGTAATTTTATATCCGGCCACCACCAATTCCATCTCTAAAGCCCTTTTGAACGAAAATTCATTCGACCGCGATGACCCTTTGGCATTTGGAGAAGAAGAAGAGGCAGAGCAGCTGATTCAGGTATTGTATAGTGACGATATACGGGATGAAATCATTCGGAAATACGATTTGATGAATCATTACGATATTGATTCGACCTCCAAAACCAAATTCACCAAACTCTACAAAAGATTCAACGACAACATCAGCTTCAGGCGGACGGAATATATGTCGGTAGAGATACAAGTGTTGGATACCGACCCGGAAATGGCCGCTAAAATTGCGAACGATATCTCCAATTTATTAGATGCACGCAAAAACACCATACAGCGGGAACAGGCCTTAATAGGCCTGCGCATTGTTGAAGCGCAGTTTACCGCCAAGAAGGCTTTCGTAAATCAACTCAACGATTCCCTTAACTTCTTCCGTAGCCAGGGTGTGTTCGACTACGACTTACAAACCGACCACCTTATGGAGCAGTTTGTGTCGGCCTCTGCCGGTAAATCGGATGCCGAAGCCCGTTTAGAGATCTACCGTGCTGCTGATAAAAACGAAAAAGATACCTCCATCGTCAATAATAGCGCACGTTTGGCGGGCTCAAAATCTACCCTCGTTACCATCCAGAAACAGCTCGATAAACTTTCCATGTACGGAGGCGCCTACACCAGTGTAAAGGAGCAACTCGAAAAAGAAAATGAAGAGTTGGTAAAGTTCCGGTCACGCTATGAAAAGGCAAAAATTGATGCCGAAGAAAGTATGCCGGTGAAATTCATCGTCAACTCGGCCAAAGTAGCTGAGAAAAAACATACGCCGGTGCGTTGGCTCATCGTGGTCCTTTCTACTGTGGGTGCCTTCTTAATGTCGCTGCTCGTATTGATTGCGGTAGAGAATTTCAGATTTTTGACGGCCCAAAAAGAAGCCTGATGTTTGCCGTCCAGGCCCTGACCAAAAAATGGTTTTACGCACTTCTCGCGCTATTTGTTAGCGTAAGCAGCTTTATGCTCATTAACGAGCAATATTGGTTTTTGGCTGTGCCTGTGGCTTTGTGGTTCGTGTATTTTATTACCTTTTCGATTGATAAAAGTCTGTTGTTTATTACAGCAATCACGCCGTTAAGCATCTTGGTCGATTTAAAAGAAGTCGGCCTTTCTTTCACCCTGCCCACCGAACCACTTTTAATGGGTATGATGGTGATTTTTTTTATTAAACTTTTGGTGGAGGGCCGTTACGATACGCGCGCCTTTTTCCACCCCATCACTTTGGCCATTATAGCCTATGTGTTGTGGATGGGATTTACAACGCTCAGCAGCACCATGCCTTTCATTTCTTTGAAGTTTTTGTTGTCAAATCTCTGGTTCATCAGCTGTTTTTATTTCATTGGCCTCCAACTATTTCGGGAGAAAAAAAACCTGCATCTTTTTTTATGGCTGTATTTCGGGGGTTTGGTCCTTGTGATGATTTACAGCATTTTTAACCACAGTCTGGAAGGATTTACCAAACAATCGGCCGACTGGGCGGCACAACCTTTTGTAATAAATCATGGTATTTATGGGGCTATGCTCGCCTTTTTTGTGCCATTTGTAGTGATTTACCTGTTACAAGCTCGGTTGTTTACCAACAAGCCTTTGGTAAGTTTTCTCATGTTGTTTTTTCTGGTTTTAATTACGGTAGCCATTATTCTTTCTTACACCCGCGCGGCATGGGTGAGTGTATTGGCGGCGTTAGCCTTTTACGCGATGTTAAGGATGCGTATACAATTTCGCACTTTGCTCCTTCTTTTAGGCTTGTTGATCATTGGCTTTTTGAGTTTTCAAACCACCCTACTCATGAAGCTGGAGAAAAACAAAACCGATTCGGCCACTGATATGTCACAGCATGTGAAATCAATCTCCAATATACGTACCGATGCTTCAAACCTCGAGCGACTCAACCGCTGGTCGAGTGCCTACCGCATGTTCAAAGAAAAGCCTATGCTTGGCTGGGGACCGGGTACCTATATGTTTAAGTACGCCCCTTTCCAAAAACCCAAAGATAAAACGATTGTAAGCACTAATATGGCCGATATTGGAGGTATCCACAGCGAATACCTCGGTCCTTTGGTAGAAATGGGTATACCGGGATTTTTACTCTTTTTGCTTTTAATAGGTGTAGTGCTTTACCGCGCTATGCATTTGTATTACACTTTGCACACACCCTACATACGAAGTACGTTGCTGATGGTGCTGCTGGGGTTGATTACCTATCTCACCCATGGTTTTTTGAACAACTATCTCGACATCGATAAAACGGCTCTGCTTTTTTGGGGATTTGTGGGCATGATTGCGGCTATCGATTTGTACCACCGTGATCCGGTATCAACCGAAACGCAGGCTTAAAACGGTAACATCATCGTCGAATTCCTGCTGTCCCTTAAAGGCAAATAGTGCTGCCATGAGCTGTGCATTGAGGGCTTCTACTGTCAGTGCATGCTCCTTTTCGAGCAGCCCTGCTATGCCTTCGCTACCGAATGCCTGGCCACGGTAATTGGTCAGCTCGCTGGCGCCATCTGTAAATGCTACCAACGTATCTCCGGGATACAGTTGTTCTTGGCCGACATTTAAAAAGGGCAATTCGGGGAACATGCCGAGTATGGTGGCGCCTTGTTTTAACTCGCTTATTTTACCCCGACTGTACAAAAGTGGCGGAACATGTCCGGCGCTGATATATTCCAACAAACCAGTTTTGCGGTTGAGTTTGGCGACAAAAAGGGTAATGAATTTTTCGCCTTGGGTAATCGACAAGACCGCTTTGTTCAGTTCCTGCACCAAATCGTATAAACGTGGGTGAAAGCGGATGAGCGCTCGAAGATTGGCTTGAAAATTTGACATCAACAAAGCTGCTGGCACGCCCTTGCCTGACACATCAGCAACGCAAAACACCAGTTCGTCGTCGTTTACGGGAACAACATCGTAATAGTCGCCACCCACATCGCGGTGGGGCAGATAAATTGCTTTCATCGCCACACCATCACCCGACGGCAATTCGCTGTTGTTGGGAATCAGCATGCTCTGCATCTGTGCGGCCAAAGCCAATTCGTTTCTGATTTTTTCCTGCTGCAGCTGGCGCTCTTGAAGTTTGCGGTTTTCGTTGGCCACAGCCACAATATTCGTCACCCCCTGCACATAACTCATGATTTCCTTCCGCACATCGGGGTCGTCCTGCACTATAGGTCCGAGCAATACAAAAGCAATGGGGTCCTGCTTAAAAATGACAGGAACCACCCATTCAAATTCGGGGAAAAGTTGTTTGAGCTCATTGCTTAGCGGGCCCATAACCCGATATTGAAAAAGTTTATCGGGATAAACCGGATAATTACTCATTTCCAATTGCCGAGAAGCATAACGGCGCCACTCGGGCTCCTGTAAATAGAGGAGGATACGTTTGATTTTCAACTCTTCTGTGAGCAGGTAGCGATAAATATCGATTAAAGCGGCTTGTGAGAAGTTGTAGTTGATGGCCTGGGTAAGTTGCAGCACCGCGTCGAGCTGGATGTTGCGCAGCTCTAACTTCCGAATCAGATCAATTGCGACCTGCTCGGCATCGGTTCCTTGAAGTAAAACAGAGGATATCATGGCGGTAGAACGAAAGTTAGACCATTTTTGCCTTTCCATCAAAAACTACCACTACCAGCAGTGTTAGCACGCTGATTATCAGCGGTCGCACCTTGCACAAAAAATGTTAAGTTTTAAAAAAATGACAACTGCATTTCTAACAGTCCTCGTTTGAACATTATCCGATAAGCTAATCGCTCGCAATCATCAGCGGTAGAAGGCTGGATTTAAGTTTGATTGTTACAATAAACGCCTTAATCCAGCCTCAGCTGTTACCTCACAAGTAAAGGGTCGGTTTTCAGAAATAGCAAATTTTGTTATTTCAGGCCAGTATTTTATGCGCATCTCTAACTTTTGCCAATACCGGCTTCCTTTCACGGGCTTAAAAAAGAATATTCCCACTTTATGCATTTTACAAAGCTCAGCAGTTGCAGTGCTGCAATGGATTAACTTTAACAAAAGAAAACCCATCCATCACATCAAGCAGGCACGCGCAATTTAAACCGCCCAGCGGGTATTTAAGCTAAGTTGCCACTACCTGTTTATCAGAGCAGCTTTCATCCCTTAAAAAGTATCCAAATCCACTGGGCGCAGAACGCCGAACCACTTCACTACTTTTTCACCCAGTGCACCTGCATCCACATGGATGATGTACATACCGCTGGCGATAGGAATACGCTGTTGATTCAGCAAATCCCAGTCTACAAAGGTCGTCGCATCGTCCTTGCGCAAGGT
>JBDNIH010000034.1:0-1619 GCA_041688385.1 Bacteroidia bacterium
AAGGGTTTTGGGATGATGTAGTTTTTGCCAAAACTGATGTTTTTTTCGGCGTATACCATATTTACTACTTCTGGCACCGGGGTTTTGGCAAGTTCGGCGAGGGCTTTTACCGCAGCCAACTTCATTTCTTCGTTGATGCGGGTAGCGCGTACATCCAAGGCTCCTCTGAAGATATAGGGGAAACCCAATACATTGTTCACTTGGTTGGGATGGTCGCTACGACCGGTGGCCATGATCAAATCTTCACGTGCGGCCACGGCTAAATCATACGAAATTTCAGGGTCAGGATTGGCGAGGGCAAAAACTATGGGGTTTTTGGCCATTGAGCGCACCATGTCTTGGGTCACTACATTGCCTTTGCTTAGGCCGATAAATACATCGGCATTTGTCATGGCTTCTTCGAGTGTACGGAGGTCGAGTTTGGTAGCAAAATACCGTTTGTTGTCTTCCATTTCATGACGATCGGCACGGATAACCCCCTTTGAATCGAGCATGACAATGTTTTTGCGATCGGCACCAAGTGCCTCAAACAAACGAGTACAGCTAATGGCGGCGGCACCTGCACCGTTGATCACAATGCGGACTTTATTCAGCTTTTTGCCTGCCAATTCAACGGCGTTCAACAAGGCTGCACTCGAAATGATGGCGGTACCATGCTGGTCGTCGTGCATGATGGGGATATTCATCTCCTCCTTCAACCGGCGCTCAATTTCGAAACATTCGGGTGCCTTAATGTCCTCGAGGTTCACCCCGCCGAAGGTGGGCTCCATGGCCTTAACAGTGGCACAAAATGCATCCACATCTTTCACATTCAACTCGATGTCAAATACATCGATGTCGGCAAATATTTTAAAGAGCAGGCCTTTGCCTTCCATCACAGGTTTGGAGGCCTCGGGGCCGATATCGCCCAGACCCAAAACGGCGGTACCATTGCTGATTACCGCAACCAAATTGCCTTTGGCCGTATATTTATAAACGTCGTCGGGGTTTTTTTCGATTTCTAAACAGGGCTCAGCAACACCGGGCGAATAGGCAATGGCCAGATCGCGCTGACTGTTGGTGGGTTTTGAAGGGATCACTTCTATTTTGCCTGGGCGACCCTGGCTGTGGTAATCGAGAATGTCCTGTTTTTTGGTTTTTTCCTTCATGGCGTTGCCTTCGAAATAGCCCACAAAACTATAAAAAATGCGGTAAAAAAGGCCATAAATCAACTACTTTAGCCTGTTGTTCACCTTTGCATAGGCCTACCGCTACTTTTTATTTCGCACCTACTTAAACCTCCCGATGCACTAGCGCTCTAAGCGGCTCCGACCTTACCCTATGCAATTACGACTACCCCTATTTTTTTTAGTCCTTTTCTGTAGTTTTTTGAACGTTCAAGGCCAAAGCGTCGTCCGCGGGCGGGTTGTTCAAGCGCACGACCGCCAAGCCTTAGGTAGCGCGAATGTTATCTTACAAATGTTGGGCGATAGCGGGCTACCAACCGGCACGACTACCGCTGCAGATGGTCGCTTTTCGGTGGCTGCAGCTCCTGGACGTTACCGTCTAAAGGTGAGTTATATCGGCTTCACCAGTTTTGATACCTTAATTCAACTCGGCGAAACACCCTTGTTTATCCG
>JBDNIH010000206.1:0-1541 GCA_041688385.1 Bacteroidia bacterium
AAACGTACTTACAAGATAATAACCCAAAAAGAGCAGAATAACTAATTTATGCCAATGTACTAAAGACTGGCTAATGAGCTGTCGTGCAGTCGTATTTAAAGCAATAACCGCAAACAACAACAACCACAAGGCGACAAAGGTTGAAGGTAACCACCCTTTGCTATCGAATAAAATAATCTGGCCATAAATATGAATGCCATACATACCCATTAAAAGCATAAGCAATTTACCTACAATATTATTTACAGCGATTTGATTCATTTATGTGTGTGTATCGATAGCTTTTAAAATAATATCAGCCTGATTGGTAAAGCGCAGATTTTCTTCAACATAAGCACGTGCTTTTTGGCCATAACGGTTAATTTCTTCGTGTTTGCCTATTAATCCTGCAACAGCAAGGGTAGCCTCATCCAAATACCCCTCCGATTTGACCAAAATAGTGGCCTGAGGCTTCATAAACAGGGCTTGTGTACCGGAGGAGCCATCCACACTCATGGCAAGCCGTCCGCAGGCCATGGCTTCGCGTACAATACTTCCACCTTGTGGGTCTGCTTCCAGTAAAGGCACGATATCCATGGCATTCACATATTTATTTACCTCTTCATAAGGTATCCAACCTGTCAGAATAGTTTCTTTAGACAAGTCATACTTTATTACTTCTTGTTGAAGGTGTTCGAAGGCATCACCTCCGCCAATAAATAATAACTTAAAGCCACTAACCCCTCGTTCTTTCAATTTTTTTCCCAGACGCAAAGTATCCCATAATTGCATATTCAAGGCGGTGCGGCCAATCCAGCCTATCACCGTATGCTGCTTTGATATACCCAATGATTGTCTGAAGGTGTAAACCTCATTTTCAGGTAAGGGATAAAACTTGTTAGTATTTACGGCAAAAGGGAGATTAATAAATTTATGATTCGGGACATCCTGCGTTTTTAATTCTTCAAAAACCGCTGGCCAACCAAAATAGCCGCTTATATATTTATCCACTTCATTTTTTTTATAGCTCGCCAATAAATGGGGTTCTACCTGAACCATACTTCCACCAATATATCTAAAATGTTTAGTCAGCTTTTTTTTAGCCAGTTTGTTTACAACACGGGAGTCAATGGAATTGGATGCCAATACGGCATCAACCTTGTATTTTTTCACATAACGCGTTAGATACCATTCCAACAAATTATAATAAATAAAGCGGTTAATAATACGCCCAATACCAAAACGACTTTGGTTAAAACGAGGTAGCAGGAGTTTTTTGATATGGCAATATTGAGCGGCTTCATTTTTTAAAGCCTCACCATAGGAGTACAACCAGCTAACTTCGTGACCCTTTTTTTGTAGTGCTTCCGCCAATTGCATAATTTGGGTTTGTTGCCCGCCTAATCCAATACTCGGATAGAAAAAAAGTATATGACGTTTATTCATCAGATTTTTGAAAAATTCTTTAACAATTCCATTCCAAACCTGTGACTTTTTTCCGGATGGAATTGCGTACCATAAATATTACCAGCATGTATGCCGGAATCAAATTCCACCCCATG
>JBDNIH010000207.1:0-4443 GCA_041688385.1 Bacteroidia bacterium
CCTTCTACTTTGGCTTTAGCTGGACGGCCACGGCGTTTAGGTGCGGTGGCGTCGGTGCTAGCGGTAGCTTTAGGCGCCGCTTTGCGGCCGCGTTTTGCAGGTGCTGTAGGCGTAGCATTTGATTTAACAGGTGTATTTTTTGTGGCAGCCTCACCCGATGCGCCTGTGCGTACAAAATTACCCCAGGTGAGATTGTCTTGTCCTGGCTTGTGGGCCAAAGCACGCTCGATAGCGTAACGAGCAGAGGTTTCAACCACCCAGTCGAAGTTCTCCTGACCTACGCTGGCCTTGTCGGCATCTGGAGCTGGATTACAGAAGTCGATAGCATATGGAACGCCGTTACGTACTGCAAACTCAACCGTATTAAAATCATAACCTAAGGCCTGATTAAGGCGGAGTACATAGTCGCGAATGGTATCAAGTAATTGCGGTGAAGAGGGTGGGGTATTCACCGAATAACGCAAATGCTGTGGATTACGTGGCTCGTATTGCATGATACGTACATATTTGCCGCCTATGCAATAGCACCGGAAATATTCTTCGAAAACAATTTCTTCTTGCAGCATCATAACGAGCTGTTCGGTTTCATTGTGTTTTGCAAATAAATCGTCGAGACTCTCTACGCGATAAACACTTTTCCATCCACCACCTGAATGAGGTTTCATATAGGCCGGGAAACCGATGTCTTCAACGATGCCATTCCAATCCATGGGATATTTTAAATTCCGGAAAGAATTTGCATTGGTATCGGTAGGCATTTGATTGGATGGCAATAAGTAGGTTTTTGGCACCGGAACACCTACCGAAATAGCGATTGAATTATTGAAGAATTTTTCATCGGCACTCCACCAGAATGGATTGTTAATTACTGCAGTACCGGTAATGGCAGCTGTTTTAAGAAAAGCCCGGTAAAAAGGTACGTCTTGCGAAATACGGTCGATTATAACCGCATAATCTGAAGTTGCACCTTGTTGTACCTTGTCTAATTGAACGGCTTCGGCTTTGATGCCTGGGACATTCATAGCGTTGATTTTGTCGATTAATGCGAAAGGAAAGGTGCTTTCCTGTCCGTAGAGTATGCCAATTTTTTTCATATCAGTAGTTTATTGTAATCGTTACGATGTTTTTAAAGTATAAAAACTGTTGCTTTTGCTCAGTCGTTAGTTTGCTTTATTAATTAACTAAAATTGTTGTATTCACTGCAACAAAACAAGCGGCGCTTAGCGTGATTGTAAATTGATAAGATTGTAGGGAAGTAGACGGAGTAGTCTGTGGTGCTAAGTTTTCGGCTGCTAAATCGACTATACTAACTGCGTATACTGTTTTCTCCCAATGGTTTATCGTGTCTGCTTTGACAAAATATAGTCCATTTTCTGGAGAGTGTAATAACGGAAAAGGAGTAGTTGCTTTCAACCGAATTTTTTAAATTCAGAACAAAATTATAAATAGATTACTAGAATAAAAGGGTTTGTTCATTTAAAGTGATCAAATTTTTATTTAAAGGGTCTCAATCTCTTGCAATTAGCCTGTCACTAGCGTATTGAAATTCAATTCTGCACCGTATTTAACAGCTGCTTGTGGAAATAAAAAGTGCGGTTTTTGA
The DNA here is from genome assembly GCA_041688385.1 of Bacteroidia bacterium. Classification (GTDB taxonomy): domain Bacteria; phylum Bacteroidota; class Bacteroidia; order UBA7662; family UBA7662; genus UBA7662. The sequence goes on from JBDNIH010000207.1 coordinate 1,604, forward strand.
TTGTCGACACTTATGTTTGCTGCCAGAATTTTAGTCTCCTACGCCTCCGTTAAATGCCGACTTTTTTGGAAGAAATAAGCCCTGAAGCCTCTAAAATGAAACAAACCACACTTAAGTTGGCTTCTGTTCATTTAGAAAGAGAGGTGACAGTGCAGCTAATTTTTCCGGAAAACGGGCGTAATTTAGCCCAGCCACTGCCAGTGCTTTGGCTAAACGATGGGCAAGATTTAAAGGTTTTGGGTGTTGAAAACAGCCTCAAAAATTTAATTTCAACAAAAAAAATAAAATCAGTTTTTGTTGTAGCCATCGAAGCCGGTGATCGTTTGCAAGAATATGGTACCATGGATGTTCCTGACTACAAAAAGAGGGGAGCCAAGTCTAGGGCATATGCTGATTTTGTTTTACAGGAGTTATTGCCTTTTCTGCGTAAAAATTATCCCATTTCTGCTGCTCCGGCCGATAATGTTTTTGCCGGGTTGTCGCTGGGAGGTGTAAGTGCATTAGATATTAGCTGGCATTACCCTCAGTTTTTTCAAAAAATTGGCGTTTTTTCAGGCTCCTTTTGGTGGCGCAAAAAAGCCTTAAATGCAGGGTATGTCGATAGTGACCGTATTGTACACCAACAAATTCGCATGGGGGCGTATAAACCAGGGTTAAAATTTTGGTTGCAAACAGGCACAGCGGATGAGACTTCTGATCGCAATAAAAATGGAATTATCGATAGTATAGACGACACACAAGATCTTATCACAGAGTTGATTTTGAAAGGATATACGTTGCAAAACGACATTCAATATGTGGAAGTTGTAGGAGGCAAACACAATAGTAGTACCTGGTCGCAAGTATTTCCTGACTTTCTACTCTGGGCCTTTAAAAATAATTGAAATGAATAAAATCCTTTTAATGCTTTTTTTGAGCACGAGTGTAAACACTTTTGCGCAAGTAACGGCAAGCGATGCGCAACCCGCTACAGATGCTAAACCTTGGAAAACGAAATTAGAAATTGGCCTAAATTTTAACCAGTCTTTTTTTACCGAAAACTGGAATGGTGGTGGCGTGAGTTCGTATGCATTTGGTTCCCTCGTCAGAGGTAATGCGAGTTACACCAAAGGAAATTTAAGCTGGACCAACGACCTTCAGTTGCAATATGGTATTCAGAAAAATAAAGGGCAATCGCAACGCAAATTAAATGACCTCATTTTTGTGGATTCGAAGGCAGGATACCGCTTTACCGAAAAGTTGGATGCTTTTGGTTCAGTGAGTTTTATGTCGCAGTTTGCCGAGGGGCATAAATTCGGTGCCGACTCTAATGGTATTGAAACCCGCACCACGCTATCTAACGTACTGTCTCCAGGCTACCTTACAGAGGCAGTAGGTGTTAGATATCAACCGGTACCCTATTTTTGGGTAAGGGTAGGTGTTCTCGCGTTAAGACAAACATTTGTTGTAGATGAAAGTTTGTATTTAGCAGTTCCTGATAATTATGGAGTTGCTGTAGGCAAGAATATTAAAAATGATTTGGGTTTTCAGGTGATGGCCGATTTGGATAAAAATTTGGCAGAAAACCTCAACATAAAATTACGTTATATCTCCTTTGGTGAATATGCTGATTTTAGTAATACCAATCACAGGGTTGATTTGGTTTTGACTGCTAAAATCACCAAATATATTAATACCAACTTTACAGCCGTAATGTTATACGATAGAAACCAAGATAAAGCAGTACAGTGGAGTGAAACACTGGCTTTGGGTTTGTTATTTATACTTTAATTACCGCAACAACACAAGTTGTCCGTTTACCCGGCTAATACGTCCACGGGTATCGGTATAATCAAATACGTAGGGATAACTGCCAGAAGGAACGGCTTTAGCTGCTATTGTGCCATCCCAATGTCTGTTTTCGCCTTCAAACAGGAGTTGTCCCATACGATTGTAAATGCGTAAGGAATAGTGGGGGAACTCGGCGAAAAGCGGGCCAAACGTTTCATTTAGGCCATCCCCATTTGGACTGAACGCCGTCGGCAGTAGCGGTGTATTTTGAATGGTATTACAATTGGGCGACTTGGCTGAAAACTGAATTTTCTGTGGGGTCCAAGGTAAGTTGATGCTTTGGAGCACGATGTTTCCGGCTTGGATAGGAAAATTGACCCGACTAAAACTACGTGCCTGGCCTGCTTTAGCTATGCTAAGCTTTTGCTCATAACAAAGGTCGAGTAATGTATTGGATTTAATGTAAATGAGCTCTTCATTAAAAGCAGGGCCACCTGTGGAAGCGGTAGCCAATACATAAACATTCCCATTAACGTCGTAAACGGGCGGCGACAGGCTGCTATGTAGCTGTAACGTATTTGATAACGACCAGGAATTTGCGTTTTGACCACGGGTAATTAGGTCGAGGCGACCTTGACCGTTGCCAATAGGTCCTTGCGCGATAAAGACGTCTTGCACAAAGGTAGTTTGGTAGTTTTGGAAGTCAGAAAGGCTGTCGATGGTTTGTAAAACCCGTGCATTTTGACCGGTACTAGTGCAGGCTAACCACTGATATCCTTGCGCATCGCGTACGCCCAGTCCCAAATCACCATTGTTTAAAGGGGAAAGTTGCCAAGGTGTGATATCTGTTGTTCCGCTTAAAATGAATGCGCCAGAAATACCGTTCATGGCGTTAAATACAAGTATACCAGCGGCGCGTTGTCCTGGGTTGTTTGCATTGGTTTCGAGCAATGCAACAAAATTACCATTGGGTAAAAGCTGTAAGTCGGCCAGTACATCTTCGCTATTGTTTCCATCCACCCGTAAGGCCCCTCTTTGGTTGCCGGCGTAATCGAATCTGAACAGTACGA
>JBDNIH010000208.1:0-6463 GCA_041688385.1 Bacteroidia bacterium
GCTGGGTCTTGAAAGGGCAAATAATAATCTTGTTTCCCGTCCCAACTTCTAACTCTCAGTTGTGTGAGGCCCGCTTTTCTTTCTGAAAGCACTAGAAACTGTTCGAAAAATTCTGCGCCTTCAAGGAGGACGTCTGAACGAGGATCAATAACAGCTTTCCAGTTTTCTTTGGTCGCTTTTTGAATAGGCGCTTGAACGAGTTTAAAGTTTTGCGCATCTAGATTTGTGGTGATATAAAAATCCTGGCCATAATCTTCGGCATTGTATTCCAAACCTCTTGTGCGGGTTTGAATAATCTTAAAGGCAGCATCCGGCTTATTAGCATCCAAGAAACGCTGTTCGCTGGTCAAAGTACTCGACGAGTTGATAAAGAGATAATTGCCAGATTTACCTTTGTAGATATAGGTAGAAAAAGTTTCATCTGTTTCATGAAAGACAAGTTTGGAGTTCCCTGCAGGCTCATTCAGTTTAAATTTCCAAATCTTATCAGAACGTAGAGTCTGCTCATCGGTAGTGCTATAAAAAATGGTTGCGTTATCATTGGCCCAGGCTGATCCGCCATTTGTATTTTTAATATTAACTGGCAGCATTTCACCTGAAGTCAGGTCTTTCACTTGAAGTGTATACTGACGACGGCCCACATTGTCAGTAAAAAAGATAGCCTTGGTATTGTCGGGACTAATTTTAATGCCGGATAGACTATAATATTCATAACCCTCGGCGAATTGATTTACGTCAAAAAGGATTTCCTCTGCTGCTTCTAAACGCTCTTTTTTACGGCAGTATATCGGATAATCAGCACCAGTTTCATAACGGGTGAAATACCAATAACCATTCTCAAAGTAGGGGACAGACATATCTGATTCAACGATACGTCTTTTTATTTCTTGGAAAATTTTTTCTTGAAAGCCTTTGGTATGTGCTAAAATGGTATCAGTATAGGTATTCTCTGCTTCCAAATAAGCGATTACTTCAGGATTTTCTCTTTGATTGAGCCAAAAATAGGGATCATTGCGGTTATCGCCATGAATGCTCAAGGTCGTGTCGATACGCTTGGCGATGGGGGGTAAAATGTCTGACATTTTGTTTTCAGGACTAGAGCATGCATATAATAAGCCGAGGCTTAATGCAAGCATTTGGAATAATTTCATGTTATAAGGTAGGATTTGGTTGAGCATTAGGGGTTCAAATAGGTGTCTAACCAGTCAAAGAATACTTTATTCCAAAGTACATTGTTTTGTGGTTTTAATACCCAATGATTTTCGTCTGGGAAGTACAGAAATTTACTAGGAATACCTTGGACTTGAGCTGCCGTAAATGCTTCCATGCCTTGCGCCAAAGGTACTCGGAAATCTTTTTCGTTGTGGATGACTAAAATAGGGGTATCCCAGTTTTTCACGTACCGGTGAGGTGAGTCGCGATCGTAGGAGGCAGGACGGGGAATATCCCAAGGTTTACCCTTCATCTCAAAATCGGTGAAAAAGATTTCCTCTGTTTGGCCATACATAGCTTCAAGATTATAAACACCACAATGCGCAATGAATGCTTTAAAGCGTTTTTGGTGATTTCCGGCCAACCAATATACTGAGTACCCACCAAATGAAGCGCCTACAGCACCAAGATTATTTTCGTCAACAAAGGGCTCCTTAGCAAGCGTATCTATAGCAGCTAGATAGTCGCGCATGGCCTGACCACCCCAATCGCCACTGATTTGTTCGTTCCATGCTTGGCCAAAACCAGGTAAACCTCTCCGATTAGGTGCAACGACTATATAGCCTTTGGCAGCCATCAATTGGAAATTCCATCGATTGCTCCAAGATTGCCCAATCATACTCTGCGGTCCACCTTGACAATAGAGTAAGGTTGGGTATTTTTTCTTCGGGTCAAAATCTGGCGGATAAATTACCCAAGTTTGAATGGATTTCCCATCTGATGCCTTGATGTTGCGTGATTCTACTTTGCCAAAACGGATGCTGCCTAGTAAAGCCTGGTTAGGCTGACTTAATGGATTTGTTTTTTTGGTCGCCAAGTCAAGCAATACAAGTTCATTTGGACTGCTCATGCTTTGCCGGAGCATTACTATTGCGCCATTTTTACCTTTATCGATGTAGCTATAGGCGCTGTAGTTGTACAATCCTTCAGTTACTACAAACGTAGCGGTACCTTTTGCGAGTTTTTTTGAGGTTGAACCGTAGGCTTTGAAAGCGGCATTGAGGTCAAAGAGATATTCATACAACTGTACAGTGCCCTGTGTATAAGCGGTAAAAAACAGTCGATCACTCGTAAGTCCCCATTGCAGGCTACTCACGCTTTGATCAAAGCTTGTGGTAATAGTATTCACAAGCCCGTTCGCCATATTCATAACCATTATCTGGTTTTTGTCTGCCTCATAACCATCTCTCGCCATACTTAACCAAGCGAGTTTGCTGCCGTCAGACGAAAACTGTGGTTCGTTGTCGTAGCCTAAATTTTCAGTGGTAAGTAATTTAGTAGTTTTTGCCTGGATGTCGTATAAATACAACCCACTATTGGTGGAAGTTGCTGCTGCAGTTCCCTGTAGCTTTTTGGAAACGTAAACTAAAGACTTGCTATCGGGGCTAAAGTTGATCTCACTGGATCCTCCGAAAGGCGGGAGGGGGCTATGTACTTTTTCTCCTTCAAGTATGTCGGTAGCCTTGCCAGTTAATTTGCCATCTTCATAGGTCTGCAGAAATAGGTGGTTATAGGTGCCGTCATGCCAGCTGTCCCAATGCCGATACATCAAGCCCTCGATAAGTTTACCTGTTGATTTCGACAGTGCGGGATATTTATCCTGTAGGGATTCATCTAGTTTCACATTTTTGATGTAGAAAATCATTTTTCCGTCTGGACTGTATTTATAGCCATTGATGCCTCCTTCAATGTTGCTGACCTGACGTTTTGTACTGCCGTCGGAGCGAATTTCCCACAACTGGGTACTTCCTGATACTCCGCTTAAATAACCAACCCACTCACCATCAGGACGCCAGCTGTAAGCTGATTCTGATTCAGGACTTTGTGTAATCCTATTTTCTTTTTTGGTCGAAAAGTCATAAACCACCAAGTCGCTGTTACCTTTATTTGCATCTAAATCCGTTGATCTAACGCTGTAGACGAGCTTATTTTGGTCTGGTGATACTACAGGAGCGCCGAGCTGTACAAACGACCAAAGTTGTTCTTCTACGAGTGGCTGTTGCGACTTGACCTGTGTAGCACACAAAAGCAGGCCTAACAAACTGGTTTTGAAAAGTTTAATCATGTAGCTTTATTTATATTCTGCTGTTTTTAAAATAATTTCACCTCTGGTGCAACCTCGCATCCGGATATTTCGTCTTCAAACCATACGCAAGCAAATTTAACCCGATTGGAACAACATTACGCCTTAGTTTACAAATGTTTGCAAAACGACCGTAAAGCCCAGAATGAGCTCTACAATACGTTCTCGCGTAAGATGTTTGCAGTTTGTATGCGTTATACCAGCGATCGGGATGCTGCGACCGACATACTTCAGGAAGGTTTCGTTAAGGTTTTTAACGCATTGGAACGTTTCAGTTTTGAAGGGTCAGTTGAAGGATGGATCAGAAGAATAATTGTAAATACGGCCATAGACCATTTTAGAAAGGCGGCTAAATTATTTGTAGTTCAAGATTTAGAAAACATACAAATTGAAGATAGCTCCGCCAATCATTTTTTGGGCAAAATGGAATCAGAGGAAATAATGAAGTTGATTCAAAAATTACCTGCAGGTTACCGGACGGTGCTCAACTTATATGTGGTTGAAGAATTTTCGCACAAAGAGATTTCGAGCATGCTTGGAATTAGCGAAGGCACAAGTAAAAGTCAATTGGCGCGTGCCAAGGGACATTTGAAAGAATTGATTAAACAAAACGAAAGGAATTTTAACCATGAAGCATCAGGAATCATTTGAGGAGTTGCTACGAACCAAGTTAGATGCGTTCGAAGTTGAACCACCTGCCTTTGTGTTCGGCCAAATAGAGGAGGCTTTGGGTAATAAAACTACGGTCAAAGTTTTGCCTTGGTATAAAATGGTCGCCACCCAACGAATAGCTGCTGCGGTCGCCATGCTTTTTGTGGCGGGTGCTATTTACTGGGTGAATTTTGCCGGTTTAACAAACAGTCAAAATCAAATGGCTGTACAACTGAACGATACCATTCGGCAGTTGCAGTTGCAAAATCAACTACAAGCGCTTGAATTGGCTGGACAGCAAGTTCCGCCTTTAACTGAAAATAAAATGCAGGTGATGCAACCAGCGGTTGAGCCAGCTCGTCTTCAAGTTGTGACGGTTGCAGCGGCAACTGAACCCAAAAAAGAAAGAAGCATGAATTCAATAAATCAAATACCTGCCAAAGGTTTGCAGCCAATTGCCTACAACAAATCTACAAATCAATTGATGGCGGCGGCATTAGATCAAACGTATACTAGGGTAGATGATCTTCCTGAAGCTGCTTCAATGGCAAGCTCCGGTTCAGCAATCATCAAATCCTTTACTAAATTATCAAGTGGCGATTATTTCGAACTGGCAAAACAAAAAGTAAACGAGTTTGTCAGCAAAGAACACTACGTAAACTTCGCTATAGGTAATATCGAATTCGGTCAAACAATCCAACTAAGTAAATAAACTAACGCAATGAAAAAGTACATTTTATTCCTGGCCGTACTCGGCCTGGCAGCCACAGCTGCATCCGCGCAAGAGAAAACGGAGCAAGCTAAAGAACCAAAAATTATCATCAAATTTAAGGATGGTAAATGGGACACTACTTATGTCGACAGCCAAGCTGCCATTGAAGAAGACGAAGAAATTGAGCTCGAAATTGAGCTCGAAATGGGTTCAGATATGGATGAGTTCAAAAAAGACATGAAGGAGCTCAAGAAGGAATTGGGGAATATCAAGCCAAAGAAAAAAGGTATCGATAAAAATTACTTTAATATCGATCTAGGCTTTAACAGTTTGATGCAAAATGGCAACCTCAATCTAACTGGAAACAATGCTCCATTGAGTTTGAATCAAGGATTTAACTCTTTCGGTTGGGGATTTGGCTGGGCAAGCTCGGAAAACCTGATTGCGCAAAAACTGCGCTTGCAATTTGGTCTTGGCTTCGAATTTAATAATTACAGCTTTCGCCGAGATAGTACCCTTATGATTGCCGGGGATAGTGTAAATTTTGGCAGTGCGGGTGCCGGATTGATTAAAAACCGCTTGAATGTGAATTATATCAACTTCCCTCTTTTACTCCAATTCTCTTCTAATCCTTACAAAATGAAGCGTTCTTTTAATATCGCAGTAGGAGCAGAGCTTGGTTTGCGTTTGGGAAGAATGACGGCTCGTCAGGAATATAACTTATCCAATGAAGTTGCACAAGATGTATATACTCGTGGTGCTTTAAATGCCAATCCTTTGAAAATTAGCATGATTGGTAGGGTGGGTTATGGCAAAACCGATCTTTTCCTTCGCTACAGTATCTCGGAGTTATTTGGGCAGCAGGTAGCATCTAACCCCAATGTAACGCCAGTAATGGCAGGAGTAAGTTTCCGTTTATAAACCAAAAATCAACGAACAAGAAAGCCGCCTTTATGGCGGCTTTCTTGTTTTAGAAATGTAATAAAACTATGTTCTTACTTTTTGACTAATCGTTGGATCAATCGGATCAAGTCTTCTGCACGATAAGGTTTGATAAGCATATCGTCAAATCCCAATTCATTCACTTTATCACGTGTGTCATCAAAAGCATCGGCTGTTAAGGCAACCACAGGAGTTTTAATTTCGTTTTTCCGGATGGACTTAAATGTCTCAAATCCATTTAGACCCGGCATATGTAGATCAAGCAGTATAATGTCAAAATTTATATTTTTAAGCTGATCAAGCGCGTCGTAGCCATTTTCGGCAACAGCGTAAACGGCTTTCCACTTTTTGAAGAGTTGCGTAGCCAGGTTTATGTTCATTCTGTTGTCCTCAACTAATAATATTCGCAAGTGACTGAAATCAATCATGCCCGACAACTTAGTAGCATCTGGTAAAAGAACAGAAGGACTGTCGGCGAAGTAATTAAGCCTAATCGTGAACTCAGATCCTTCTTGCAACATACTCTTTACCTGAATGCTACCCCCCTGGAGTTCAATCAACTTTTTAGTAATCGTCAATCCTAAACCGGTGCCTCCGTAGGTCCGACTATGGTCTTCTTCGGCCTGCGTAAAACTATCAAAGATTTTATCCAAACGGTCTGAGGGAATGCCAATGCCGCTATCTGTGATGGAAAATTTGAGTTGATAGAGGTCATTTTCTTTGTCAATCACCTCAAGCTGAAGTTTAACCTTACCTTTTGAAGTAAACTTGATGGCATTGCTGATAACATTCGTGAGTATTTGTTGGAGCCGCGTACGATCGCCTCTGAAATAGTCTGGTAAATCCGCTGGCCAATCAAACAC
>JBDNIH010000209.1:0-1282 GCA_041688385.1 Bacteroidia bacterium
CGGCTGCTGGCCAAGAGCGTCGTTTTGTAGAGCACATTGTAACTCACGAAACCCGCGATGAGAATGGCGTGGAGCTGCATGAGATATCAGGCTATGCAGCCATGTTCAACAAAGAAACAAAAATTGGCAGCTGGATGCGTGAGGTTGTATTACCAGGCGCATTCGATGATGTAATGGCCGATGATGTGCGCTGCCTTTTTAATCACAACCCCGATTTAATTCTGGCGCGCAGCAATAACAGAGCAGGTACGCTCAAGCTCGAAGTAGATACCGTTGGCTTAAAGTATACCTACACAACGCCCAACCGCCAGTATGCGCTTGATCTGCAAGATGCCATCATTGCAGGCGATGTAAGCCAGAGCTCTTTTGCCTTCACGGTGAAAGAACAAGCTTGGGAGTACATTGAAGACGAAGGCCCGGACCTGCGCAAAATTATCAAGTTCGCTCGCTTGTTCGACGTGAGCCCGGTAACCTACCCTGCCTACAACGATACCACGGTGGCGAAAAGGAGTCATGCTCCAGCCCAGCCACCAGTCAAAGGACTTACAACCAATCAAAAACTAAAATTTAAAAATTCACAAATCCATTATTAAAGCAATGAAAAAAGCAAAAGAGTTGCGCGAACTTCGCGCTCAAAAACAAGTAGCGCTCGCCGCGTTGGTTAACAAAGCGGACGAAGAAAAGCGCGACCTAACGGCTGAGGAAGTAACTCAGTTTGATGCCGACAATTCTGAAATTGCCGATCTGGCAAAACAGATTCAACGCGCCGACACGTTCGAAGCCAATGAGATCGAAATTGGTCAGCGTCAGGCAAGGCACCTCACTCCTAATGGTGATAGCTCTGAGCTGGAGGAAATCCGCAAGAACTATAGCCTGTCGAGAGCTATGCGTAGTGTGCAGGAGAATAAGCCGCTCGACGGTTTTGAAGCCGAAATGCACATTGAAGGTCGTAAAGAATTGGAAGCCTCTGGCGCCAACTTCAACCCGGCTGGTGTGAGCATCCCGCTGAAAGCACTTCGCGCCATTGGCACAGGTGAAAAGCGCATCATGAGTGTTACTGGTGGTAGCCCTGCAGGTTCACAAGGTGGATTTGCTGTGCCTACCGAAACTATGGGACTCATCGAGTTTTTGCGCCCTTACCTCTTTGTGGGCGAAGTAGCAACGATCTACGATAACCTCGTAGGCAACATCACATTCCCGCGCGAAAGTGCTGTGGCCACTGCTGCGTACGGTACCGAGACTAGCGAAATCGACGCAAGTACTCCAACGCTGGACCAGGTAA
>JBDNIH010000210.1:0-2252 GCA_041688385.1 Bacteroidia bacterium
CCTTGGTACAAGCTGATTTGGAAATTGCTGTTGTTGCGACTTAAAATATTTGCTCTGTAAAGGACAGTCGTTCCGTTTACAAAACGAACCGGACGAACGAGCGAAGCAAAGCCTTTGTGCCGAAGTGTTGGAAAGCCGGCCAGGAAAGGTTGAATGGTTGATGTATCCGTTAGCAGATTACTGGTACCCTCGGGCACGGCCAACAAACTGTCAATGGGCGACAATTCGAAGAAATTACTCACTACGGGTGAGGCGTCGCCAGCGGTAGTGCTTAACAATAATTTGCCGCCATTGCTTAAAAAGCCACCCATGGTATTGCGGGTAAATACGATGCTGTAGTCAAAATCAGGGCCTGCCCATACGATTTGGTCAAAAAAGTCGAAGACCAGGCTCTGGGTGCGATTATCTGATGATAATCGCGTAAACCGGTTGTTTTCGCGTCTGAATATCTGGACTTTGTCGTAGGAAGTAATATTTAAACTGGCAAATTGTGCTTCGTAAAAGGCATCAATTATGTCGGCATTTTGATCGGGATTTGGGTCGTTGCCGTAGGCGTTTACCAGCAAAAAGCGACTGTTGGGCTTTTTTATGTAGATGGGGTTGGAGACTTCAAACTGTGATTTTGCGCCACTTTGGTCCACTGCACGGAGATACAAACGATTGGTATCGTTTAATAGCATCCCGCTGATCCTAGCAGTGAGTGGATTGGTATTGTTGCCAGCAAAAACTTGTGCTTCTGATATGTTTCCGGTTAGGTCGGTTGCCCTAAGAATAATAGCATCGAAAACTTCAGATAATGTATAGGGTATAGCGGTGGTATCATTCAGGAAAAGCTCATAGCCCGCCAAAGTGTTCAGGCCATCTGGGTCGTTGCCAATCCAGCTGTACCGTACTGCTGGGAAGCTGACTACCGGACTGCCTCCAGCCAACGGATTGCCGCCGTTCGGTGCATAAATGAAGGCAACCACGGGTGGAGAATTTTTAACAGGGTACTTTACGCTAGCCGGGTTGGGGTCGCGCAAACCCGCATTATCTATAGCTCTAACGCTGAAGCTAAAATCAAAAGTATCGCTTCCGGCCGGTACGGCGAGTAGAAATAGGCTATCGAGTCTGGAGGTAAATATCCAATTGGTGGACGGGCTGATTAGCTCGTCAAATGTAAATTCATAACCGGTGATATAACCATCGGGGTCGTCGCCCCACCACTGAATAGCTACGGTAGTGGTGAGCCGGTCGTCGCCCGAGCGGAAAATGGTATCCACCACAGTAAAGGTGCGTGGGGGTATATTCCCATTCAGCTCACCTACGAAGTCGGTTTTACGACAAGCAGCGATGGTTAGCAACAGAGCAGTAAAAAGCAGGATACGATTGAAAATTTTCATGCGATTGCAAAGCTACGCAAAGCGCCGAAATAATCTCGCCTGAGGATAGTTGTTGAGGTTAAACCAGCTAAAAATTCATGAAGCCTTAACAACCAACAGGGTTAGCACGTACGCCATCAGTTAATCAACAGAAAAAGGTGGAGAAGTAGCGCGCTAATTCCTTGTAAATCTTTGGCTACTAATTAACCTATGGTTAACTTGCGGCCCCTTCTCGAAGGTTAACTTTGTGGTATCAAAATTTTAGATATGCGATTGAATTTTATTAGAATTGGAGCAATTGTCATTGCGGTTTTGCTCTTGAACGTTACGTCCGGCTTGAGTCAAGCGTTCACGGCGACTTTCGACTTCACCGGTACAGCCGGTAATGCTGCTAGTTTTGGTTACAACGGCACAGCGGTGCCCGGTTTAACCATCGACAGCCTCCGCAAGGTAGGCGTAACTTCAACCTCAAGCACTGGTAACTCACGGGCCAACGACTGGGCGCTAGATGCGCTTATCCCAACTTTAACCGGCGCGGTGGATACGGGTAAATATTTTCAGTTTACTATAACGCCAGCTTCAGGATTGACTTTAAGCAATCTCAGCATCGCGTTTGGTATTGGCCGAAGCAGCACAGGTCCACGGACTTGGCAGTGGCGGTCAAGTTTGAATAATTTTTCCACTGGATTACCACTGACCACTATTGGAACAGGACTTACGGACACCAATGGTGTAATTACTTGTCCTGATGTGAGTGCTGGCTACATTGGAAATACCCTTGTTCTCGCACAAACTGGTATAAACACCATTACTTTTAGGTTTTACGGCTACAATGGCGAAGCGCTAACAGGTACTGGAGGTCTTCAAGGTAACCTTGTGATTAATGGAACC
>JBDNIH010000211.1:0-14022 GCA_041688385.1 Bacteroidia bacterium
CCTTGATGCATATAGGCTTGCGACATACTTAATACCAGATCAGGTTGACCAAGTTGTGAGCCAGTCGGGAAATTAGGCAAAGGTGGTTCAAGGGATACATTGCCGCGTGGCATACCATTATTTACCCAACTTGATATATCCGCAATTTCTTGTGCCGTCAAGCTGCGCTGGTCGAGTATTGTGCTAAAGGTTTTGTCTGGCTGCCAAGGTGGCATGATACCCGCTTGGGTGGTAAAACTAATCATTTGACCATAGGCCACCACTTCGTTATAGCTGGTAAACGACATGGGGCCAATTTCACCTGGCCGGTGACAAGACGTACAATTAGCATAGATAATAGGAGCTATATGCTCTGAAAAGGTTATTTGTGACCAGCCCCAAAAGGGAAGTAAGGTACACGCCAAGAGTAATAATCGCTTCATATTAGGGATTTGAATGTAGAAAACAGCCTACTGCACGTGTTCGAATATAGGTAAATGTTTGCTTATCTGCGATAAGTGTAAGCCGGTCAGCGAGTTCGGTTGCGGTGGCTTTGTATCGACGCCGACCAATTTTTTCATAGCTATTGTCTATACGTCCGGCATATAGAATTGTACCCTGTGGCGAAAGCAGCACCACCTCAGGTGTTACTTCAATGGTATAATTTGAGACCCATTGGGTAGCGTTCTCGACTATAATTTTACCGCTAAGCTGGTTTTTACTAAGATAAGCCGCAGCTAAACTGTCGGAGGATGCCGCATTCGGAAAGACAAAAGTCCAGTCGGTTTGATCTCCAAATTTATTTTGTAGACTGCGTATTTCGGGGCCGTAAAAGATGCAAATTGGACAGCTCTCTGACCAGAAAAGCAGTATTTGGGTTTTTTGTGCTTGCACTGCGCCTTGCAGGCCGAAAAGCAGAAGTGTTAGGAGTAATATGCGAGTCAGCATAAGTAGACTTTTAACGTTTTTCTTTACAAATCAGGGAAAGCTTCACTTTTTAGCAGACTGTTTTGTTCGACCAAATAGCCTTTGACCCCTGCACCTTCTGCGGCAGTAACATCTCTCTCCCGATCGCCAATCATAAAACTTTTGGAAGCAGCGTAGCCGAAACGTGCCAGGGCCTTTTCAATAAACAAACTTTTGGGCTTGCGGCAAAGGCACTGCCCATAATCCGGATGATGTCGACAGAAATACACTTCATCGATTTGAATTTCAGCAGTAGCAAAAGCAGTCAACATTTTTTGATTAATAGCGGCAAAAGTGCTTATGTCGTACAAACCCTTTGCTATACCTCCTTGATTGGTTACAATTACCAAGCGATAGCCTCTTTTTTGCATAGCCAGCAAAAAGTCGAAAATGCCTGGATTAAAAATAAATGCATCGGGATGGGTGGTATAATCGCCTGGATCATGGTTGACAACACCGTCGCGATCGAGAAACAAAGCTTTCCGCATCTTACAAACCTACAAAATCAAGCGTGGAAACAGTTGCTTTCGGACTTCATAAATCGTCGCTAACTGCCTATTTTTGGGCATGCAAAAAATCATCATACTCGATTTCGGCTCACAATACACCCAACTCATTGCCAGAAGGGTGCGCGAACAACATGTTTATTGTGAAATTTATCCCTTCAACAAAATCCCGAAACTCGATGCTGATATAAAAGGCGTCATTCTGTCGGGGAGTCCGTATTCAACCAACGACCCGAAGGGGCCGAACCCCGATTTGCAGCAAATCTTAGCAAATTATCCTGTTTTGGGTGTTTGTTACGGAGCACAACTGCTCACCAAACAACAAGGAGGAAGCGTAATGCCTTCCAAAACCAGAGAATATGGTCGTGCCAATCTAACCTATCTCCAACCCAATCCACTTTTTAAAGACGTTAATTTAGGTAGTCAGGTTTGGATGTCGCATGGCGATACAATAACCATGTTGGCGCCTGGAGTTGACTTGTTGGCAAGTACCGAATCGGTAACAAACGCAGCCTTTTGTGTTACCGGTAAAAATATTTATGGCATACAATTTCACCCCGAGGTAACCCACAGTGCCGATGGCAAAAAACTCATTTATAATTTTCTAGTTGGTATTTGCGGATGCAGTCAAGATTGGACGCCCGACCATTTTATCACAAATACGATTGCTGGCCTAAAAGCCAAGTTGGGAAAAGATCAAGTAGTGATGGGTTTGAGTGGTGGCGTAGATTCGACTGTGGCTGCTGTGCTTATACAACATGCTATCGGCAAACAATTGCACTGCATTTTTATTGACAATGGCTTGCTGCGGAAAGATGAATTTGAAAAAGTGCTTGAAATCTACAAACGTCTCGACCTCAATGTAACTGGCGTAAGGGCAGCAGATCAGTTTTACGCCGCCCTAAAAGGTGTTTCAGAGCCAGAAGCCAAACGTAAGGCCATTGGAAAGGCGTTTATCGATGTCTTCGATCAGGAGTCGCACAGGATTCAGGAGGTAAGCTGGTTAGGACAAGGCACTATTTATCCCGATGTAATCGAATCAATTTCGGTCAACGGTCCTTCTCAGACCATTAAGTCGCACCACAATGTGGGTGGTTTACCCGAAAACATGAAACTAAAGGTGGTGGAGCCGTTGAATACCCTATTTAAAGACGAGGTACGTGAAGTGGGCAAGGCCTTGGGTATACCTATGGACATACTCGGACGCCATCCTTTCCCGGGCCCGGGCTTGGGTATCCGGATATTAGGCGACATAAGCCCGGAGAAAGTCCGTATCTTACAAGAGGCCGATGACATCTATATCGAAAACCTGAAAGCCTTTGGGCTCTACGACAAAGTATGGCAAGCAGGTGCCATTTTTTTGCCGGTACGATCGGTGGGAGTAATGGGTGATGAAAGGACTTACGAGTACGTAATTGCCTTACGTGCCGTTGAAAGTCTCGACGGCATGACAGCCGATTGGTGTCATTTGCCCTTTGAATTTTTAGCCAAAGTTTCTAATGAGATTATCAATAAAGTAAAAGGGGTAAACAGAGTTGTTTATGACATTAGTTCGAAGCCACCTGCGACCATTGAGTGGGAGTAAACAGTTTTTCATTTGGGTTTGCTGCTTGTTTTTTGTGCAAGCATGCAAGGCCAAAGTACCTGTTTCTGAAAAAAATGCGACCAAGTCCGAAAAGATATCGGTTAAAATAGCTGATCCCGAAATTCAAGCAGAAAACCCGGAGAAAAAGCCACTCGTACTCCAATTACGCTTGCCTTTAGAAGAAGATCAATTGGCCGAAAATGCACTTTTTGAACGACTACAGATTTTGGAAGGCTTTTTGGTTGGTTTCGACAGTTTGAACCGCCGTGGTTTACCTATTCAGGTAGAAGTAGTGAATACAGCTAAAAGCCCGGTTGATGCAATGCCTGATTCAGCTGCGCCCATTGTCATTCATTACGAAGCAGAAGTTTTTCGTATTTATCTGAGCAGTGAAAAGCGGTGGTTTGAGAGTCGCCCGCCTATGGAGATGCACACCGCTCGTATTGTTAGGTATGCTAAAAAGGAAAACGCGGCTATACTCGTCTTAACCCGAAAAACAGAGCTAGAAACGCGCATTTTAACTGCTTTGCAAGAACAACAAACGGGCGTACGGATAATCGAAAAAAAGCGAC
Organism: Bacteroidia bacterium; assembly: GCA_041688385.1. GTDB lineage: Bacteria > Bacteroidota > Bacteroidia > UBA7662 > UBA7662 > UBA7662. Next base: position 3,609 of record JBDNIH010000211.1, read on the forward strand.
CAACCAAGGCCGAAATTCAGGCTAAATTGGTGAAGGGACGAAAAAATATCGTCTATATTCCGTCGCCCGATGAAAACTACGTCATTCATTGTCTTAAACAATTAACTGAGCTACAAATAGCGTTTCAGTTAGAGGTATTTGGATTGCCGAATTGGGTGAATTTCCCAACAGCCGACCCCGAATTACTGGCGCAGCTACCTGTTTATGTAACAAGCGCCACATCAGTAGTTTTTAACCAGCCGGGTAGTATTCGGTTTCAAGAACTCTTTAAAGAAAAGTTTGATGGCGAACCGCAGGCAGGAGCCTTTGTGGCGTTCGACCATGCTTTATTTATCGGCGAACGTTGGATTGAACATCAGAAATGGAAATCAACCAATTTCAAGGAGAACAGTAAACAGCTTTCGCAGGATTTCAACTTTTTTGAAGAAGAAGACCAACTTATAAACAAGGCAGTTCGCATACTTGCTTACCGCGATTACCAATTTAAACCCATACCCTGATGCATCCCGACTTACGGATGACCCAGACCCTACAGGCGCTCAAAGCGTTCCGTCAAGGCAGTCTGGCGAATTTTTTACCCGGACATTTTAAGTCCTTCCCCAAAATGGGTTCACGCGATCGCCGCGAAGTAGGGACTTTTGTCTTCGATTATTTCAGGGTCAAGCGCCTTTTCCCTGAGCAGTCGAAAGAAGTCCAAGTTTTACTGGGGCGCTACCTTTGTGAGCCACAGGAGGCCGATTTTTTTGTTCAATTCTGGAGTGAAAAGCTCTATCAAACAGCTTGGGATCAAACGGCCGCTGATCGTTGGGAAAGCTTAAAACAACTTGGCATCGAGGCCGACTGGGATAACTACTTCCCGGAAGCTACCTCTATTTCCACGGAGGTTGTCAAGGATGATTTTCTAAAATCACACTTACTGCAACGTAAATTGTGGCTCCGTTTACGCAGAGGCAAAGAACAATCGGTGAAAAACGAATTGGAAAAGGCAGGCATCCCCTTTGAAAGTACCGAAAGCAGCGCCCAAGCCCTCGCCGTTAAGGCGGGCACAAAACTCGAGCCGCTTCAAGCTTGGCAGCAAGCAAAAATAGAAGTGCAGGATTTGGCGTCGCAGCTAACATCAGGCTTGTTCGTACCCAAGGCCGGCGAACGCTGGCTCGATGCTTGCGCTGGAGCGGGTGGTAAATCTTTGCTTTTATACGATATGGAGCCTGGAATTAGTCTCTTTGTCACCGATATACGTGATAATATACTCAAAAACCTACACGAGCGTTTCAAAAAGTCTGGTCTACGTAATTACAGCCAGGCTGTAGTAGATCATACGGTATTGGGTGCTTTGGCCATGCAACAATCCTTCCCCAAACAGTTTGATGCGATTCTGGCCGATGTGCCATGCAGTGGATCAGGCACCTGGGCAAATACACCGGAAGTACTCGAGCAATTCGACGCCAAAACCTTGGCAGAATTTACCGATAAACAATACCGTATCGCTAAACAGCTTTCTTTCGCGTTGAAAGCAGGTGGAAGGCTCATTTATCTCACTTGTTCGGTTTACCGCCAAGAGAATGAAGACGTAGTTGAAAAACTAGCTGCTTTGCCTGAACTGAAACTTGAAAAGCAGCAGTATTTCCAAACGTCGACAGTAGGAGGAGACGTGCTCTTCGGAGCTATACTCAGAAAAAAGTAGACCTATACCTTTTCTAAGGCTTGGCTTAAATCATTTTGCAGATCGGTGGCATGTTCTATGCCTACGGAGAAGCGAATCATGGTTTCACCTATGCCATATTTTAACCGGTCGGCTTGCGAAAGCGGGGCATGACTAGTGGTAGCGGGGTGGGTACACAAACTTTCTGTTCCTCCTAAACTCACCGCTAATCGAATAAGCTTCAAAGCATCCAAAAAGCGAAAAGCAGCAGCTTCATCTCCTTTTAGATCGAATGCAATCATAGCCCCGGCACCTTCACATTGTTTGCGGAAAATTTGATTGTTGGTAGTATCAGCTTCACCTGAAAGCTCTGGGAAGTAAACGCGGCTTATTTTGGGATGTGTGTGTAGCCATTCTGCCAGTTTTCGGGCATTATTAGCCGACTTTTCCATGCGTAACGAGAGCGTCTCCAAACTCCGAAGCAGCAAAAAGCAGGTAAAAGGAGACGCTGTGCCGCCCAATTGAGTGCGCCAGCTTCTGATGATTGTAATGAGCTCTTTCCGGCCAATACAAGCGCCCGCCATTACATCACTATGACCACCTATGTATTTGGTCGCAGAGTATAAGACCAGGTCAGCACCATGTTTAATAGGTTGCTGAAAAACCGGCCCGTAATAGGTATTATCGACAGTTACTAAAACCTCTTTTTCAGGAGTTGAAAGGGCTTTCTTTAATTGGTTTACCACCGCCAAATCAATCATAAGATTGTGGGGGTTACAAGGCGTTTCTACATGGACAAGCCTAATTTTTGCAGTTAAACCAGCCGCTTGAATTCGGTCTAGGACGTCAGTAGCTGTTTCGGAAGCATCAAAAGGGATGCAGCCAATTTGCATTGCCGCAAGTTGCTGGTGGATAAAGGCATCGGAGCCACCGTACACAGGATTGCTATACAAGATAAAATCGCCGGGGCGCAAAAGTGCAAGCCAACAGCTGCTAATAGCTGCCATGCCTGATTCGAAGGCCAAAGCGGCTTCTCCGCCATCCCACACGCACAAACGCGCCTCAACAGCTTGTAGGCCGGGGTGATTCCATCGCCCATATACCATGGGTTCTTCTTCGTTAACCGCAAATTTTTCAAAGCCATTTTTGATAGCAAAAATGCGCTTCATAGCAGCGGCGTTCGGAAAACAGAAGGTAGAGGATTGGTAAATCGGAACCTTGACAGCGCCTTGATGCTGTGCTGGATCATGAAACAATGAAACCAGCTGTGAATCGGGGTGAAGAGAGTTGTGGGACAAGGAAGTAGGTCTAAAAAGAAGGTGAAGATAAATTAAAACGGCACACGCTTTAGTCGCGCATTTTATCGAGGATACGATTTAGCTCTGCCGCCTCCTGCTCGGATATGGCATGCGTTATCGCATTCATCTTCACTTCATAAGATTCCATATTAACGAGTAGCGCTAATCCTGCATCGCTAATGGTGACATCTACTAACCTTTTGTCGTCTGCACAAATACGTTTAACAACTAGTTTTTTTAAAATAAGGCGGTCTACTATTCTCGATACATCCGACATTTTGTCGAGCATCCGTTTTCGAATTTCTTGAGTGCTAATTGGATCAGGATGGCTGCCACGAAGAATGCGCAGCACATTGTATTGCTGCATGGTAATGTCAAAAGGTTCAATGGCAATTCTGATTTTTTCCTGTAACCAGCCAAAAGTGAAGAGTAAATTCACTATTGCTTTCTGGTATTCATTCTTGAATGCTCGTTTTTGTTTGATATCTTCTTGTATACCCATAAAAAAAACAATGCCCCAACCCATTATTGGGTCAGGGCATAAATTTATAAGATTCTTAACCTTTTTTAGCCAATTGTATGTTCAGATTGATGTCGACATCATCGCCGACCACCACACCACCGGCTTCGGTAACGGCACTCCATTTCAAGCCAAACGTTTTGCGGTTGATGGTGCTTTTCGCTTTAAAACCAGTTTTTATGTTGCCATAAGGATCTTTTACGATACCGCCATAAGTTACTGCGAAGATTACTGGCTTGGTTACGTCACGGATGGTCAAATCACCTGCGAGTTCATATTTGTTGCCACTTACTTTTTTAAATGACTTGCTTACAAATTTCATTTTTGGAAACTTGGCGGCATTAAAAAAGTCATCTGATTTGAGGTGGTCGTCACGCATGCTATTGTCGGTGCTGATAGAAGCTACATCAACAGTAAATTCAATTTTAGCATCAGTGAAGTCAGCCTTGGCGTTGGTCATTGTACCATCGAACATTTTGAAATGGCCGTCTACTTCAGAAATAACCAAGTGAGATACCGTGAATTTGACGTTTGAATGAACAGCATCGAGTGACCAGTTCCCTGCCGTTGGGAGGTCAGCGGCTAATACAGCAGCCTCGGTGTTTGCAGATTCAGTTTTTAACGTTGTTGTAAAAGCAACCAAAGAAGCACTAGCCACGACGGTTGCTGCAAGTAAGAATTTTTTCATTGTTTGAGCTTTAATTTGAAACAAATATAACGGCTAAACATTGAAGTTTAAACATTAATATAAATAATTTTCTAGCAAGAGGCACTTAATGCCTATTAGAAATTGGCAGAATGTCCCTTAAAGTTGCGTAAATACACGAGTAGGCGAGCCTCTGCGCAAACATTCCCTTGTTTGTCAATGGCCTGCGCCGTCATCCATTGCTGGTATTTTCCGACCTCCTTCAAAGCGGCTTCTGCCGCCAAAACGTCTGCTTCTGAAATGTCAAAACGAATCAGTAGATCGGAAGAGGCAGGTTTTTTATAGTCAATTTCAGCACTTTTAAGCCAAGCTTCTAGCTTTTGACCCCGATGTGCGAATATCTGCCAAAACAGAATGGCATGAAATGGATCAAAAGCACTGAAAATAGTCCCTCCAAAAATGGTTTTCTGAAGGTTTTTGTTAAACACGCTGTGACGTACACCAACTTCAGCCCACCGGAAGTCGTCGGCTATGGCTTTCACCCTTACCCTTGAAAACAATAACGGCGGAAAAAGAGATAACATCCATTTTATTTGCCAAGGGCGAAATTTCATACACTTATATTAAGGTTGTTGGGGAAGACGGTATTGATAAACCTCTTTCCCCGTATTATCGATAAAACGAATAAGTAGCTGACGCTCTTTTCTAGCTCCGCTAAATTCGAATACAGCAAAATTACGCTTTAATATTAGGCTTCCTGCCAAACGATTCGCATTGGGCTCATTATCGCGGTTGGCAGGGAAAGAAGAAGTAAGTGGCGAGACAGTCACATCGTGCATAATGATGCCAGCGCTTTCTATGCGACTTATTTCACTGTGGTGGCGGTCACCTGTGACAAAAACGACGTTTTTAATACCTTCCTCCCCAATACGTTTGAGCAGTTGATCCCGCTCACATGGGAATTGAGCATAATTTTCATAAAGGGCCATACTGTTTAATACCTGACTGCCGTTCGCTACAATTTTGTAAGGTGCATTACTAAACTTTAAGGCGTTGATCAACCAATCGATTTGCGCTTGTCCGAGCATCTCCCTAGCACAACTATCAACGAGTTGTTCGGAGCTGCGATACCAACGGTCGTCAAGCAAAAAGAAGTCAATGTCGTTGTGGGTAAAAGCAGTTGTAATTCCGTTGCCGGGCGTAAGCCCATAACTTGGGTTGGCCCAAAAATATTGGAAGGCTTCACGCGTCCAGTCTTTGTGCACCCAGCTGCGGTTGGCGTCGTTTGGCCCAAAGTCATGGTCATCCCAAATGGCATAATTTGGGCACGTCCCCAATAATTTTTGCATTTCAGGAATCGATCTGCTGTGACCGTAGCGGTGCATTACACCTGAACGACTACTCCAATCAGCTTCTCGCAGATAGGTATTGTCGCCAAGCCACAACATGAGGTCAGGTTTCGTTTCAGCTATTTTTTCGAAAATGAAATAATCACCACCATAAGGTTTGCCGGGACGGTCATAGGCAGATTCGTTTATATAGTTACAACTGCCCATGGCAAGTTTAAACGCAGGTGGATCATTGCGCCATTGCCAAAGGCTTTGTGTAGTAAATTGTAAAGGATAGGGCCTAGCTACTTCCTTGCCGCCCACTTTGAGCCGATAGGTATAGCTTGTTCCTGGTTCTAATTGGCCAATATCAAAAGTGACGCACAACGCATTATCAGCATGCGACTTTTTAGTTTTAACCCATTGCCAAGGCTCACTACTGAGGTGTTTTTTGATTTCAAGCCTTACTAAAGCTTCTTTTTCGGTCTGTACCCAAATTTTTGCTGAACGCAGGTCAATATGTCCCAACATGGGCCCTGATTGGAGTTGTGCCCACAACAGGAAGGGTGAAAACAATAAGCAGAGTGTGCTTGCAAAACGTTTCATACTACTTCTTTGTGGCAATATAAGGCAAAGATGTTATCTCTTTATTGCGTCGGACGAAACCCTAACTTTGCAACTTTAAGCCAATGCCGATGCAAAAACTGATAGAGTGCGTACCCAATTTTTCAGAGGGTCGCGATATGACTGTGATTAAACAAATTACCGATCAAATTGAGTCGGTTAGCGGGGTAAGACTGCTAGACGTGGATCCAGGTAAAGCCACTAACCGTACAGTCGTGACTTTTGTGGGCGCACCCGAAGTGGTTATTGAAGCTGCTTTTCAGGCTATAAAAAAGGCTAGCGAAGTCATTGATATGCGCAAGCACAGTGGTGAACACGCCCGTATGGGTGCTACCGATGTTTGTCCTTTGATTCCAATTAGCGGCATCAGCATGGAGGAAACGGCTGAATATGCTCGGAAATTGGCCAAAAGAGTCGGGGAAGAACTTGGTATCCCTGTTTATCTCTACGAAAAGGCGGCGAGCAAAATAGAGCGTCAGAACCTGGCCACCATTCGTGCCGGGGAGTACGAAGGGCTGCCCAATAAACTCCAGGATCCTCATTGGAAACCTGATTTCGGCGCTGCAGTATTTAATGCCCAATCAGGTGCTACGGTTATCGGGGCACGTGACTTTTTGATTGCATACAATATTAACTTAAATACTCCTTCTACCCGCATTGCCAATGCCATCGCTTTTGATGTACGCGAAGCTGGCCGTATCAAACGTATAGGTCACCCGGTTTTGGGAGATGTAGAAAACGATGCAAATGGCGAGCCTATTCGCATACCTGGGACATTGAAGTCGGTAAAAGCAGTGGGTTGGTATATCGAAGAATATGGTTTCGCCCAAATCTCTATGAATCTGACGAATGTGGAGGTGACACCGGTGCATATCGCTTTCGATGAAGTGGTGCGGGCGGCTGGCGAAAGAGGGGTGCGAATAACCGGCTCAGAACTTGTTGGTCTTATACCACTACAAGCTATGCTGGAAGCTGGACGCTACTTCCTAGTTAAAATGGAACGCTCTGCGGGCGTTTCAGAGGCGGAGTTAATAACTACCGCCGTACGCTCTATGGGGCTGGCAGAGCTAGCTCCTTTTGATCCGCAGAAAAAAATTATCGAATACGTCATTGCCGACCAAGCTGCTTGTCGTTTGGTGCGCATGGATTTGAAGGCATTTGCGAACGAAACCGCTTCCGAATCACCCGCACCTGGTGGCGGATCTATTTCGGCCTACATTGGGGTCCTCGGTGTGTCGCTCGGAGCAATGGTGGCCAATTTATCGGCAGCTAAAAGGGGATGGGAAGAGCAGTTCGACTATTTTAATGAAAATGCAGTCGCTTGTCAACGACTGAAAGAGCAGTTATTGACGAAGGTCGACGAGGACACCCTCGCTTTCGACGGCATTATGCAAGCTTTTGCGCTTCCAAAATCAACCACTGAAGAAAAACAGATTCGTTCTGCAGCCATTCAATCAGCAACGGTGGTGGCTATCGAAACACCCTTAGCAGTAATGCGCCTTAGTCTTCAATCTTTCCCTTTGCTGAGGGCAATGATTGAAAAAGGCAATCCCAATTCAGTTACAGATGCTGGCGTTGGCGTACTCTGCGCGCGCACGGCAGTGTATGGTGCTTATTTGAACGTAAAAGTTAATATTAGCGGCATTAAAGACAAAAGTTACTCAGATAAAGCTATGAGTCAAGCGGAAACTATTCTGCAGCAGGTACTGGAACAAGAAGCTGAATTGCTGGCACTGGTAAATCAGCGGCTGGCTGCCGATTGAGGAGCTGGTACAAACCGCGATCGGGATTGCAAATAAAGGCCTGCTCCATACGGAAGGAGGCTAATTTTTTTCGTTCAGCTTCCCATTTGAAGCCTTTTAAACGAAATGCATAGGGGTCAACTTTATCGATAGGGTAGAGTATGGCTACTGGTGCGATATAAAAACGAATATCTACTGGACGATTGTCTTCCATAAGAATGGTGATATCGGTCGACTCAATCTTATTAGCACCCATCAAACTGCCATCAGCGCGCTCTACATAGTAGATGCTCTCCCCATTGCCTTTAACGTCAATTTGCGACATCTGTCGGTTTTCAAACCAGGCGGTCATGTCTTTGCCTTTGATTTGACTAAAACGAACGCTGTCTTCCTCCTTCACCATAAAACCGTCTTTGTACATCTCGAGTCTGTCGAAATCACTTCCGCGCGTAAATAACTCCATGAAAATAGCGGTGATTTGAAAGGCATCGGACCAGATCACAGGATCCCGAAAAAACTTGAAGACGGAATCGGACTCGACATAACTCAGCGAGTCGCACAATAAGAGCAAATCTGATTTCTTAATAACGGGTTGAAAGTGTGCCAAAAGAACATTGCTGGTGTCACCGATGCGATTTTGGTAAATAGTATCAGCCGTAAGGTAGAGGGTATCTGGGTCGCTGAAATTCATCATTAGTGGAAAATCATAGACCACCGAAGTGCCTTTTTTGCGGTCGAAACGGGTATAACCACCCCGAATCTCAGTTTTTTCCAAGGTGTCGATGATTTGTACACCTATTTTGCAATAGCCACGCTGGAGGCTGTCGTTAAAGTAGATGGTATCGGCACGGATAAACTGATGGCTATCGATTACGACCTGCCCGTTTTTGGTTAGAAATGATTCTCTTGTTTGGGTTTTGAACCAGCCTCCTTCGGTATAAGTCGTACTACGATTGGAATAAATGAAAGTGGGGCCGAAAAAATCAGCTTTTTTGGTTACCGTTTGGTAATGCAGCGTATCTCCCTTCAATTGAAAATCAGGATGGTCGATGGTTACATTCTTCCTGAAAAACAGCTTTTTCAAATTACTATCGTACCGGCCTTGTTTGCTTTTGAGCACGGCTTCGGCATTAGTAATCACTGCTGGGGAGTTATAATAGGCGATCTTGGAAGCGGTATTGTAAAAGAGAATATCTGTTTTTAAGATCATCTCCCCATCAGTAACCACCACATTGCCTTTGAGATAGGTTTCTTTGGTATTGCCGTCATATTCCAAATAACCAGCAGTAGCATCCATTTTTCCTGGCTGTAGTATGCGCACACGCCCAAAGGCAGTGGCTTTGTTCTCCAGTATGTAGAGGTAAGCACTGTCACAAAATAGCTGTACATCATTTTGACGGAGAATAACATCGCCAATGAGCTTGCGCATTTTGACACCGTTTGCCTCCTCATAGGTGCCTTCACGCGATTTTTCGATGGTAATTATACTTTTATTCTGTGCCTCGAGAAGCAACGGAAAAAGGCATAAAAGGGTGAAGAGGAGACTTTTCAAAGGTTTATTGAAGAAACGAAAGTTCAAAATTAGGCGAATTCGTGTAGTTTTAACGTTCCTTTTGCTGCATTTCGCATTTTTACCTGAATATGAACTTTCTTTTTCTCGCTTCGTGGTACCCTGAAACGCCTGCTTCCCGCAACGGCCTCTTTATTTGGCAACACGCAGCGGCTATGGCAAAGGGTGAAGGAGATGAGGTTGCTTTGGTCGCTGCGGTTGCACAGCCAGGCAGTGCTAAACTAAGTGTTGCTCACCAAACCATTGCCGGTGTTCAGCATTGGGTGGCAAGTTATCCGCCCGGTAAAAACGCAATTAGTAGGTCTTGGCGCTATTTGAGGGCCTTGAACGCTGCTGTTTTGGCAAAAGAAAAAGCTACGGGTAAAAGTGATTTATTCGTGGTGAACGTACTTTGGCGTGCCGGAATACTGGCCTGGCTATATCAATTACTCTTGGCCAGACCTTATATTATTATTGAACATTGGTCTGGTTATTTACCTGAAGGACAAGGATATAAAGGTTTTTATCTAAAGTACTTTACGCGTTTAATCGTGGATAGGGCAGAGCGCGTACTCACTGTTTCGAGCTATCTCGCCGACAGCATGCGGGCGAGGGGCTTAATGAACCGGTATCATGTTTTGCCCAACATTGTGAATACAGCTGTATTTAGAGTTGCTGCTCAGGCTGAAGCAAAACAGCCACTCCGTTTACTACATGTATCTAACCTAGCACCAGAAAAGAATTTTGACTTTGTATTTCAACTTTGGCAAGATTTGAGGCAGCTTTTCCCTGAGCTAGGATTGCAAGTGGCCGGTGCATATACCCACGCCGACAAGCAACGATACGCACAGTACCCCGATATTCAATGGCTGGGATTTCAAGAAGAGTTGGCTTTGTCGAAGCTATACCAAAGTGCAACAGTGCTCTGTATGCCAAGTTTCTTTGAGACTTTTTCCATCGTTATAGCAGAGGCATTGGCCTGTGGTTGCCCGGTGCTCGCAAGCAATTTAGCGACCTTTGATTTCTATCGAGGCGCTAAAAACTTCCACCCCTTGCCCTTGGATA
>JBDNIH010000212.1:0-1348 GCA_041688385.1 Bacteroidia bacterium
ATTTATCAAGGCCGGCCTTTAGAAGCAATTATACCTACCCTAGCCATATTCGTGGCGGCTGCTTTCCGCATCATACCATCGCTTAATCGTATGGTAGCTGCTGTACAGACTATCAAATATGCGGAACCTTCCATTAATCGATTATATGATGAAAATCTTGGTTTTAAAGATTTAGAACCGGAAATAGTGACGCGACCCCTCGCTTTCAAAGATGAAATTGAGTTAAAGGAAGTGCAATTCAGTTATGAGGGAACCGAAGGTGAATTTTTGAAAGTAGATCTCAATATACCCGTTGGGAAAACCATTGGCTTTATAGGCAAAAGTGGCTCCGGCAAAAGCACCAGTATCGACATCATACTTGGTTTGTTAAAACCAGTTTCGGGAAAAGTTTTGGTAGATGGCATCGACATACACGATGATATCCGCGCTTGGCAAAGCCAGATTGGATACGTTCCACAAACCATCTATTTTCTGGATGATACGCTGCGAAATAATATCGCTTTTGGGTTAAAACCAGAGCAAATTGATGAAGAGGCAGTGCTTGAAGCGGTAAAACTGGCTCAAATAGAAGAATTTGTACAAAGTTTACCTGAAGGTTTGGATACCATTATAGGTGAAAACGGGGTGCGCATATCCGGTGGTCAACGGCAACGTATAGGTATTGCCCGGGCATTATACCACAAACCAACGGTTTTGGTGCTCGATGAAGCTACCAGCGCATTGGATAATGCCACCGAGGACGGTATTATGAATTCCATAGCTGCATTACATGGCGAAAAAACCATCCTTATTGTTGCCCACCGTTTACGCACCGTGGCCATGTGTGACCAACTTTTCCTCATGGAGAAGGGTAAAGTGGTAAAAACGGGCAGTTATGCCGAAGTAATGGAGAAAGACCAATTGCATTAATTCAGAGAAGGATGGAAAAAATAATCATAGTCGATTACGGCATGGGCAATGTAGGCTCTGTCTTAAATATGTTTAAACGTATAGGCGTTGAGGCGGAAATTACCGCTGAGCTGCAACAAATAGCAGATGCAACCAAAATATTACTACCGGGAGTAGGTGCTTTTGATTATGCCATGCGCCGTATCATAGATGCCGGTTTTAAGGAAGTGCTCGACCAAAAAGCTTTGGTAGATAAAGTACCCATATTAGGTATTTGTTTGGGTATGCAATTGCTTACCCGTGGGAGTGAAGAAGGCAAAATGCCAGGTTTGGGCTGGATAGCGGCCGATACCATTAAATTCCCGGCCATGACCGGTTTAAAAGTGCCTCATATGGGCTGGAACCTAGTGAAACCGGTTACGCCCTGTTTGCTGACCGCGGGCTTACCAGAAGAATCGCG
>JBDNIH010000213.1:0-32973 GCA_041688385.1 Bacteroidia bacterium
GTCTCGTCTAATTCGCCACGTATAATATTAACGTGAACATTACCGTCGCCGGCATGACCGTAGCACACAGATTTAAAACCATATTTCTGACCTATTTCCTTAATCGACTTGATTAATACGGGCAATTCGGCTCGGGGAACAACAGTGTCTTCTTCTTTATAGATGGAATTGGCTTTAACTGCATAGGCTACATTGCGCCGCAATTTCCAGAGTTGCTCCTTTTGATGACTCGCTTCGGCCAGCATTACCTCCCCAGCACCAAAGGACTCCATGATGCCGAAAATTTGTTCTGCTTCTAGATACAGCTGCTCCATATAGTTCCCATCAAGCTCAATTAGCAAATGAGCTTGAACTGTTTCGGGAAGCTGTAGTTCTTGTTTGAGGTAATGCGCCGACCATGTTATGGCATCTCGTTCCATAAATTCCATGGCCGAAGGTATTATACCCGCTCTAAAAACGGCAGAAACAGCCGCACAAGCATTTTCCAGCGAATCAAATGGCACCAACAGTAATAAATCCTGTTGTGGATGTGGCAATAACCGAAAAACCACCTTCGTAATTACACCTAAGGTCCCTTCGCTGCCAACCATTAATTGGGTAAGATTGTATCCCGTTGCATTTTTGAGCACATTCGCACCTGTCCAGATGAGCTCACCCGAAGGCAAGGCGACTTGTAAGTTGAGTACATAATCTCTAGTCGTACCATATTTCACGGCCTTAGGACCACCAGCCGATTCAGCTAAATTACCTCCCAAAAAACAAGATCCTCTGCTCGACGGGTCGGGTGGATAAAACAATCCTTCGGCTTTTACCGTCTGCTGAAAAAATTCGGTCACCACTCCTGGCTCTACCGTTGCTTGCAGATTTCGTGTATCAATCTCCAAAATACGATTCAAACGCACTGTCGATAAAACTACACCGCCAAAAACAGGAAGTGCGCCACCACTCAAGCCTGTTCCTGCTCCTCGGGTGGTTAACGCAAGTTTATGGTCATTGCATATTCGCAGTATAGCCGCCACTTCTTCAGCGGTGCCCGGAAAAACTACCACTTCTGGCAGATAGCGTAAATCTTCCGTTTCGTCTTTGCTGTGAATTTCAAGCACTTCGGGCGCTTGTGAAATATGTTCGGCACCCACGCAGGCGCGGAGTAATTCCAATTGATTTAAATCGGGCTGGGCGTAGGTCATAAGATTGCTGCGTTAAATTTAAGGAAAGCCGCCGCATACACAGTGCTTCTTTTGATGTGAACTTATTTTGGGCTATTTTAGCAGCCGTTTTGAACCGTAAATGAAGCTGTAATGGCAGAAGTAATTAGGATGCCGAAAATGAGCGACACCATGACCGAAGGGGTGATCGCAGCATGGCACAAAAAGGTAGGCGATCAGGTGAAATCAGGCGATATACTCGCCGACGTTGAAACCGACAAAGCCACCATGGAATTGGAGAATTTTGATAATGGCGTATTGCTATACATCGGGGTAGAAAACGGAGCATCAGTTCCTGTAAATGCCATCATTGCCATCGTAGGTAAAGCCGGTGAAGATTATAAAAGTCTGCTCGACGGTGACGCACCAGCCGCTGCATCTGCTCCAGAAAAAGAAAAACCGGCCGAAAAAACAGCCACCGCTGAAAGTCCTGCAGTAGCTGCAACGGCTACTCCAGCACCGGTAGCTGCAGTTTCAGGCGACGAACGCTTAAAAGCATCTCCACTTGCCCGTAAAATTGCTGAAGAAAAAGGCATCGACCTCAGCAAGTTGCAAGGCAGCGGCGATAACGGACGCATTGTAAAACGTGACATCGAAAATGCACCAGCACCAGCTGCTGCAACTGCACCAAGTTTTGCAGCTGCCGTGGGTGTAGAAGCATTTACGGAGGTAACAGTGTCACAAATGCGGAAAACTATTGCCCGCCGTTTAGCCGAGAGCAAGTTCAGCGCGCCGCACTTTTATCTCACCATCGACATCAATATGGAAGCCGCCATGGCTGCCCGCACCGAAATTAACACCGTTGCAAGCGCCAAGGTATCGTTCAACGATATGGTCATCAAGGCATCTGCGATCGCATTACGCAAACATCCTAAAGTCAATTCGAGCTGGTTGGGTGATAAAATCCGTTTTAACGAACATGTACACATTGGTGTGGCCATGGCGGTTGAAGAAGGTCTACTCGTACCAGTAGTTCGCTTTGCCGATAACAAACCGCTTTCACAGATCGCGAGCGAAGTGAAGGTTTATGCCGGCAAGGCCAAAGAGAAAAAACTACAACCTAGCGATTGGGAAGGCAATACTTTTACCATATCTAATCTTGGGATGTTTGGCATCGAAGCGTTTACAGCTATCATTAATCCACCCGATGCATGCATTTTGGCAGTTGGTGCCATACGTGAAACCCCTGTGGTGAAAAATGGTCAACTGGCTGTAGGGCAAATGATGAAAGTTACCCTAAGCTGCGATCACCGTGCGGTAGATGGCGCAAGTGGTGCCGAATTTTTACAGTCCCTCAAAGGATTGCTCGAAGCACCCGTACGTATGCTGGCATAATTTTCCCGGAAAGCATAAAGCCCGTCATCTGAAAGGATTACGGGCTTTATTTTTGCGCTTTGGTTTATAAAAATCGCTTAGCGTGTTTTCCTGAATTTGTCACTCACCCCACCGTCATAAACAAGCATAATATCGCGCACCATGGCATCCTGATTCAGTTGTTGTAAAAGTTTACCGTTTTCGTCGTAGATATAAGTGGAAGGAATGAACATATCGCCGAAATAACGATAAAAGTTAGCATCCTTATCTAGCCCAAAGTAAAGGTTCTTTTTCTCCCATAAATTCATCGACTTCGCAAATTGCAGTGCTTCGCCCTCGTCGAAGCGGGTGATCCAAACGAAATTTATTTCAGTGAGATATTCGACCTTACTTCCCAAGTCACTGGCCAACTTCTGGCAATGACTGCAGTTAGGACTGAAATAAACCACCACGGTTTTACCAGCATCAAGGTCGCCTCTGTCGAGTGTTCCTTTTTCACCAAGCTTCATAAAACTGAAGTCGGGCAAACGACTTCCATCGCCAATTTTGACTTGATTCGTTTTGAAAAATTGAGAATACAACAGGAATCCCACAACAAAAGCAGCCAAAATTACAATACCTATCTTGAGAAAACGCGTCATAGCTCTATTTAAGAAAACCTAAAATTAGTGTTTTCAGGATTAAAATTAGCTTTTGAATGTTGTAGAAGGAAGTTTTGGTAAAGGTGACTCTTTTATAAAATCAAGCTCAAAAGAGAGAACGCTAGTTTCACAGGACAAATGCTCTAAGTTTTCTTTTGCCAAAAGCAGCCTACGCTGATGTGACAAATCAATTTTCGCTTTTTGCTGAAAGAAAAACCTGATTTAACCTGAACTTAACTCACTGTTTATCTGTAGTTAACATAAGGGGGCTTACCTTTGTTCTACTCTACTTATTATGTTGCTATACCAACTTCGCGCTTTTATTCCTTCACTGTTTTTCGGTGTAATAGGCGCATTATTATTGGGTTTAGCCAACTGGTTATTGGTAAGCGGCCCACTCCTGTTGCTTCCCCTCCCCTTGATTTTAGCTGCTCAGTTTTTTATGACCAGTTCAAGTAGCCGCTGGATACGTTTTTCGCAATTGCTCCTTACTTTTTTCATAGCCATTGGCCTAGACAGTTTGGTTTTTGCCCACCCATCCACCCTCATGATCACAACAGTGGAATATATTGTCCGTGGTATAGTGCTGAGCGGTATTGGCATCTTATTGGCCGGTTTATTTGCGACTTACAGTAAACCTATTCGCTTTTCTTGATTAAAAGTCGTGGATTGAACATTTCCTGAAAACACTTGTTCTCAGGTCACCATGACAACAAAAACTATACTCATTACCGGCAGCAGCTCTGGTATCGGCTTAGCGAGTGCCAAACTCCTCGCTGCCCAAGGCCACGAAATTTGGCTTCTAAATCGAAATCCTAAAAAATCAGTTGCGGCAGTTTCACTTATTAAAACATCAGTCCCCGAGGCCCGCTTGTTCGAAGTAGCCCTTGACCTAAATGATTTATCTTCTGTAAGTGCCGCTGCAAAACGTTTGTTGGAGCTTCCTCGTATAGATGTGCTTCTGAATAATGCTGGTGGTCTAACTAGTAAACGCTGCCTAAGTGCGGATGGTTTTGAGCAGCAATTTCAACAAAATCACCTGGGTCATTTCGCGCTAACCTCTGCATTAATGCCGCTATTGCTGTCGTCAAAGGCGACCGTTATTAATGTAAGTTCTGAAGCGCATAGGGCTGGACGTATTAACTTCGAAGATCTTCAAGCAGAAAACAGCTATAGTGGTTTTGGTCGTTATGCCGACGTTAAATTGATGAATATACTATTCACCCGTGGTCTGCACCAGCGTTTCCACAGTCAAGGGTTGAATGCGTTTGCCTTACATCCCGGCGTAGTAAATACCAGTTTTAGCGAAGGCTTAGGCGGTTTTAAGTGGATGTGGAAGATAATGACCCCTTTTCTAATTACGCCTGAAAAAGGTGCTGCTACCTCAGTTTTTCTGGCTACTACAGCGCCTAACGAAAAAAGTGGCTCCTATTTTAAAAATAAGAAGCCAAGTAAACCTTCGCGCATTGCATTAGACCAACCCACCGCCGACCGACTATGGGAAGTCAGCGAAAAACTGATTCAAAAGGGGTAATTGTATCGTGCAGGAACAAACTTCCCGGCATCAATACGATTCCTCTCAAAATCTTTTGTGCAAGCTCAGATTCAACAACAGCACACAAATCTCCGGATGGCGTTGCAGGAGGTTGGATTGCTTTTAAATCTGCGCTGGTATTTAGTTGCTCTGTCAACCGAACTTGAGAATACCTTGAAAATCCCTTCGAAACTTCTTCACTTGAACAAATAACACGAGAACATATATCTAGGTAACTTCCAAAACTCTAAATCTAGCTTAAAATAAAAGCCCCAACCAGATATTGGCAGGGGCTTTTAAGCAGGCACAAATAAATTATCTACTAACGAAATGCACTAAGGCCGGTTATTTCCATGCCCGTAATGAGCAAATGGATATCATGTGTACCCTCGTAGGTAACAACCGATTCGAGATTCATCATGTGGCGCATGATTGGATATTCGCCCGTGATGCCCATGCCACCATGAATTTGGCGGGCTTCGCGGGCAATTTGCAGCGCAATTTCTACATTGTTTCTTTTGGCCATAGAAATCTGGGCTGTGCTAGCCCTGTCCTCATTTTTGAGCACACCTAAACGCCAAGTCAGCAACTGTGCTTTGGTGATTTCAGTAAGCATTTCCGCCAATTTTTTCTGGGTCAATTGAAAACCGCCGATCGGTTTGTCGAATTGAATCCGCTCTAAAGCGTAATTTTTGGCAGAATCGTAACAATCCATAGCGGCACCTAGTGCACCCCAAGCAATACCGAAACGTGCAGAATCTAAACAACCCATCGGACCTTTTAATCCAGAAACATTGGGGAGGAGGTTTTCTTTCGGCACTTTCACGTTGTCGAATACGAGTTCACCGGTAGCAGAAGCACGTAAACTCCATTTACCATGGGTTTCTGGTGTAGTAAAGCCAGGCATGCCACGTTCTACAATCAATCCGTGAATTTTACCTGCTTCATTTTTTGCCCAAACTACAGCGATATCGGCAAATGGTGCATTCGAAATCCACATTTTGGCACCATTGAGCAGATAATGATCACCCATATCCTTATAACTTGTAACCATACCCCCGGGATTCGAGCCGAAATCAGGTTCGGTAAGTCCGAAACAACCCATCATTTCGCCTGTCGCTAGTTTTGGTAGGTATTTGTGTCTTTGTTCTTCTGAACCGTATTTATAGATAGGGTACATGACCAAAGAACCCTGAACGGATGCGGTAGAACGTATACCTGAATCGCAACGCTCTAGCTCTTGCATAATGATACCATAACTAATCTGGTCCATACCGCCACAGCCATATTCGGTCGGCAAACTCGGTCCGAATGCACCAATTTCACCCAGACCGCGTAAGATATGTTTGGGGAATTCTGCGCGCTGAGCGTAGTCCTCAATGATGGGACTCAATTCCTTTTTTACCCAACTGCGTACGGTATCCCGTATGAGTTTGTGCTCTTCGGTCAACAGCTCATCCAATAAATAATGATCGGGATGCTGATAATTATCGGTTCTCATGAAAGCTTTTTTATGAAATTTGAAACAAATTTACGCTTTCCACCCTTTTGAAGGTGGTCATCGGTGGTATAAAGCACAACACTATGGGTAAAATTGTTTTAGAAGGAATGGAATTTTATGCTTTTCACGGGGTATTTGCCGAAGAAAAGCGCATTGGCGGCCGTTATTTGGTTGATGTAGAAGTGTTTTATCCTTTTGAAAAAACACAGGACCAGCTGAGCGATACGGTTGATTATGCTACCATTTACGAAATTGTAGCCCGTCACATGCACCAGCCCGCTCAACTTATCGAGTTTGTGGCTGTGCAGATAAAAAATGAAATCGCTACCCGTTTCCCGAAAAGCGAAAGCCTGGTGAGGGTATCAAAAATGGCCCCTCCGTTGGGCGGCAGTTTGAGTAGGACCTATGTAGAGGTATAAGCAAAGCAGGAAAAGCTTATTTTCGCGTTATGATTCAGACTGCCGAACGTTCTTCAGCCCAAGACGCCTCCGAAAACCCAATATTTCAACGTCATATCATTGCTTATCGCGAGGCTGCCCAACGCATCCAAGGTGCACTTCTTGAAGTAGGCTGCGGCGAAGGATATGGCATACAGTTTTTGGCTCCGTCAGCGAGCAGTTACCTGGGTATTGATAAGTTCCCCACAACCGTTGCCAATCTCCCAGCGCACGCACAAATTAAACAGCTTGAAGTTCCTCCCTTTACTGGTATAGCCGACGCCAGCTTCGATTTTGTCGTCAGTTTTCAAGTCATTGAACATATCGAAAACGACCTGCTGTTTTTACAGGAAATCAAAAGAGTATTAAAACCAGGTGGACAGTTGCTCATGACCACCCCGAACCGTTTGATGTCGCTCAGTCGCAACCCTTGGCATGTACGCGAGTACAAACCCAATGAAATGCGCACCTTGCTCGAGCGTGTTTTCCCAAAAGTTGATTTGCAGGCCGTTTATGGCAACGAAAAAGTAATGCGCTACTATGAAGAGAATAGGAGTTCAGTACGCAAATTTACCCGTTTCGATATATTCAATCTCCAATACCGACTCCCTAGAAGGTTATTGCAAATTCCCTACGACCTAGCAAATCGTATGAATCGGCGCATGTTACAGAATCAGCATACCGGCTTGGTTAACGACATCACTGCCGCCGATTATTACATTTCCCCTGTTCAAGATAACTGCCTAGACTATTTTGCAATCTGCACCGCCTAACTCCGCAACAGCGTAAAGAATACCCTATTTGCGGTATAGGATACCTACAAAGAGCGGCTTAGCTTTGAAAACCAAACTAAACCTAGGTTATTCACTGTTTTGCAGCGGGCAAAACAGAACCTAAAAAGAAAAAGATGTACTGCATGCGGTACATTTTTACAATAAAGTCTTTTAAAGACTGATCGTTCATGGTCGGACCTCTTGCTGAGAAGTAAGAGGTTTTTTTATGCCTCTCAGGGTTTTAGGGCACATAAAACACATCAGGCTCGGCATTTCCAGAACTGATTCAATTTCTAATTTTGATTAACTAAACCCTAATTATAAAAAACCTACCCTTACTCTTTGGCGTATTCTTTGGCGTACTCCTGACCTCCAGCGTTATTGTTTCTTGCGAAAAGGAGCAAGAAGACCCCACGGGAACGATGGCGCCGCGACAACTGGATTCCTGTGCACTATCCTAGGCAATGAAACCATCCATGCACCAGCTACATGGCGTCGGATAAATGGAACCTCCAATCGTTTTAATATTGACTTTCAAATGGGCATTAGAAATATCGTCGTTGACATGTATTCTAATGATACTCTTCCAAATACCATAAATTTCCCTACTGACACTTGCCGTGCGGCTGGCACAAGCTTGAGCGCGTTTTTTGATGGCACAGATGAATGGGTCACGAGTGGCGGTACTGCCCGCACTGCTGCCCATACAAATGACTTGTTAGCTGATTGTTTTCAGGGAGCGCTCAGTTAGCTACCCAGCACCGAAATCAAAGCCCTCAAAGAGAGCGTATTTAATCAGTTGGCAAAAATCAACTAATCAAGCTTAAGTAAAAAGAGCCGGTTCAGTTGAGGTGGCTTTTTTTATTTGCCCAGTTTTTGGTAGGCCGACTCCAAGGATATTTCATGATCGGCCATTAACTTCAATTGATCCCCGCCCAGTAAACGTGTGGCACCATTGGGGGTGATGAACTTCCCGTTGCGTTGAATAAGCACAATAAGTACAGTTTTAGGGAGCTCGAGTGCCATAATTTCCTTTCCGATTACCGGGTTCTCCTCTCCGATTTGAAAATCTACCAAAACATTTTTTGCTTGATCGGTGAGTTCTAAGTCAAGCGCAAAGCGACGCTTTTTGGTGGCGGGTACCGTTAGTCCCAGAAAATTAGCAAATAAAGCAAGCGTTGTTCCCTGCAAAAGGACGGAGCTGACCGATATAAAAAAGACCAGATGAAAAATCTCGTCTGCTTTCGCTAAACCCGCCAGTAGCGGATAGGTGGCAAATACAATGGGAACAGCACCCCTCAGGCCGACCCAAGAAATAAAAACACGCTCTTTGCGTCGCAGATGAAAAAAGGGCAAACTTAAATACACGGCCAATGGACGGGCAACGAACATGAGAAAAAGAGCAATGAGTAATCCTGTACCAGCTATAGGCAGAATTTTACTTGGATAAACGAGTAGTCCTAAGGTCAAAAACATCACAATCTGCATCAGCCAAGCTAGGCCATCAAAGTATTGTATCAATGTTTTTTTATGAACAAAAGCCCGGTTACCAAGGACTACCGCTGCTAGATAAATGGCTAAAAAACCATTTCCACCAACAAAATCTGTGACAGAGAAGGTAAAAAAGGCCAGCGACATTAAAAGTACCGTATACAAGCCCTCAATCTCAAGCCTGATACGATTCATGAGCTGTATCATAATAAAGCCCATGATGAGCCCAATCACTGCTCCCAAGAGCATCTGCTTAAAAAACAGCGGCACCAGCGACCAGACGGATGCATCAGGCATCTGAACGAACTGAATCATGGCGATAGTTAAAAAGTAGGCCATGGGGTCATTACTTCCACTTTCAAGCTCTAAAAGTGGCCGCAAACCTCCCTTTAAGCCAATACTGCGGGTACGTAGAATTGAAAATACCGCAGCCGCATCCGTCGAAGAAACAATGGCCCCGAGCAACATTCCTTCTGCAAAACTGAAATCGGTTAATAGCCAAACAAAAGAACCAACACTCAGCGCAGTGAGTAATACACCCAGCGTTGAAAGTACTATTCCTTTCCGCAAAATGGGTTTAATGCTCTCCCATTTCGTCTCCAAACCCCCCGAAAACAAAATGAAGGTCAAGGCAATGACACCTAAAAACTGGGTAATCGCAGGGTCGTTAAAATGAATTTTTCCTATACCGTCGGAGCCGGCAAGCATACCCACGCCCATAAATATGATTAGGGATGGTATTCCATAGCGTGTACTCAGCTTGCTCGCCACTATGCTTAGAAAGAGCAGCAGCGAGCCTATGAGTATGATATTTTCGGAACTAAAATTCATAGCCTCCAAAATACGACCAAAAAAAGAAAGGCCGGAAACAATTGCTGCTTCCGGCCTTTTTAAGACTTAAGTATACCCTTATTTTTTCTTGACCATTTTACCCGAATCGAGCACGATAGCCGATGCGATAAAGATAGATGAATAGGTACCCACAATCAAACCAATGAGGAGTGCGAAGGTAAATCCTTTGATTACTTCACCACCAAAGAGGAACAATACCAAGACCACCAGAATAGTTGTCAAGGCCGTAATAATGGTACGGCTAAAAGTAGTATTGATGGCCGAGTTGATGACACTTTCATTGTCTTCGCCATGGTGTATACCGAGGAATTCACGCATACGGTCAAATACAACCACGGTATCGTTGATCGAATAACCAATTATAGTTAGGATTGCGGCAATAAACGCCTGATCGACCTCCATGCTGAATGGCATAAACTTCCAGAGCAAAGAATACAAACCCAGTACAAATGCTACGTCGTGCAACAACGATGCTGCTGCTCCAAGCGAATACTGCCATTTCCGGAAACGAATAAGTATGTAAGCCGAAATAACTAAAATAGAGATGATAATAGCCATGATCGCTGACGCCTTGATATCGTCGGCGATGGTTGGTCCTACCTTCTGAGAGCTGAGAATACGATCGGATTTGAAAGTCTCAAAATCCACTTTATTCACCATGATAGTTGATAATCCAGCATGTAACTTCTCTTCTACTTCAATATCCGTTTCTGGTGTATTGTCATCGATTTTGTAGGAAGTCGTGATTTTGAATTTATCGGCTGCACCAAAGGTTTTTACTTCCGGTGCACCATCAAAATATGGAGCCAAAGCAGTGCGTAAATCGGTTGAACGTTTGGCCTCGTCGAACTGAATCACATAAGAGCGTCCGCCTTTGAAGTCTACGCCAAGATTAAAGCCAGTAGTAGCCATCGAAATCGCACCAGCCAAAATAACAGCACCGGAGAACATATACCAGTACCTGCGGTTTGCGAGGAAGTTAATGTTCATGTTGCTGAACAACTTAAGGCTCCACGCTGTACCAAAGTTTACCACTTTTTCGCGTGCAACTTGCCAGTCGATGAGCATACGCGTAATAAAGATGGCGCTAAACAAGGAGGTTAAGATACCGATGATGAGGGTAGTCGCAAAACCACGGATTGGGCCAGTTCCAAACGAATAGAGGATGATACCGACCAACAAAGTAGTAACGTTCGCATCTATAATTGAAGAGTACGCATTTTTAAATCCATCGATGATTGCCTGACGCAAGGCTTTGCCCTTGGCCAGTTCTTCACGTATTCGCTCGAATATAAGTACGTTCGCATCTACCGACATACCGATGGTCAATACGATACCTGCAATACCTGGTAAAGTCAGTACAGCTTGTAAGGAAGCCAGTACGCCAAATATGAAGAAAATGTTTGCGGCCAACGCGATGGTTGCAATTACACCACCACGGGCGTAGTAGGCTATCATAAACATGATGACCAACAATAAACCGCTAATCATCGACAATACACCTGAGCTGATGGCTTCAGCACCTAGGCTAGGACCTACAATGGCTTCTTCCACGATACGGGCAGGCGCTGGCAATTTACCAGCTTTCAGGATGTTGGCTAAATCTTTTGCCTCATCGGTCGTGAAATTACCGGAGATAGATGACATGCCACCAGAAATTTCGCCTTGAACATTTGGATAAGAATACACATAGTCGTCGAGAACAATGGCGATACTCCGCTCTACGTTATCGGCAGTCATGCGGCGCCAGATTTTGGCACCCTCTGCGTTCATGGTCATGCTTACTTCTACCTGACCAAAATTGTCGATAGACTCACGGGCTTCGGTGATCACATCCCCTTCGAGCGGAGCACGACTATCGTTTGCGCGGGTTTTGATGGCCACGAGGTCGACAAACTTATTGCCTTCGCCACGACCTTTTACGGTCCATAACATGCGGAGATTACGTGGCAACAATGCCTTTACTTCGGGAGATGCCAAAAGCGCATTTACGGCGGCAGTATCTTTTACGTTGGCTGTACCAATGGCAGGGCCTTTGTTCGCGCGGGTTGAACCATCTTCACCTTGGAAAACCGCAGGCATTAATACCGCAAAAAGTGGGTTTTCTTCCTTGGCTTGTGCGGCATTTAAGCCACCTGTGGTATCCGTTTCTGCTTTTTCAGCTAACTGACTTAGCAGGTCATCGGCTTTTTTAGTGGTATCGGTAATTCCATCGGCGGTTGTTTTGGCGGCAGAAGTTGAATCTGTGCCTTTGGCCAATTTTGCGCGATCGCCCAACATTTTGTTCACATCGAACATACGCTCGAGTATTTCACTGGCTTCGTAGGTTTCCCAGAACTCGAGTTTAGCCGATCCTTGGAGGAGACGACGTACACGCCCTGGGTTGTCGACACCGGGCAATTCGATGATGATACGGCCGGTGCCCTGCTGACGCTGAATGTTTGGTGATGTCACACCAAATTTATCTATACGTGTGCGGAGGATATTAAACGATCGATCGATGGCGCCTTCCGTTTCGGCACGGATGACTTCCATTACCTGGGCATTGCTCGAATTATAATCGATTTTGCCTTGGTTTTCGCGGGTAGCGAAGATGGCGGCAAGTTTGCCGTTGGCATCGAGTTCGGTAAACGACTGTTCGAACAAAGTCACATAGTCGAGTTGACTGTTGGCCTGACGGCTGGCAGCCATTTCGAGGGCTTTGTTGAAGTTGGCGTCTTTGCTGTAGTTGCTGAGTGCTTTGATGACGTCAGCCACCGACACTTCCATCACTACGTTCATACCACCTTGGAGGTCAAGACCTAGGTTCAGCTGCTGTTCTTTGGCTTGCTGATAGGTAAAACTGCGGATACCTAGATTATAGACGGTTACATCTGACAGTGAGTCGAGGTAACGACGTTCAACGGCTGCATCACCCTTGGCGTAGGCAGCGGCTTTTTTCTCTACACGACTGGTTACCAGCGTGAAGGAAAGCTGGTACAAACATACCAGCGCGAAGGCGATCACGAAAAACCGGATCATTCCTTTTGCTTTCATGGAATTATAATTTAATAAAGTAAAATGTAAGTGAATGGGGAAAGGGCAAAACCCTTAGGCTACTAAAAATGGTAATCCATCAGGGTGCTTGTGCAGGCTGAATGCACGTCATACGTATTTCCTGTTGCCCAATGAGGTTTTCGGCAGGCAAGCTGAGGGCAGCGATTTGATGAACGGGTTGATTGGCTGCTTCAGGCCATAAAACTGTCAAAACTGCAGCGTCTGTGCGTAAATTAAGCTGGAAACCTGTTCCTGGCTGTACCAATTGTAAAGGCTCGAGTACCGGACGTTCTGTGTTCTCTTCGCCAGCGGCTGATTCAACAACAACAACTGGACGTTCTGCTTCTACGAGGCTCGTCCAAGCGGCGGTAACCGTCGCCATACCCCACAGCATAGCAAATAGGCACAAATAAAGTTGTTTGAGTTTCATTGGCGTTGCGAAAATAAGGTTTATCGGTTATTCCACAAGCTATTTGTTGAGATCCACGAATTTCTCGATGTCGGTGTTTTTGCCAAGCAGAATCATATAATCTGTATCGTACAGTACGGTATCCGATTTAGGTACGCCCATAATATGGTATTCGGTAGCCCGATCGCCCTCTTCATTCACCGATTCATAGGAACGACGTACGGTGATGAGGTTGAGGTTATATTTATTGCGTAGGCCAATTTCAATAACAGTTTTACTGGCTACACCCACTGGTGTACGCAGTTCTACAATCTGGTAGTCATCGGGGAGTTGGAAGAAGCTGACGAGATCGGGGTTCAACAACCTACCTGCAACCGATATACCCACTTCATCTTCGGGCGAAAGCACCTCTTGTACGCCTAGTTTGTAGAGGATTCGTTGTTGTTGTTCGTTCGAAGCCCGAGCAATAATACGTTTTACTTTGAGTTCCATCAATACTACGGTGGTCAGCAGCAGCGCTTCAAAATCTTGACCGATGGCCACTACTACCCCTTCCAAATCCTGCACGTTTTGGGAGCGCAAGGCTTTGATATCGGTAGAATCGAGCTGCACCGCGAAGGCGACTTCATCCCGTAAGGCATCTACCCTTTCGGCATTGTTATCGATGGCCATCACCTCTGCGCCCCGCGCCGACAATGTCCGGGCGATGGTAGTTCCAAAACGACCAAGGCCTATAACACCGAATCTGTTTTCCATTGTAACTGGGTTTTGAGGTGATGAACAAGTACTTCCAGTCCTTTGTCGAAACTGGTATTGTTGGTAATGATAATATCGCTAAACGCTTTGTATGGCAACAAATACTGCTCAAAAGCTGGTAATACGTGATTCTGCCACTGGTAAAGAACCGTATCCTTGGGATAACCACGCTCTTCGGCATCCCTTTTTAAACGCCTTTCGAGCTTTACCTCTTCTTCAGCGTCGATAAAGACTTTGAGGTCCAGCAATTCCCTTATTTCTTCGTAATGAAATACAAAAAGACCCTCCATAATGATGACAGGCGCGGGCTTTACAACGAGCAGGCTGGCTTCTTTGTCTGGATTATTGAAGGTGTATTCTCGCAAGTAAATCTCCTCTCCTTCGAGCAGCTGGCACAAATGGCGGTGAAATTCGTTGCGGTTGATGGAAGTAGGCAAATCGTAATTGATTTCACCATTTTCATCGCTTAGTTGCTGCTCCTGAGGAACATAATAATTGTCCTGAGAGATGACACACAATTGGTCTGTGTCGAATTGTGCCGCCAAACGCTGGATAAAAGTCGTTTTACCGGAAGCGCTGCCGCCTACTATGCCAACAAGATAAGGTCTTTCCAAAATGAGGTTTTGTCCGGCCTCAAATATACCTACTGCCTTTCAAAACTCAGCAATCAATCGGAG
This sequence comes from Bacteroidia bacterium, assembly GCA_041688385.1. Classification (GTDB taxonomy): domain Bacteria; phylum Bacteroidota; class Bacteroidia; order UBA7662; family UBA7662; genus UBA7662. Next base: position 14,627 of record JBDNIH010000213.1, read on the forward strand.
GTTGAGCATGCGCGCCGTAAGATAGTTTGGCACAGCCTGTTGAAAACCTTCGGTATCTACGATCCAGAGGTAGGAGATGGTATTGTTTACCTGTAAAAGATTAAAGACCTCAGCATTCAACCAAATGCTATTGAAATTTTTCCAAAAACCACCTTTGATTTGTTTTTTGGTGTTGGCACCGACGAGCTGTTTTGCAAAACCGATATCCACCCGGCGATATGGCGGCATGCGTAATGTATCCCCGGCTCGGTCGTAATTGGGTGGACCATAAGGCAATCGGCTACCATAAACCACATTCAAATGAACCCGATAGCTGGGGTCGACAGGTAAATAATCTTGAAACATGATGTTGAAGGTCATGCGCTGGTCGCTCGGCCGTGGAATGTAGCCCACTTCTTCACCGGTAGAGCTGCCATCGGCGTTGAGATAATAGTCACCAGCGATATTTTCGCCCGTCTTCATAAACGACAACGATGCCCAGGATTGCAGTGAATAAACAAATTCGCCATTGATTCGAAAATCAATCCCTTGGGCGTAGGCCCGAGCATTGTTACTACCCAAATAGCGCAAGCGTACATTATCGAGCTCATAGGGCACAATCTGGTACATATCCTTGTAATAAAGTTCGGTCACAAAGCGGAAAGTCCGGTCCCACGCTTCAAAGGTATGGTCGCCACCCACCACATAATGTATAGCCCGCTGTGCACGGATGGCAGGATTTAAGACCCCAAAAGGGTCGCGCATTTCGCGGTAAAACGCTGGTTGGCCGTACATGCCTACAGCAGTGCGAAACACCCAATCATGCTCCCAGCGTGGTTTAAACGCTAGTTCTGCCCGCGGGCTGACCAACAATTCATTGCTGTACGTCCAATAATTAAAACGCACCCCTGCGGTTAGATTTAAATCATACAAATCATTCAGCAAATAGGTATCCTGGATATAACCGCTGATGCGATTCGCATCTACCCTATTGCTGGCATAAATGGTCTCGTAAAGGTTCACGACATCATTGGCCACCGGTCCGCGCCCTGGCAAGGCAAAGGCGGCAGAGTCAATATTTTTCCATTCCATGAGTTGGTCGGCTATAGCTTCGCGTTGGAAGCGTATCCCCCACTGCATATAACCGGCTGTAAGACTTTGGAAATACCCTTTGTGTTCGAGGGCATATACTTGAACCGTGAGTTGGTTGCGCGCGTAATCTTGAAACCCACCTATACCCCGTGTAAAAGCTACTTTTCCGAAGTTTTCAGAGCCAATTTCTGAATCGAGTTGGTTCAGCAACCAGGCGCCTTCTACATCAAAGTTTTCTCTTTCATCGGAGGTATAGGCCGAGCCGATGAACTTCAACTGCATACGGGGTTGGGGCTTAAAGGTGGCAGTGGCACCTGCTGTGAAGGTTTTAAAACGGGTAACTTCCTGTCCGTCGAAAAACACCCGCAGCTGTAAAGCCTCGCGCACGGTTCCAAAAACTGTTTCTCGGTTTTCGGGAATTACCGTAAAATCATTTTGATTGTAGCTCAGCAATAAGCCATACTCCCATTTCGAATTGGGTGTGTAGGTGAAATACCCTTGCATATCAGTAGAAACCGGTTGGTATTCCCCTTGGGTATCGAGGGTTCCTAATAAATTCGACAAAGTCCGGTACCTTCCTCCGATGAGATAGGTCATTTTGCGGTTTTTCAGCAGCCCTTCGGTGGTGACATTGGCCCCCATGAGACCTGCCTGCACAGTACTTTTAAAACTGTCGGGTTTACGATAGCGTACATCAAGTACCGAGCTCATCTTATCGCCATAACGGGCTTCAAAACCCCCAGCCGAAAATTGTATCGAACCCACCATATCGGGATTGATGAAGCTCATGCCTTCTTGCTGTCCGCTGCGCACCAATACTGGCCGGTAAATCTCTATATCATTTACATAAACCAGGTTTTCATCGAAATTACCCCCACGAACGGTGTATTGTGAGCTAAGCTCTTGGCTTGGTCGTGCGCCAGCCGCTTGGAGTAGCATTTCAAAATTACCGCTGGGGTTGGCCAGACTGCTGTTGAGTTTAGGATCAAGTTTTACGATGCCGGTGGTACGTTGCATCCGGTCTTCTACCGTTATATCGGCCATACCGATACTGCTCATTTTAAGGACGACATCCAGTTTTTTCTGCTCTCCAGCCTTCAAACGTACTATTTGCTGCACCTCTTCGTGACCGAGATATTTAAAAACAATGCGAAGGTTGCGACCCGCAGGCAGTTCAAGTCGATAACTTCCATCAGGCGAGGAAGCTACACCGCTGTTCAGCTCGAGCACCAAAACAGTGACGAGCTCTAAAACTTGGCCTTTTTCGTCACGTATCGTTCCTTGTAGACTTGTCTTTTCTTGGGCGTAAGCTGTTGCCAGACCACCCAATAAGCAAAATAATAGGGACAATAAACGCGTCATCCGTGGCTTAACGCAGAATTAGTGGGAAGGATTGTTACGCACCGCTACTTCACGCAATTTTGCGATGGCAGGCAAGGGTTCGGTAGCGCTAAACACAAAATTACCGGCTACCAGTACGTCGGCACCAGCTTCTACCAGTTGTACCGCATTTTGTTGGTTAACGCCTCCATCAATTTCAATTTTGAAAGACAGTCCTTCTTTGGCCCTAAACTCAGCGAGGGTAGCTACTTTGCGGTAGGTGTTTTCGATGAACTTTTGTCCGCCAAAACCAGGGTTAACGCTCATTACACAGACCAAATCGGCATCGCCCAGCACCTCAAACAAACCTTGTACCGGTGAATGGGGGTTGATGGCCACACCTGCCTGCATACCTGCATTTTTTATCTCCTGAAACGACCGGTGTAAATGGGTAGAAGCTTCGAGGTGAACCGTAAGTACAGCTGCACCAGCTTCGGCAAAACGTTGAATGTACCGCTCTGGTTGGGTGATCATCAGATGCACATCGAGGGGCTTTGTGGCGTATTTACCAATGGCTTCAAGTACCGGAAATCCAAATGAAATATTGGGCACAAAAACACCATCCATGATATCAATATGGAACCAGTCGGCGGTACTGCTATTCACCATTTCCACATCCCGTTGCAGATTGGCAAAGTCGGCAGCCAATATAGAAGGAGCTATTAAGGCTTGCATCCGATAAAGGTACGCTTTCGGGAATTCAAAATTTCAAGTTCAAAGTTCAAAATTGCCAGCAACGAGAACTGGCACATGCGGTGATTCGTATGCTGTTGGAGAGGTCTCCTTTGTTATAGAGCGTATTAAAGGCTAAGGTGCTCAGGCTTTCTGCTTATTTCTTTACATCGTGCCTTAGTGCATGCTGTTTCGTGGGGCAAATTTACGCTACACGGCTGCTATAACTCCATATAAGCTGAATTGAAAAAAACAGACCACCTTTCCTCATTCGCTGCGTGGGCGATGGCATCGGCTTCGTTCAAAAAACCCTACCTTTGCCCCTTTGTTTAGCCCTTCCTTTGCATGAATCGTCTCGAAGAGATCCAACGCCGCCGTACTTTTGCCATCATCTCCCACCCCGACGCCGGAAAAACCACGCTGACTGAAAAATTCCTGCTGTTTGGTGGTGCCATTCAGACCGCCGGTGCGGTGAAAAGCAATAAAATCAAAAAATCAGCGACTTCCGACTTCATGGAAATCGAAAAACAACGGGGTATCTCTGTTTCTACCTCGGTGATGGGCTTCGAATATGGCGGTTGTCGGGTAAACATACTCGATACGCCCGGCCACAAAGACTTTGCGGAGGACACTTACCGGACGCTAACGGCAGTCGATTCCGTAATTCTGGTAGTAGATGCCGCGAAAGGTGTGGAAGAGCAGACAGAGAAGCTCATGTCGGTTTGCCGCATGCGCAATACGCCGGTGATTGTATTCATCAATAAAATGGACCGGGAAGGCCAGGATCCTTTCGATTTGCTCGAGGAACTCGACGCCAAACTCAACATCCACACCACCCCCCTCACCTGGCCCATCAGCAAAGGGGCTACGTTTAAAGGCGTATATAATCTCTACCGCAAAAAACTCAACCTCTTTTCGCCCAACAAAACCGGCATAGCCGACGATGTAAAGGCCTACGAAGACCTCAACGATCAAGCCCTCGACGGTTTGCTAGGCGAACGTTACGCCAATCAGCTGCGCGAAGAAGCCGAGCTGGCTCAACTCCATCCCGAATTCAGCATCGAAGCCTATCAGGCCGGTGACATTGCACCAGTATTTTTTGGTTCGGCCCTGAACAACTTTGGAGTACAGGAATTGCTCGACACCTTCGTTGAAATTGCACCCGCACCGCGGGCCCGCGAAACCAACAAAGGCACGGTACAGCCCAACGACACCAAATTGAGTGGTTTTGTCTTTAAAATCCACGCCAATCTCGACCCCAATCACCGCGACCGCATTGCTTTTATGCGGGTGTGTTCGGGTGTATTTGAACGCAATACCTTTTACCACCATCCCCGGCTGAAGAAAAAATTCCGCTTCTCTACACCCATTATGTTTCAGGCCAACGAGAGAACTAATGTAGATTTTGCCTACCCTGGCGATGTAGTGGGATTGTACGACACCGGCAACTTTAAAATTGGCGACTCGCTCACCGAAGGTGAAAATGTATTTTTTAAAGGTATTCCCGCTTTTTCGCCCGAATTGTTTCGCATGGTGGAGAACAAAGACCCCTTCAAAACCAAACAATTCGAAAAAGGTCTCAAACAGCTCACCGACGAAGGTGTAGCCCAGCTGTTTGTACAACAACCTGGCAACCGAAAAATTATAGGCACAGTAGGCGAGCTGCAGTTCGATGTGATCCAGCACCGTTTGTTACACGAATATGGTGCTCAGGTGACCTATCAAGGGCTTTCTTACGTCAAAGCCTGCTGGGTAAGTTCAGAAGATGAAGTGGCCCTCGAAAAATTCTTCCGCTACCGTGGCGACCACCTGGCCTACGATAAGGATAACCGCCCGGTGTACTTCGCCGATAGCATTTGGATGCTGGAGCGGGCGATAGAGGATAATCCCTTGCTCAGATTCGATTTTTCGTCGGAGTTGATAGTTGCGGAGGAGTGAAATCTGCGGTTTTTAGCGCAGGGATTTAGAGTCCGTTGAATTTTAAGGAATTTAAGAAGTGATAAATTCAATAAAGCGCGGAATTCAGGCTTATCTACTTACTATCCATTTTTGAGTTCCGAGATGTTTGTTATCATCGAAAAACAGAACGAAGTAGACACCATTATCTAAGTTCGCGGCTTTCAGCTTCCTCTTTCTTATCCTCTTCTCGCACGCGCGGGGCTCGACGCCCGATACCGAAGAATAGGACCGGTGGTTTCGGCTGCGCTCAACCATCGGCATGGTTAAAAAAGATCCATGAAAATCATACTCATCTCCGCACGAGCGGGGCACGCATAAAAACCAACGTCCCATCAGCTAATGTTTGCCGTTTTACAGCATACCGCACAAACGCCACGGTTCGATGGCTCCATGACGGCTGCGAATAAAAAACCGCTGCGTAACTCAAAAACTCCGTGTATTCTACGTTAAAAATGGAGCTACTGCCCCAAATACACCTTCAATGCCCGGCTACGTGAGGTATTCCTTAAACGCCGGATAGATTTTTCTTTGATCTGTCTCACCCTTTCGCGGGTCAATAAGAACTTTTCACCGATTTCTTCGAGTGTAAGCGGCGCTATACCGCCCAGGCCGAAGTAAAAACGCAGTACATCGGCTTCGCGTTTGGTGAGTGTAGTTAAGGCGCGTTCAACTTCCCTGCGAAGCGATTCAGTCATTAAACTACTGTCGGGGCGTGGCGTGTCATCGCTAATCATAACGTCGAGCAAGCTGTTTTCTTCGCCATCGGAGAAAGGAGCATCCACAGAGATGTGGCGGCCAGAAACGCTCATGGTGTCTTCTACGTCGGTCGGTGTCATGTCAAGCAGGTCGGCGAGTTCGGCGGCGGTGGGTTCACGTTCGAACTGTTGCTCAAGCACCGAAAAAGCTTTGCTGATTTTATTCAGGGAGCCTACCCGGTTTAGAGGCAGCCTAACGATACGTGATTGTTCGGCAAGCGCTTGTAGTATCGACTGGCGGATCCACCAAACGGCATAAGAGATAAACTTAAAACCTCGGGTTTCGTCGAAACGCTGACCAGCTTTGATTAAGCCCAGGTTGCCTTCGTTGATTAAATCGCCTAAGGTTAAACCCTGGTTTTGGTATTGTTTCGCCACCGAAACCACAAAACGGAGATTAGCTTTGGTGAGTTTTTCGAGTGCCCGCTGATCGCCTTGTTGGATACGTTTGGCGAGCTGTACTTCCTCTTCGGCCGTAATCAGATCTACTTTGCCAATTTCCTGGAGGTATTTGTCGAGCGACTGACTTTCCCTATTCGTGATCTGCTTGCTGATCTTGAGTTGTCTCATAGCTATGTGGCCGGGGCTCGCGTTGGTTTGGTCGTAAGTCAGCCATTTTCAATAAGCGTGTAGGCGGACAGACTTGCTAATTAAGGAAGATAAAACAACGAAATCAAGCACTATTCTCGATTCCTACCGCTTAGTTGCCAACTAGCTGCCTAAAATAAAAAATCCCGACGCGTCACGCGTCGGGATTTAAAACTATTGATTTTATATTCTTATTCGGCTGCTGGGGTATCGCCTCCTTCGGTGCGCGGTGCACGTTCAGGACGGTCGCCATATGGACGGCTACCCCGATCTCCACCACGGTCACCACCCCGGCGATCTCCGCCACGGTCGTTTCTGCGGTCGCCACCCCTATCGTTGCGGTCGCGGTTTTCACGGCGCGGACGCTCTTCAGGAGCCACATACCCTTCTGGTACAGGCAACAATGCTTTAGCCGAAAGGCGGTATTTACCGGTTTTTGGGTCAATCTCTACCAATTTCACCTCGACCATATCACCTTCTTTGTATACGCCTTCCATCGAATCGATGCGGTCGTAAGAAATTTCGCTGATATGCAAGAGGCCGTCTTTACCTGGCAAAAACTCTACAAAAGCACCGAATGGCATGATACTCCGCACTTTACCCATAAATACGGTACCTACTTCTGGTTTAGAAGTGATGCCTTTGATGCGGGCAATAGCGGCATCCATACCGGCTTTATCGCTGGTGTAAATTTGTACGATACCAAAATCTCCATCTTCACCTATGCTCACCACAGAATTGGTTTCGCGTTGGATTTCCTGGATGATTTTACCGCCTGGGCCGATTACAGCACCAATAAATTCGCGGTCGATTTTGAATTCAACAATACGTGGTACGTTCGGACGGTAGTCGGCACGTGGCGCTGGCAACGCTTTGAGCATTTCGACCCGGATATGGTCACGACCAGCTTTGGCTTGTTTAAGCGCTGCAATGAGCACTTCCCATGGTAAACCGTCGATTTTGATGTCCATCTGGCAAGCGGTAATACCATTGGCGGTACCAGTTACTTTGAAGTCCATATCCCCCAAATGATCTTCATCACCTAGGATATCACTCAATACTTTAAAACGTTTGCCGTCGGTGATTAAACCCATAGCGATACCCGAAACCGGTGCTTTGATTTGAATACCGGCATCCATCATAGCAAGTGTACCTGCACAAACGGTGGCCATAGATGATGAACCGTTTGATTCGAGTATGTCGCTCACAATACGAATGGTGTACGGACACTCCTCGCGGCTTGGAAGCACTTGCTTCAAGGCACGCATAGCTAGGTTACCGTGACCAATTTCACGGCGACCCGGACCACGATTCGGACGGGTTTCACCGGTAGAAAAAGACGGAAAGTTGTAATGCAACATAAATGGATTGTAACCATCGTACATCGCACCATCTATCATCTGTTCGCTTTCTTTCGAACCGAGGGTTACCGAAGTCAACGACTGCGTTTCACCGCGGGTGAATACTGCTGAACCGTGGGTAGAAGGCAAATAACTTACTTCTGCCCATATTGGACGAATTTGGTCGAGTTTACGACCATCCAGGCGGCGTTCTTCGTCGAGGACGAGATTACGCATGGCATCGTATTCTACTTCGTGGTAGTATTTTTTTGCCAGGAATTTATCAACTACAGTGCCTTCAGGCAAAGAAGCGATAAAGTCAACTAATACTTTTTTGAAGGCTTCGGAACGCTCGTTTTTAGAGGCGCCCGACTTAGCCACGGCATAGGCTTTATCGTAACAAAAAGCATGGATGGCTTTTTGCAATGCTTCGTCACTGCGTTCGTGATTATATTCGCGTTTAACCACGCCCAACTCTTTGGCCAAGTCAATTTGCGCCTGACATTGGATGCGGATGGCATCGTGGCCCATTTTGATGGCTTCGGCCAGCTCTTCTTCTGAACATTCTTTGGATTCGCCTTCAACCATCATCACATTGTCGATGGTAGCAGCAATCATCAAATCGATGTCTGCATTTTCGAGCTCAGAGATACGTGGGTTGATGACAAACTTACCATCGATGCGGGCAATACGAACTTCGGAAATCGGGCCGTTAAATGGCACATCCGAGACGGCAATAGCTGCTGATGCGGCCAAACCGGCGAGTGCATCAGGGGCAATATCTTTATCGGCCGAGATGAGTGAAATCTGCACCTGGGTGTCGGCATGATAGTTTTCAGGGAATAAAGGGCGCAGAGCGCGGTCAATCAGACGGCAAATGAGAATTTCATAGTCCGACAAACGACCTTCACGTTTCAAAAAGCCACCCGGGATTTTGCCCGTAGAAGCGAATTTTTCTTGATAATCAACTGTCAAAGGCATGAAGTCGACATCTTCTTTGGCCTCACGAGCCGAAACTACGGTAGCGAGCAACATGGTGTCGCCCATTTTTACAACGACTGAACCGTCGGCCTGCTTGGCCAGTTTACCGGTTTCGATGCTGATTGTTCTGCCATCTCCTAAATCGATGGTCTTGGTAATTGGATTCATTTTTCTCTCCTCTTTTCTTGTTGCAGCTAAATAAAAAAAGGCGATTGGAATTTACAATCGCCTTGTAGGGTATACAATCTCGTAATATTATTTACGCAGACCGAGTTTTTCGATAATCGTACGGTAACGTGCGATATCGTTTGTTTGAAGGTAAGTCAACAAGTCGCGGCGTTTACCTACCAACTTGATGAGGGACTGCTGTGTAGAGTAGTCCTTTTTGTTCTTTTTGAGATGTTCTGTCAGGTGCTTTATACGGGTCGAAAACAGGGCAATCTGGCTTTCTGCCATGCCTGTATTCGCGTCACTGCCGCCAAACTGGGCGAAAATCTCTTTTTTCTTTAAGGTATCCAGATACATCTTCTGTGTTTTATTCTTTTCGAGCACGCAAAAATAGTGCTTCCTTTTTAATTCACCAACTAGTTTTTCAATAGTCTGAACAACTGCGCCAGTTTTGCTTTGAGTTCGCGGCGATCGACGATAAAATCGAGGAAGCCTGAATCGAGTACCATCTCAGCGGATTGAAAACCTTTCGGTAAGTCTTTTTTGATGGTTTCTTTAATTACACGTGGACCAGCAAAACCGATGAGGGCATTGGGTTCAGCGATATTGAAGTCGCCCAACATGGCAAAAGAGGCGGTTACACCTCCGGTAGTTGGGTCGGTCATGAGCGACACATACGGCACACCCTCTTTGGCCAATAAAGCGAGTTTTGCACTGGTTTTGGCCATTTGCATCAATGAATAGGCTGCTTCCATCATACGGGCACCTCCTGATTTACTGATGATAAGCAGGGGCGATTTACGTTCCCGGGCTTTGTCGATGGCACGGGCAATTTTTTCGCCAACCACCGCACCCATGGAACCGCCAATAAAATCGAAGTCCATGCAGGCTACAACCACTTCTTCGCCCTCTATGCTACCATAAGCGGTACGAATGGCATCTTTTAAACCCGTTTTTTCGATGGTAGCCGTTAAGCGTGCATCGTAGGGTTTGGTATCGGTGAATTTGAGTGGATCGGCAGCGGTCATATTGGCGTCGAGCTCGGTGAACTGGTTGTTGTCGAACAACATTTCAAAATACTCCACCGAACCAATACGCGCATGGTAATTACAATGCACACAAACGTATTTGTTGAGCTTCAGATCTTTCGTCATCTGCGACTTCTTACAGCTGGGGCATTTAAACCACAGACCATCGGGTACTTCTTTTTTCTCCTCGGTTGTGGTGGTTACACCAGCTGCTGAACGTTTAAACCAAGCCATGCTTATGCGAGCTGAATGCTATTGTCGAGATAAACGTCTTGTACTGTATTCAGCAGCTCAACACCCTCTTTCATCGGTTTCTGGAATGCTTTACGCCCGAGTATCAAACCCGTTCCGCCAGCACGTTTGTTGATGACAGCTGTGGTAACTGCTTCGGCCATATCACTGGCACCTTTCGATTCTCCACCACTGTTGATTAGTCCGGCGCGGCCCATATAACAATTAGCTACTTGGTAGCGGCATAAATCGATTGGATGCTCGCTGGTAAGTTCTTCGTAAACTTTTTTATGGGTTTTACCATGACCGGTGGCCAAATAACCGCCATTGTTGGTTGGTAATTTTTGTTTGATGATATCGGCTTGAATCGTTACACCTAAATGGTTGGCCTGACCGGTGAGATCGGCAGAGGTGTGATAATCTACGCCATCTTTTTTGAACGCATTGTTGCGGGTGTAACACCATAAAACGGTCGCCATACCAAGTTCATGGGCCATTTCGAAAGCTTCTGATACTTCAATTATTTGACGGGTTGATTCCTCCGAACCAAAATAGATGGTGGCACCTACGGCCACAGCGCCCATATTCCATGCTTCCTTTATGGTTCCAAACATGATTTGATCAAACTTATTCGGGTAGCTCAAAAATTCGTTGTGGTTGATTTTAACGATAAACGGGATTTTGTGCGCGTATTTGCGCGACACCGAACCCAATACGCCATAAGTAGAAGCAACGGCATTACAACCGGATTCCATGGCGAGTTTTACGATATTTTCGCTGTCGAAATAAATAGGATTAGGGGCGAATGACGCACCCGCACTGTGTTCTATGCCTTGGTCAACCGGTAAAATAGAGAGGTAACCGCTGCCACCCAAACGACCATGTCCGTATAAGGTTTCCATACTACGCAAGGTTTGGTTGTTGCGGTTGCTGTGCGACCAGATGCGGTCAACAAAATCACCACCGGGAGCATGTAACAACTCTTTCGAGATGGTTTTCGACTGGTGACCTAACAGGTAGTCGGACTGTGCACCTAGAATTTCGCTGATTTTATGGTTTGCCATGGCTTGATTTGTAGATTTGGTTTTTTTACGACAAGGCACAAAGCTAAAGGAAAATTTTAATTGGACACCGTATCAAAGCAGTGCATTACTATTTCAAGCCTGGAAGCCATGTTGAGAGCTACCTGTTACGGCTCAGGTAAGCTGGGTGCCCAATTCGCCCGATTAGTGGCCATATTGCTAGATCATAGTCCAGATTTCGCCATAAAACGTTTCCCTACCAGCCCCTAGGACATCTTGGGGTCATTGAGTGCATTTGCAGTCACGATAGAGGAATGTACAAAGTTAAACCCTGCTAATGAATGTAACAGCCATTGAAACAGAAATTGCTCTTGAGATTAAATCAATTTAGCTTATAGGTATATATTGTAAATGCTTCCGGCCCCACCTCTTGGGTATAAAACAGGGCAGGATCGGCATATTTCGAGGGGAGGAAAAATTTGCCTCGGAAAGGAAACGGGCCATCGTAAATGACTTTGTTTGCTTTATAATCTATTAGCTGAACATAGTTCTGTTTATTTTTAAGTATCTCCATTTGTTCCAATTTCCTCGTGGTAGGGGCAACACATTCCTTGCTGTTTTCAACAATTGTAACCGTTTCGTACGACCGATACAAAGTTGAATCAACGGCAGCTTGGCGGTAAATTCTATAGCAGAGATTGGTTGCATTAAGCAACTTCATATGGAAATATTGATATGAAGCTATGGAGTGACTATTATAATCTTCGGTATTGAGGTAGGGTGCGTTGGTAACTGGCACTTCTGCCTGGGTAATATTAATGAATTTACCAGGCAGGTATAAAGTGTGGGTTGTCTGGTTATCTGTATCGTAGCGAAAGATGGCATGACTTAAATGCTGCGTATACAACACCTGACCACTTTCATCCACAGCAAAATAATTCGTCTTACTATGGAAGTAAAATTGCTGCTGGTACAATTGATCGAAGAAGCCGAAAGAATGAATAATTTTACCCTTACGATTGACTTCTGCAATTAAATCCTGACGATCAAAATACGCTTTAGCCTTTTCCTGCTGCTTTACAAGTTTTAGCTCCGGCGAGGATTGCTCAATACTCAGAAAAAAGCTATTTCTTCTCTCGTTGTATGCAAAGTTGATTCTACCCGAAAGCCAAACCTTCGGCCACATTGCATTTATTTTAACGGAATTTATCCTGCGTCCTTGAAGATCATATTCCGTAATCAGTCGCATATTCCTTTGGATGGTATAAACGCCACTTTTACTGACGTCGAATAGCATAATAGGAGCCACCTCCTTTTCCAGCTCATTTTGTATGAACGGCTTGATGGAGCCGGTTTTTAAGTCCAGTACATATAACTCACCCTTTTCAGCCGTCAAAAAAAATACGAGCGAATCCACGCGAAGCATTTGCGCAATTGTAGGCTTTAGGTGGGCGAATGGCGTATTCAAAAAGGAATACTGAACACTATCTACCATTAAGGGTGTTGCAGATACTTGTGCCCATGAACTGGTTTGAAATAAAACAAAAACCAGAGCAATAAAAAAAACACTGCTCTGGGGTTTTTCCGCTTTTGTGAAATTACGAGCCATTTTTAGCAGCCTAGACAAGTTCCTGTATCGCAATCGCCTTGAAAATTTGATCTTCCACATCTTCCACATGCACCTTTGTTAACACAATTCCCCATTGAAGAATGCCATTCATCACCATTACCATCCGACCATGTCCGATCTCTAGTGCATTCACGCCAAGACCAAGGAAGAGCAGCATATTCAGTCCCATCTTCAGAATCAAAACTAACAAACAAAACGGGCTGATTTTGTGCTATTTCTTCGGTTAGAGTCAAATTAGTGACTTGTCATGAAGATACTGAAAATACATCTAACTCTGATAACTGTGATATTGGTTGAAATTGAGATGTAATTACTGGTTGATTATCATAATTTATGATGTTCGTAAATGGCACGTAAATAAAAATATTATACACTCTGTTGTTAATCGTTAACTTTTTAAATATACTTCCTAACTGGTCAATCTGAGCTTGGCTATATCCTTGCTGAAATAGTGAATTTTCCATTAAATTCAACAGATTGATGTTGTTGGCACTTAATTCAACTTCCAGATCACTTAGGCAAATAACTTCATCATTAATTGTTTCTGATACAACCGAATAAATAGTTTGCATTACAGAAGTATCTGAAGTTAGATGAATTAGAGAATTAGTGATTAAATCCAAATTTTGTTCCAGTGAAAAATATTGATTCGTTGAAAAGGCAGAAGGTAAGGTAGTGTTGACTCGCCTTCGGGCGGTAATTCATTTTGATTTTCATTTCGTCCTAAGCTTTCCGAGAAACTAGATTGGTTCTTTTTACATCCATTTAATGATGTCATTACAATGCCCTATAAAAATATGCTACTAATTACTTTTTTCATCTCTCAAATTTAAAAGTTTAAACAAAGCTAAATAACCCTAATGTTTTTCACAATAGACCGTGCATGTTAATAAAAATCTAATATTCATTCTTGCTTTTGACTCTTGAAACATTATTTTCCTTTATTGAGAGTCTTAGCAACAAATATCAGACGAAGTGACGTAATGGGTGAGTCTTCAATATCTTATTTTCAGCAAACGGGCGTAGATTTAGCATATAATATCAAAGGAAAATTTTAATTGGACACCGTATCAAAGCATATTGAAGTGGTTGAAGTACTCAACCAGGCTACACTCGAAATTGTATTTGCCATTCGAAAGCAAGTTTTTGTGGTTGAACAGCAAGTAGACCCCGAAGAAGAGTACGATGAATTTGAAGGCAGTTCCCGCCACTTTTTACTCCGTGTAGCTGGTGAAGGCGTGGCTACCGGTCGTTTTCGCCGCACCGATAAGGGCTGGAAAATCGAACGTATGGCGGTACTCGAAGCACATCGTGGGAAAAACCATGGCGCACGAGTGCTCGACACCATGTTGGCGGCCCTTCCATCTGACGGCCGAACCATTTATTTACATGCTCAAGAACATGCGCTGCAATTTTATCTCAAAAAAGGGTTTAGGGCAGTTGGTGAACGTTTTTGGGAGGCGAATATTCCGCATTTTACGATGGAGATACAACGCGCTGAGTAGTTGATATACAAACCAATATACAGCTAGCCGGGCACACTATACATTTCAATATACAACAAGGCGTATTGATATTAATGTTAAAAAGGAACATGGAAATTCAACCATGCGCCCTGTTTTACCCTTCGATTGGCGAGAAGTACCTTTTGTACGCCTACTGCTGCCCTTGCTATTGGGATTTGTTTTTAGTAAGTGGGTAGCGCTCACACTGCTTTATGCTTGTTTAGGCATAGCATTTAGTGTTGGCTTGCAGCAATGGTATCAAATAAGCCCTTTATGCAGTCGGTGGAATTGGCGATTTGTGCCAGGTATTTTATTTTTCATCTCCTTTTTGCTTTTAGGGACAGCTCTTCCGCGTTGGAAAGATACAGGCCAACGAACAGATCATATTCGATTTTACCAAGGTGAAGCACATTCATCTAGCTGGCTACTGGTACGTATTACCGAAACCCCAGAACAAAAAGCCAAAAGCATCAAATTACTAGCCGAAGCGCGCTGGTTGCAAGCTGTTGATAGCCGTATTGCCGTATCAGGAAAGGTTTTGCTGTATTTGCAGACGGATATCCTTGCGCCCAAGCTCCAGCCGGGCGATTTCATCTGGTTACCCAATCGTTTTCAAACGCCTGAAGGTCCCGCCAATCCGGGTGCTTTCGACTACCGTAATTATCTGTTACAGCAGCAAATTTATGTGCAAGCTTATGTGCAGTCGGGCCGCTGGAAAAAAGCCGGGAAAGACCGTAACGGTCGACTCAAGGATCTGGCATTACAGCTCAGAACACATGCTTTGCTGCAATTACACCGCTACCTTGGTCGTGGCCCAGAAAGTGGTTTGGCTGCAGCCCTCATTTTTGGGTATCGTGCCGAATTGCCACCACAATTGGTTCAGGCTTACGCCAATAGTGGAGCCATACATGTTTTGGCGGTATCTGGTTTGCATACCGGCATTTTATACGTACTGCTTCAGGCGTGTTTCAAACCGCTGCGTCGCATTCGGAAATTGCGTTTTTTGCCTCCCATTATGGTGTTATTAGGTTTGTGGGCCTATGCTTTGGTAGCAGGTTTGCCCCCTTCGGTAAACCGAGCAGCAACCATGTGTAGTTTTATGGTGATTGCCAGTGAAATCAAACGCAAAACCCTAATTTATAATACACTCGCTGCTACCGCCTTTTTGTTGCTGCTGCTGAATCCGGCTTGGTTGTATTTTGTCGGTTTTCAACTTTCCTTTTTTGCTGTTTTGGGCATCGTATTTCTGCAAAAACGTATTTATAGTTGGTGGACTGTGCGCAACAAATTCATCGACTACCTCTGGCAACTGACGGCAGTTGCGTTGTCGGCACAAATACTTACGATGCCGCTGGGTTTGTATTATTTCCATCAATTCCCAACCTACTTCTGGCTAAGTAACTGGCTAGTGATTCCTTTGGCTACGGTACTTTTGGGTGGTGGTTTATTGTTGCTCGCGCTTTCGCCGCTGCCCATGGTGGCTGGCTACTTGGGTAAACTTTTACATTGGCTTATTTATTGGCAAAACAAATTGATTGTGGGTATCGACCAGCTACCGGCAGCGGTTTGGTCCGGTTGGTCGTTAAGTTTCCCCATGCTTGTTTTTTTATTTTTGCTGATTTTATCAGCCAGCATTTGGTTGATTTATCAGCACAAAGTTGCCTTCTGGTCGGCTTGGACTGCTGCCCTGCTTCTCTGCTTTTTGGCTTTTCAGCAGCACTGGCGCTGGGAGAATCAGTACCAATTCACACTTTACCATCTCCCCAAACAAACTGCCTTTTCGGTTATTGCTGGCAGGCAGGCGTTATGGTATGGTTTCGAGGCAGCAGCAGACCGGCGTTTTGTACAACAAGCCCACCTCTTGCAGTCGGGGATTTTGCAATCCGACTACCCAATACAAGACACTATAAGTGGCCTTATTTGCGTAAATGATCTAAAAATATTGCGTTTAACCAAACAAAACCACAGCCGGATTAAACATCCGGGCCCCTTAAAAATCGACTATTTGCTGATTAGCGGTCAGCCTTATATCGACACCACCGGACTTCGACAGCGACTCGAAGTGAAACGTATACTATTAGATGGCAGCAATTCCCGCTATTATTGTAGTAAGACCCTGCCCAAGTTGAAAGCTGCCGGATTTGAAGTTAGCTGCACCTGGGAAGAGGGCGCCTTAATTTTTCCGCTATGAATTACGCATATATCGAAAGCACCGTTGCCGAACGTATAGGTTATATCGTGCTCAATCGTCCTGAAAAGCGGAATGCTTTTAACCATGAATTGGTAGCCGAGCTCAAAACTGCTTTTCAGCAACTTTATGGCGACAAGCACTGTAAAATCATCATTCTGAAAGCCCGTGGAGAAGTGTTTAGCGCAGGTGCTGATTTAGGCTATCTCAAGTCGTTGCAGTCCAACACCTTCGAAGAAAACCTGGCCGACAGCACTCACCTTATGGAACTATATAAGCTGATTTACAGTGGACCAAAGGTGGTAATCAGCCAAATAGAAGGCTCAGCCATTGCCGGAGGATGTGGATTGGCTACGCTGACCGATTTCTCCTTTGCCGTTCCCATTGCCAAATTTGGTTATACCGAAGTCAGAATTGGCTTCATTCCTGCCATTGTGATGGTCTTTCTAACCCGTAAAATTGGGGAAGGTCGCGCCCGGGAGTTGTTGCTTACTGGGGATTTATTAACAGCCGAAGAAGCATTGAAATACGGTATGATTAGTTTTGTAGTGAATGCCGATGAAATTGAAACACTCGTTTATCAGTTTGCTCAAAAACTCATTGAAAACTGTTCCTCAGAGTCGTTGGCTAATACCAAAAGAATGCTCGCCCGTATTCAAGATTTGCCGTATGAAGACGCTTTGGGTTATGCTGCCGAGCAAAATGCACACGCACGGGCCACCACAGATTGTCAACGGGGCATTGCAGCCTTTTTGAATAAAGAAAAAAACCAATGGTAAAACTCATTTCATTACTCCTTGCTTCCACCCTACTACTCGCAGGCCTGAATAGTTGCGACAACACTAAAAAAACACCCGAATCGCAAGAGGAAACTCCTGCACCGGCAGGTGCTGCCATGCCAGACACCTTGGTGCATCGGCAAGCCAAAAAAATTAGTCAGGAAGCTTTTGCTGCACTTTCTGGCGCATTACAAAAGGCCATCGCCGAAGGAGGTGTACTCCACGCCATCGACCTTTGTAAAACTCAGGCAAATCCTATCACAGCAGCCGTTGGCGCTAGTCAAGGTGCTGTCGTTAAACGTATCGCTGTGCGTTACCGCAATCCTGACAATGCCGTTAATTCCACCGAATTGCAGCTTTTCGACGATTGGTCTACGCAAATTGGGCGTGGCGAAGATCCAGCAGCTGTAGTCTTACACGAGGGCGAAAACCGTATTTGGTATGGCGCTATTCGAATAAGCAATCCGCTCTGTTTGCAATGCCACGGTGCGCCCGGTAAAGATATCGCTGAGGCCACCCTCGCTCAGCTGCGAGCAACATATCCCGATGACCGAGCAACGGGTTTTGCTTTGGGGGATTTGCGGGGAGCGTGGAAAGTTACCCTACCCTAGCCCGCGCTCCGGCCTACATCTCCTAATCCTTCGACCAAGCCTGTTTGGACTCGGACTGACGGGCCACTTAATTTTGACCCAATTTCTAGTTTTAAGTTCATGAATTGGCCGAAGTCATGGTCGGAATAAGAGAAGATAAAAATTTAGACACCGTTTAACTGGGCAAGGGCCAGCTATTCATTAAAAGTCGAATACCCCTTCACCATCTGCACTACAACTTTGGCGATGAACTGAATACCCGCATGGCTGCTAAACTACTCTTGTAAACAGCCGTCAGTCCGAGTCGGAATAAGAAAAGATAAAATTTAGACACCGCTAACCCGAGCGAGGACCGGCTGTTATTTAACGCGCAAAAACATCCTTCAACATCGGCACTACCCCGTTGGCGATGAACTGAATACCGATAGCTAAAACAATAAAGCCCATCATTCGAGAAAGA
>JBDNIH010000214.1:0-24768 GCA_041688385.1 Bacteroidia bacterium
CGGCCACGGAGATGATGGTGCCGGTGTTCTCGGCCACGGAGATGATGGTGCCGGTGTTCTCGGCCACGGAGATGATGGTGCCGGTGTTCTCGGCCACGGAGATGATGGTGCCGGTGTTCTCGGCCACGGAGATGATGGTGCTATTGCCGCCGGGGGCAGGGTTGTAAAATGGCCTCTTGCATTTCGCCCAACCGTCGGTTGCGTGTATCCAGGTCTCAGTCCGGCGCCGAGGGGAGAGGTTGCGCCAGAGCTCAATCTGTTAGCAGCGGCAGTGCCTGGGGCGACGCCGGGTCCGCCAAGATTTACGCTATTGGCCGTGACGTTCATGACTTGCGTGTTCGTCCCTCCGCCAGGAAGAAAGCCACCCTTGGTCGCTCCCATTTTGGAACCGACGTTGCGCATCAACATCAGTGGGAATAGGCTGCCCATCATTCCGCCACCAGCGAATTTAGTCATCATCCCAGTCAGTAGCCTGAAAACACTCGTTAGGCCTTCGACCAAATTATTAACAAGTGGAAGAATATCGAAAAAAGCTGATTTCATTTTTTGAGCGAATACGCTTACGGCATTTATTAATATGCCAATTTTTTCTCCAAAACGAAGGACCTCATCTTTATTTTCCACAAGTTCATCGCGCATATTTTTTAGGTTGTCGGCTCCGCCCTGCTTAATCGCTTTCCAGATTGGCCTAAATGCTTCTTCGAGAATTCTCGCACCGTCTATCAACGGTCGCATGCCGTCGGCCATAAGCCTGAATGTGCGGGTCATATTGCTCCACCAGTCCCCCATCCTGCTGAACATCCCCTGTGATTTTGGAAGATAATCCTGAACCAATCTGACGAAGAAACTGCTTATTTTATCTACCGCAGTTACCATCCCATCAAAGAAATTGCTGCTGCCCCATGCTGATGTAGCCGCGAATAATTTACGAAAGTTAAAAAATAAGATATTCGATATTTTTTGAAATGCTTCTTTTGCTGGTGCCAGAAAAGACTGACCGAAATCAGCAAACTGACCTTTGACTAAATTCAGAAATGTTTTTACTTGGCCTATCAGGGTGTTATTGACGGCGGCAAATTGTCCCTCTACGCCACCCGCTTTGGCTAACTCCCCAGAGTCGAGACGTTTCCTGAGCTCATCTTTGGTTTTGATTCCCTTTAGTGCCTTGTTGACTGGGTCATTTATATCTCCCGACTTTGCGCCAGTTATTTTACGGAAGTCAGTCATGACTTGTTCTAGGGATTTTTTCCTATCAGACATCCCCGCAATTACCGCGCCGACCGCCTCCATGGCCGCTCCAGGGTCTTGTCCGGCAGAACCAAAATCCATTAAACCCGCAAACATTTTAGTACTGGCGTTTATCTGTGGTGTCGACATGGTTTTCGCCATCACTGCGTAAGCTTTGTTCAGATTGGCAACCCCAAGTCCGGCAAGGTCAGCGTCCATCTGTAGGTTCCTCATTGCGGCTCTCGCTTGATTTAAACCACTACCAAGTTCGCTCGCGCCCCGTCCCCTGAAGGCAAACATCGCAGCTTGCTGCTCGCGAATCGCGGCTGCTGCTAAACCAGCAGCAACCGTCAACGCAGCCACGCCAGCTGCCGCTATTTGCAGTGCTCCGCCCCATGCTTTCGCTAGGAATTGGCCGGTTATGAAAAGAGCATGGACGCCGAGCATCGCAAGGCTCAACAGGCCCATTTCGGCTATAACGGCCTTTATGCTCTTGCTTAGAAAACCCTTAAGTCCCTTACCAAACATTTGGACACCCTTGTCAACGAAGTCAAAATGTTTTTTGAATTTTCTAGAAGAACTATTTAAACTCTTGCTTAGTGCATTTTCGTATTTCTGAAGTGCGTTGGTGCGGCCGGAACTGAACCTGCCATCTTCTTCCTTGAGCCTCTTTAGGGCGCGCCTGTATCGCTCTAGCGTTTTTGTCGGCGCGTAGGTTTCGACCTCTACCTTGATATTCTCAGCAGCCATTAAATCTCCAATGAATTGTTAGTTCACGTGAGTGTAAGACTAAAACAGCCTATTTCTGGGCCATCTTTCGCTCTTGCTCTTCGCGGTCGTTAGATATAACTTTAGCACACGCCAGCCGTATGAACCAATCAGTATCGTCGACGTTTAGTAGCGCTATTGGGTCGGTGCCGAATAATTCGCCAAGACGGGCAGCAGTCTGTATTATGGGGTCTTCAGTTAACTGGCCGAAGACCCCTTCGTGGGGTCATCTACGTCAACAGTATCTGAATATCCAGCTCTGTCAAGAATTGCCAAAGCCGCAGATTCGACGTGTGGGTCAATACCAAAGAAGGCGCGTACACAGTCGGGGATTGGTCGTGTCGTGTCGGTCATTTGCAGCACCGATGAAGACGCGAATGTTAGTTCGTTCCCGTCCTCGTCAAACACCTCTATGCCGTCCATAAGAATGCCCTGCGTGGTATGTCCAATCACCATGCAGGCAAACTTTGTGGCGTCAAGTCCATTCCTGGATTCCTCGCCGGCCTGTTTGCGCCAGTTTCGCATTTGATTCTGGGTAATGTTAGGGCTGACCTTGACGGTCACACCAGGGCGTTCTGGTACTTCAAGGAAAACGGCCGGGCGTTCAACCTTTTTCGAGATTGTCGCTCGTAGTCGTTCTAGGGTTGTCTCTTCTTTGCCAGAACTGGCAGCTTTTGTCACTTTTGACTTTGCTGTCTGAGTGGATGTGTCGTCTGCCGAATATAGTGCGTCGTCTGTTGTCATGAGGCTCAAACTAGCACATCAAAACTTTCCCTGGCGCAACTACTAATCGGTGTTAATAGATACCACTAAAAGATTAAGTTGTGGTTGCTCCGGATTGTACATCGCCGATAGCGAATGTTAGCGAGAATGTCGCCGGTGCACCAGAAGATGAATCGCCATCTGGCTCCGTGATTCCGACCAAAAGGGCCCCATAGTAAACTCTGTCGGTACCTGGTTCTTTTAGGTCGCAGTCATAAATCGCTACTGTAATGTCATACGTAGCACGACCAACAAGTGGGCGGAGTTTTGCAATCTTCTCCATGATTCCCGTGTTCAGGTCGCTCTGGCGGTCATCGTTGTCGTAGTGACCAGTGACCGTTATGTCGCCGATTTCAGCTGGAGCACACAGAACTGTCGGACGGAGTGACCTGCCTTCGTAGATTTTTTCTACGGAAGCCGTAATTTCGCCGCCAGATACCTGTGGGAAATAATAGCCGGTCCACTTTGGGCTTGTCGAACCAGTAACCGGTGCGATAGTCGCGAGAACTTGTCTCTGAGCTGTTTTTGTATATGCTGGCATGTTTTATTCCTCCGTTATACGACGGATGTCGTAAGGTTGGATTTGACGATTTCTACATCGATTTTGTCGCCAATGCTACTGACGCGCATACCGACCTTGGCCTTGACCGTTCCGCCAGCCAGCTGTGAGTTCGGATTCAACGCAGCATCACATCTAACCGTGAAACCGTTGTCTACTTTTGAACCGTCAGCCGCAAAGAGCTGGAATAGAGCGCCAGCGTCGCGTAGCGGAGCCAGGATTGCGATTAACCGAGCCGATATGGCGCTGAAAATCGTATTACGTCCATCGAGCGGGCTGAACACCAAGTCCTCAAGGGATACAGCGGCAGCCAGTACAACCTGGTTGACGACGTCCTGTGCGGTGTAGTAACGGAAGTTGGATGTGTCTGCCGAGCATGAACGGGCACCATAAATACGAATCGTATTTTGGATGATTCTAATTGCGTTGACGGAGCCGTCATCAAGTATGTCGCCATTTGCGCGACCGATGTCTTCGACTACGCCGGTAACAAATCTGGCAACCGAAACGAGACCGGCGGCCGGCAAATGTGCACCAGTCTGATTGATGGCCACTGCTCGTTTTGCGGCTACATATCCGTCTGGCGGAATAACCCGTGAGACGCCGTCAACGGTCGTTGGTACTTCAATCCATGGATAGAACATCGCTGCGTGCTCGGCGTTGGCGACTGCCTGTACGGCGAGAGCGGATGCCAGTATCGCGGACTGTGATGCCGCCTGCACGCCGTGCAAAATGGCTATTCTACTGAAGTCATTGGCGTGCTGAACAAGTGCCGCTATCATCGCTGCGGACTCTAGTTCCGGACACGCCACAGCGCCGGAACCGAGGCTGTCGAGGAAAACCGTTAGACCGGTTAGCAAGGCGGCAGGGATGCCGGCGGCGTCTTCATCTGCCGCGACCGTCCCTGTCAGCACCGCGTACAGGGCTGTGGCGGCGAGGACGATAGGTCTTGTCCCGTCGTCGAGAACTACGCTAGCGATTACTAGCTTGGAGGCGATAGCGCTTGAATTGATTCGGCCAACGGCCTGAGTGACGGTAGTGACCGACCCTGTCGTATAAACGAGTACGGCATTGTTAAGGATGTTGACTATGAACGTGCCTGCCGCCGGATGAGTCACGCTTACGGTGATGTCGCTCGCGAAAACGCCAGGACCATTGGCCGTGACTCTCATTACTTCAACTGCCGCATTCATGAGTGCGTGTTTCCCTGTTGTCGCACTCGCTCCGACAACACGACCGACGTAACACTGCGTGCCACCCTCTTCGAAGAATGTTTCAACAGTTGGGTGCAGATTGGCGCCTGATTTGAAGCCGCCGAATCGTGCAACGAAATCGGCCAAGCTTGTTACAAGTACGGCCGCATTTGATGGGCCCATCGAGGCTGAACCGAGGAAGAACGCCTGCGAATTTTGCCGCGTCGTCGCCGCAGACGGGCCTGTTCTTACCGCTGTTGTTATTGATAATCCGGGCATTGGAAACTCCTGTTGCTTGTTTTTCGGGGGATTCTTTCCCGTCTGACTACGTCTATTGTACTGATGTTAGACACTTCCCTAGTGCAACTGTTAGAAAAAATTGCCGTCAAGAGATTTATCACTATATATTACGGAGCGGTCAGTGTTGGCAGTGCCTCGTCGGCGCCGGATGTTTGTATTGTCAAAATTGTCTCAGCCAATGTTCCGATAATCTCACGCATGACAACCTCGTCCATGCTCAGGGTGTACGAGACGTATGCGCCGCTTAGGTACCGGTCCCCCTTTACAAGGGTCAGGTCGGAGAATTCCTCTCGCATGCCTGATTCGTCAATCACCAGCCTGAACGATTCACGGCTATTTTCGTCATATGCCCTTAGGCATGGGTAGTCGAGTAGCGCCGAACGGACCACAGTCGTCAGTCTGTCTCTCATGATTGTAGTCTCTTCCGCGCCGTCGGCTTTGGCCCATATATAGGTCCGCATGGAGTATTCGACCCTATAAAGGGGATTGCTCATGTCGTAGCCGATTCTTTCAAGTTTATTCGTTGAAACAACGATAGTTATAATTGTCGGCCAATGGTCGAGTACCAGCGGCTCGTATACTACGAATTTTGTAGGAGTGGGCAAAATGGCGTCATCCACTTCCCAGCCGTTCCTGTAAGAAACGAGCCTCGTGGGTAGGTCGTTCTTCAGGTAATCGTTTACGTACGCTTTTGCAAATTGCGCGCCATTCATCAGTTCCATCAGATAGCTCCGTGGACTATGTACTTTTTGCATTTCTCAGCCAGGTCGCGCTCGAATCCGGCTGGCGTAAAAACTATTTGACGCTTCGGCATATTAATCGTGCCGTATTGGTGAAATTTTGCGTACTTAACGTCGGTGCCGTAAGTCGCTCGTTGTTTTTCAATGACATTTGCCCCCGACGAGTTTAGGTCCACCAGACTCCTGAACAGAGTTCCCGTATTAATCATTGCCGGTGCGCCGGGGTAGTGAACAACTTTCCATGCGTGCGTTCTTGGGGACAGTGGCCTCCAGCCGCCGGAGGGCAGACCATTGGCCGTGAAATTCTCAGCGTTTGCTAATTGTAGACGTTCTTTCGCATATAGGAACAGCGGCCGAAAATCTTCCATCCGGTCCCTGACGTCATCTAGCTTATCAATGACGTCGTCGATATCTATTTTAACGCGGACCCTAACCCCGCCCCCGGCGCTCACTAGATTCTCACCCGCCTATACCTTCTTACTGCCGATAATTCTTTTTCCATAAAACCCGTTTCAAGTGGCGCCACTTCTCTCGTTGTCAAGTCCTTTAGGCCGACCACGTCGTCGTGCATATTCTGCATTTCCCTGGTCGCCGCGCGCAAAATCATTAATTTGAACATTGGAATTCCGCCACCGATTAAGCCTGCCGTGTACGTGATAGTAACTACGTCGCGAGCGTAACCATAAAAATAATCGATACCGTATGACAGCTGCTGGTAATCCACCTCATTCACGAGGGTCCGAATCGGGCCATTGATTGGTTTCACGGTGACCCCCTCTATCGAGATGACCGGAGTGTTATTGAGATATATCGTTTGCGGAGGCGTTGACCATGAGACCGCACCCACTGGAGAGTTGTCGCTATTCTGGTAGTCCGTACTGCCAACCGACAAAAAGGAAGAAGTCGGCATGCCGGTGTACCCAGAATCTATAGTGTGTGACTCCACGAACTCCGTAGATTCCAGCGGTCTTCTCAGGTAAGCCTCTAGTTCACTTTGAAGGCCAGCGATGACCATGTCCGCGGCGTCCTGTTGTCGTAGCGAAAACGTAACATCCATATAGCTAACTAGGTCGGCGCGTGTTACCAACATCGCTTACTTCTTTTTTCTTGTTCGTTTTGCCGGCGCGGCGGCCGCTTTCCGTGCCTTCGTCTTGGCTTTACGGGCTTTGGCGGCTTTATTCTTTTTAGTGACAGATGCCCTTTTCGCCTTCGCTGCCTTCTTATCAAAATTGAGCTTCTCTAACCCCTTCTGTTCACGCGTCTCCACCAAGCGACCCTTGGAGTCTCTGCCGAGTCTGCTTCTTGACTTTCTCGGGTCTCGGTCATTGCCGAAAAGCGCGAGCTGGCGGGCAACCTTTCTGTCTGAAAAGTTGTCTGATATTGATTTACGGATGCGCTTTAACTCGGCAGTTTTCCGTTGACTTAAACTGCCAGCCTTCTTCATTTCTCGCTTTAGACCGCGCTCCTTGGTCAGCAATGAATCGGCCAATTCTGGCATCCCCGGCGAATATCTGACTGTGGGCATAATGGTCCTTTATCTATTCAATGAAAATTATTTAGCGGCTGATTTTCGTGCAGCATAGGCCTTGCGACGACGCAGGTTTTTTGCATCTACTTGACGCTTCTTTGCTGCCGCGGCAGCTTTTGAGCCAGCTTTGGGCTTGGCCTTGCTGCGTCCGGCTTTTAGTAGCTCTGCATTCGTCATACGGGCAATCTCTTCCCGTGTTCGGCCGGTTTTCAAAAGCCGCTTTGCTTCCAGTTCTGCGGCTCGCGCTCTGGAGCCCCCGATTAAATCTCTTCCCTTGAATCTAACGCCACCAATCTTTTTTGACTTTCTTGTGTCGGAATATCCTTTTCTTCGGACGGATTCCCGTGCGTATTCCCTTAGATTCGCCCTGTTTCCAAATCCGGCCTTTATTGCCGCATCTATATCCTTCAGACGTCCTGTATCGGTGCGGTTTAATTTTCCGAGTTTTTTACGCTGTTTTACCAAGCGCTGCTGTTGGCGCAGCAAGTTATCCGCATCATCAGTTATATCTGGCCCGTATCTGAGCTGTGGCATGGTGTATCTCCGGCGTCGTCGCTAGATAAATAGTACCACTTAACGGTCCGCGTTCGGCGGCCGTTCTATCACCAAACCTCTATCTATCGTCCCGGGCGGCGCCTCGATGGGCACCCACGCGCGAGAGTAATTGTGCTGGTCTAGCTTCTTAATCTTAAACAAACTGCCCTCAATCATCAGTTCTAATTCGTCAATCTTCATGCACAGCAGGGAGTTAAAGTCGTCTCTCCCGTAGCGTCTCGACCTGTGTAAATCCCTGATTATTCGCGACATAGGTTTAGCCACGACACTACCTCTCCCGCGATTTAACTGAAGGTGCATCATCATCGCCTCAAGGGAATCAACATCATGCCGTACTATCGGAATGGTCGCTCCAACGACGGAGATTATCTGCTTTACCGTGGTCGCCAACTTATACCGCTCAGAGCCGTCAATTATCTCGCCCGTGCTACTGCGAACATGGATGGGCTCGATGAACCCATACAGAGTGAGTGACGATGACAGAACCAGCAAATCCGGGCGAAGAATGTGTGTTGCTTTCCACTCCGGAACCTTAAGCTCCGTGAAGTTCACATACTCTATTTCGAGTTTACTACTTATCATCTTTGGCCTCCGTTAATGCCCGAATCGTGTGTGCCCTCGTTTTAGGTCCGATGGGTGTCGGGGAATTCACATCTATTTCATTCAACACCAAACACCTAATCAACCAAGGTAGCGGGTAGGCGTGCGGGTCGGACGCGTACTTCTGACGAAACTTCGCAACGAAAACCCTCGCGTCACTTTGGCGTCTTTCCCCGACAAGGTAGTCGTCGATGAATGACGAGGCACCATCAAAACCAAACGCTGCATATTTCGCTATCAACTTCTCAACATCGAATTCCGGCCACCAACGACGCTGTGCATCGATTTGGGGAAAACAATGAACGAGTCTGTCGTAGAATTCCGGCTCCGTCGCTATCACATCACCAATCCGACGAATAGCAACACTATGCAACGGAATTCCAACACGGGTATTGGAGCCGGTCTGGACTGCGAGGTCATAATATTCGCAGTAATTAGCTTTGCATTCTTCAATGACATATTTAAAAACGTCTGGAGTGTTAAAATCGTAAATTATTTTACCAAACTTCAAAGGCACACCGCGCTTCAGTCTGTACGGGGTGGCGATGTAGGGCTCAACTAATTTCTGAGAAATCGAACGGAACCTCACCATACTTTCGGATGCCCTGACCCCAGTTAGAAAGCACACGCTCCCCCTTTTCCCCTGCATCACGTAATGGTCGACGGGTTCTGGTAGAGACTTGGTGTAATCTAAACCAAAATGCTCAGCCCTTATCGCCCACGGCGGAATCTCTCGCACCAGACGTCCCTCTTGGCGACGAAGCTCGGACCAGAGGAGGGTAGTTTGTCGCTTGCCAAGCACCCAAATTTCCGCGGGGTATGGGAGGCAGTACCATTGCATGTCGACCCAATCATAATTTCTAACTTTTTCAAGGTGTTCAAGAACTGTCGGGGACAACATTTCCTCGTCCCTCAGAAAAACTTTTACCGGCCCGAGACCGCGTTCTTCATGAACTTCTTTAGCAAGATACAATACGGCAGTCGAGTCCTTTCCTCCACTGTAGGCCACATGGACCGAATCAAAAGTGTCGTAAATGTGGCGGATTCTTTTTCTGGCAGCGTCTACGCAGGATAAATTGGGAAGGAAAAGCCGCTGTCTCGTCATCTGGTCAGTCTACAATATTTTGTTGTTCTTGCTAAGGTTGTCAAAAGCCCAAAGCGGTTGCAGGTTTGTATAGTGACAAGCAATTGCGAGCTGCGCTGGGTCTTCTAAATCGAATGAAGCCAGCGGCAGAACGTGGTCAATGTGCCAGAGACCATGATTTGCCCAAGTTTGCCCCTTTGTAAATAGGCCTTCAAAATAAACTAGCAGTTCGTCAATCGTGCACCCTAATAATTTTACGGCAGAACCTTTCCTGCTTTTGTTTTTGATTGCGCTGCGAAGGCGGTTCCGCAACAGCGTCTTTAGCTTGAATGAGGGGTCTCTGGCGTATCGGTGGCGGTTATATCCAATTGCTTTAGCCTTTGCTCCTGGAAGCGCCCGATTTTTTGCTGACCTATCTCTTAATAGCGCTCGATTAGCAGCGCGATGTTTTGCTGATTTTTTCTTCAAGAGCGTAGTATTTTTGGCCCTATATTCACAATCATATTTTGTTTGTTTAGCCTTTGCTCCTGGAAGCGCCCGACTCCTTGCCGCCCTAGCTCTAAATAATACCGGATTGGCGGCGTATAGTTCGCGCTTATGCTTGGCGTCCGCAGCTTTGTACTCGGGTCGCGCGCGACGTTTACGGTCGTACTTCCGCTTCTTTTCCTTCCTCTCCTCGTCAGTCATATCTGCTTCTACCCTCGGCTTTCCATTTATGATAGAAGTCGCGCATTCGGGCATTGATGGCTTTTTTGCATTTGTCGCATGTTGGTTCGCCGCGTCGTTGGTGCCTACGAGCTGCTGAATACGTCCCACAGGGCTTTAGTGTTGATTTCTTCATATCTATATCTTACCACACGCGCTAGTCGGGGATAGTAACTAAACTTCAGTGTGCTCCCCGATGAAGTTAACTAATCTCTCTGCCGTGGTGTTGCCGTCAATTGATGGATTAGCGCGAAGCCATCTTACAAAAGAATACCAACGAGCCTGCTGAAGAACGTCGTCAAATACGATGGTGTATTGAACGGCGGCTCTTGGTGCTGCGCCGGGTATAGCGACTGTTGAGCCGCGTATTGCGATGTCATTTTGGTCTGCGTCGCTCGGTGCTCTTAGATAATTTTCGCCGTCTTCGTTTCGGCCGACCAGTCTCGCCAATTGTCCCTCTAGTTCGCTTACGTTAAGCGCGCCATCCACCATTACCGGCGCAGTAAATCCCTTTTCGGAAACAGAAGTAATGGAGTCATTAATCAACTCGGTATTTTGGTAGGACGCGATTTCAAATTCGTCCCACCCCAAATCATCGAACAGCTCCGGGTATATTTCATTAACATCCAGAATCATGGTCATCAGAAAGTCGGGGTCCGTGTACCCAAGTTCGCTTGTTCGGTTATCTGCCAGCGCAAAAGCCACTGAACGTTTCACGTCGCCATCCAGATACAGCACGGCGATTTTATCCCAACCTAATTCCCTGGCGGCTTCGAGTTGGTGGTTCCCGGCTATGACGGTCGATGTCCCGTCCTCGTTGTGTCGGGCGACTATTGGTTTTAGTTGTCCGAATTCTCTGTACGACGCTACGATTGCATCGATATTCCCGACGTGTGGATTGTTCTCCAGCGGCGTGAGGGTGTTTATGTCAGTGGCCAAAGCCTTGAGCGACTTGTGAATTTTGTTTGTCATACCTGCACCCGAACATTCGCATTCAAAGTTCTCATCGCGTCCATGGATGCGCGTATGGAAAGTAGTGCTTCGCGCTTCGCCTTCATCATGGCCTCAGCGACCTTGAATTCAAAGTGTGGTGCGTCCATCTTGTAATCGGCCCACGCCTCTCTTTCTTTGATGGACCCCTTTGCCGAGAGATATTCTTTAGCCCAGTGATTTTTATAAAGAGATTCTTTTTTGGCGGCGTCAACAGCCAGGTTCTCAAACATCTCTGTTTCTGCTTCAAGTCTGTCCACAAAACGAAGCAATTCCTGCTCGATTTCAACTTGACTGATTGGCGCACTTCTCACTTATTGCCACCTTCCGCTTTTGGGGTCGTCTCGGGCTGTCCGCGTACACCGGTAACGGTGTCCGTCAGCAACCCCCAATCTACCTTATCTAGACCCGATAGATTCACTTCTGGCCACTTGAAATGAGGTTCACCAATAGCCGTAAGCACCATTTCCTCAAGTATCCACGCGTCGCATTTATCGTCAGCGCCAGGGTTGTTCCATATTATTCCGGTTCTTGCGGATACCGCGGAAACGACTTCATTCTTGGACGCGTTACCTTTACCCGTGGCGAACTTGGCTCGACAAGTGGGCGGGATTTCGATGAATAAGCGCTCGTCCCGTTGCAGGGCAACCCTGACGACACCGCCGAGCTCGCCTATCGAAAATGCCTGACCGCTACGAGAAGCGAAAGAGTACCCCTCGATTGCCACGACATCGATGCAGTTTGCGTGGACGATGTCGATAATCGCCTCGGAAATCTCTATCAGCCTGGCTACGCCGCGTTGAGCAGACCGTATCACCCCTGTATCCCCGTTGTGGCAATAGCCCGTCGACGTTAGGGACAAATCGAGCCCCAATATGTTCATAGACCCAGATACTAGCCCAGAAAGCAAGAACCCGCCGGACCCCTGATGGTCGGGCGGGTTCATCTGCCGTGGTTCATGACCACTCGACTTTGACCACCCGCCTTTCTATTTCAACGTGATTTTTACGCAGCCCGCCTAATGCTATTTCTGTGGCGATATTCAATTAGATACATCGAATTCTTGCCATGATTACACCCAGCGCATGCCCCAGCGAGATTCCCAACCGACCAGCGACCACCTTTGCAGACGGGGATAATGTGCTCGATGTGAACTGATGGCGCGGAATTACAGATGTAGCAGGGCTTCGATTTCATGGCCCTGAGCTCTTTGTCGGTTACGACGAACATGCCGCCTCCCAACTTACGGGCGCGACGACGCTGTGTTATCGCCAGCGCTTTTTCGGGGGGAGCCGGCCGGCGCTCATGCCCCATCGCCGCTATTTCTTCATGATTTACGGCGTAATTTCTGCGCTCCGTTGCCCTCTTCCTCTCGGGACCCGAGGCGCGCCATACGCGCTTCTGGGCTAGCAGTCTTTTCTTGTTTTCCTGGTTGTATCGACGGTGATAGGCCGCTACCCCATGGGGGCTCACGGTCCTCCGTTTTTGCGGCATTATCTAGGATATACCCTATAAATTATGAACCGATAAATAAAGTTGTTTAGTTAAAGAAATATGAGAGGTACACTTATTTATCTGCGTCTATAACCCCGACATTATTCACTGATATATCAGACAAAAATGCCACGGAAGCCGTTAGGCTTGTTCTATGAAACAGCAAGCACGGGTCGTAACGTTGCCGGATGGGGACCGCATTTTGGTCATCGACTCCGTGATTCCCGACGATGCCCCAGATGCAATCCGCGAAGGTTTGGCGCGCCGCGCCATCGTCAATGGTGGCGGTCGCTGCCCGTGTGGGGCGTCCCCTTCTATGCCAAACAGGGCACAGCGACGAAAACTCAAGGGAAAAGTATTTGACAGGACCGTCGAACACGAAGACGACTGTCCCGCGATGACCTCAACTCTGGCTCCGGCCATCAAAGCGTGGGAGGCCGATAGGGCCGAGTAAGACTATTTTTCCCAGCCGTGTTTAGCAAGACCTAAATCAAATGCCAACTGAGGCCAGTTCCCAATCCTGACATGACAGGGCCGACAGACCGCAAGCACATTCTCCGGGTCCAGAATCGAACCCCCCTGAGAGCGGCGGACTATTTCGTGAACGTCCCTGCTCAGGTGGTTGCTGTATGTGGTTTTTCCGTCGTGGATAGCGAAAACCTTACAGGCCTGGCACAGCGGGCGTTCTAAGAGAATTTTGGCTACGAAAGGACGGCGTTCCTCATATAGCGTCTCCATTTTTTCGCTTCTTCGACGAATAGGGGAGCGCTTGAGATATTTCTTTGGTTTCGGAGCCACGACGTACCGCCCATGATATTTAGATTGAGTCAGAGGTGATGTCGTCAAAACACCACTTATCGTCAAGTGTAGCCCATAGCGCGCGGTCTATCCCTGTGTCTTCTAGGTCGTATTCGCGCATTAGGGAGCGATGTCTATTTATGCCCTTTTTCAAAAAGTCAACCTCGGCCCATCCGTCCGACGTACCCACTATTCCCGTCTCGACCATTTGCATTACTTCATCTAGTCGTTTATCGACATGGAACTTAAACCGCTTAATTTTTAGCGACCTATTGTCGTAGGCCTTTTTCGCTTCACGAACGACACCCACTCCCGACGGACCGAGTGCGCCGTATCTCACGTCGTCGGCTGCGGCATCATCTTCGATGTCGGCCATCTGTGCGTCGAGATTATCGGACAGCATAACGAGAGCGGTTTTCCATCGCTCCCAATTCTCCTCTTTTAGCAAATCTTGTTTTTGCGAAGGAGCAATTTTGTTCTTTACGTCTTCGGCTACCATTCTTGCAAAAGCATCATCGTTAATCATTTTACACCCTTATTCCATATTGGACAAATTTTTTTATAGCTACAAAACATGCAAAGACCAGATTTGATAGGCGGAAATACCCCGGTTCTGCATGCGTCATCAATATCTGATTTTGCTTGCTGAATCATTTCCACTGTCTGTTTGAGATTATCAACGCTCACCTTTTTTTCTAATTTCACTCCGTCTTTGAGATAGAGCAATTCAATTTTATCGACAGACCCCACCTCCAATGACTGAAGAAGTTCTGCGTAAATTAATAACTGCTTGAACTTTTCCTCAACGTCATATTTCGGAGTTTTGCCAGTCTTATAATCGCTCACAACCAGCATCGTCGTGCCTTCGGAATAGCTGTATCTGTCGATAAAACCCTTCATTCGCACGCCACCGACGAAACCGTTTAGTTCGTATTCGAGACCCTCTGGGTGGGTGTCTACGGGATTTTCGATTTTCCAAAGGTTCTCGATACATGACCACGCGCGCTCCATAAATTTGACCAGACTGTCACCATGCGTAATCGTGGACTCTGCCTTTTCTTTCCATTCCTCATTCCAGATTTGGCGCGCGATAACCTTGCACGCATCGATAGTCCGTAACTCTGGTGCCAGTTTGTACATTTCCTCAAGCACGTCATGTACGAAATTACCTAATACCGCCCAATGGTTTGATGGGTCTGGCAGTTTGTCTATCTTGTTGTATTTGAACTTAAGTGGACATTGCCTGAATGTAGATATCGAGCTTGGTGATAAATATTCAGGTGCCTTAATTTCACTCACTCGCCTGGACCCATTTGCCACCAAGGGACAAGCGCGTTGCTTCCCCTATGAGTTTGTCTAGCGCATCAATGGTGACCGTTTCTTTTTTGGGCTTCGGCTTGCCGTCACTGTACGTCTTCCAGTATTCGCCGAGTTCAGTCTTGCCCTCTGGCGTTAGGGTCGCCGTTAAGCCGGAAAACTGTTCCCACTTTTCCGAAATATCATGAGGCACGGCAACGGCTGGGGCTGGCGGTATGTAATTATTCATTGCGTCCTCGATGTCCAGGGCGTCTGCGGTTCTTGCTAAATACAGACCGACACCAAGTTGCTGAGCGGCCTTCTTCAGACCATCTGATACAGCTCCCTTGAAGTCATTACCCAAATCTAGGGTTTTACCCGAATTCTTAATGCGCTTTACGGACGAACCGCCAACACCGTGCTTCTCGACGATTACATCACCGAAGCGCGCACTAAGCGCGACATGAGAGATAATTTCGTCTACGTCCGTCTCGTCGCGCCCGACTGAAACAACTTTCATCGACCAACCGTCAACCCCGAGAACCATATTGAGTCGAGCGATGACTTCACTGATTGGTATGTAGATAATTTCTACACCGCCCTTGTTGATGGCTCTTTCCATCTCGACAGGGAATGGCGCGGCAAGCTGTATGGCTAGGTCGCGTGCTACCGTGGCCGGTGAGGGTGGGGCCTGTGGGGCCCCTGTGGTGACTTTCGTATCGGTTTTCATTCGTTGTTGCCCTTTCTGACAATAATGCTGATTTTTAGTTGACCTGTTTCGCAGTAGCTATCTGCGTTGATTCCGATTTTGTCAAGTTCCTTAGTCCGCCAGTAATCGCAGTGAGCATAATCCAGTAACTGCAATGCGATTTCCTCGGGGGTATTGAGTATTTCCCCCGTCTCTTTGTCGATAGACATGCGCATCAACTTACTAACCACCGACGTGGCTAGCGCTTTGTGCTGCCAGGCCTTTCGGTCGTAAGAACCTTTCTTCTCAATGACCGCTCCGTTGTCCAGCGAAACCAATTCCTCTGAGCCCATGACACCGGCGACAGCAAATGACATTTCGTCGTAGATTACGGACAGGTCGCGCTTTGCCAAATTAAATTGGAGTAAGGCATTGCTGAGTTCGGCTATTTCCGGACCGGAGTCGATGTAGGTTGTCATCTCGCGACCTAAATCCAGGATGTATTTGCGTAGTTCAGATATTCGTTCAATAGACATGAGCTAATAGGTCCTAACAGTAAATAGCGGGTTTGCTATTAGACGACTATAGTCGCTCGTTTTCTCTGTGGCAACCCCAGCCCAGTTAAATATGCAAAAGCACTTGCGACAGAGTCCACTTGGTCATCATGGTCGCAGGCCTCAGGAAATGACGAAAGTTCGTCCAACCAATCCGTAAGCCATATTCCTCTAACCACGCGAACATTGCCATTAGCGACCGCGGCGGCAAATGGCCTGGCGCGAGTGACCTTGTCCCCCGTGGAGCGCATCGCCATAAAATCAAACCCTGGCAAAACGTAACGCGCGTATTGGTCCATCAGGGCCTTCCCGCTTGAGCCCGGCTCCTGCTCCATTCTAATAGGAACTCCGCGCCCGTCTTCATGGGCGGTCTGGGCGATGATTTGCTCGACACGCTCACCACGGTGACGAAAACGCTTCACATCTAGTACATAGGCTACACCTTGGTCAAAGAGCATTAAGGTTCCAACGGTGTAGTCAGGGTTGGGGGTGGAGTGGTTCGGCTCCGTCGCCGCCAAGTCCCAAAAACGCACAGCCCTAGCGGAACTGGTTATTTGCGGTATTTCGCTGGTTTCGAGCAAAATAATAGATGTCCTATCTATCAACGTTCCAAGAGTCGTGCTCCACCAGTCGCCATCTTCAAGCCGTCGTCGCTCTATCGGGTCAAGTTCCTGAAGGGCCTGTCTGTAGGAGACTGCGTCGATGCCGGGGTTGTCGGTCAGCTTTGCCGGCACGAATATCCGCCCCGCTGCCTTTCCTTCGACAATGAATCTCTGCCTAACCCAATTAGGAGCGGGGTTGGACGCCGCGCGCATCCGTAGTGGGACGTTGGACAGTTGGCCTGTTGGCGGCCGGCGCAAACGAGAGAACAAATACCTATAGTCGGATTCTCGGATTTCTGTAACTTCATCCATCCCAATGTATTGAAATTCTGAGTTTCCAGTCCAGACAACACGCCCATTGTGCCTGGTCAGAAAGGTGTGATGAGGGGGGACGGTAAGGCAGTGAACGGTGCCTTTGTAATGTTTGGGGACTATTGGCCGTCCATCGCCAAAGGTAATCATTCTGTCCTGGTCCGCCGTTTCAAGCAAAAACACATGGAACGCTAGGACGTCGTGTTCTTTTCCGTCAGGCGTAGTGGTGTGGTCCTGGCGCTCGTTGAGAGTGGCTCTAAAGCCACAGTGTTGCGCAAGTCTCATCACCCCGTCCGCCAACTCACGCGAAACAGTCACGTAATGACCGCTTGTTTCAGTGCGCCACGTCCCATCGCCTTCAACTAGCGATTGCAAAAGAAGTCGGGCATATTTCGTTTTCCAAGTAAAAACTTCATCGGGAATGCGTTTGTGATAAGCGCCCTTACCGGTGTGTTCATTTAGCCAGTTGGCGAGTTTCGTATTTGTGAATACAAGATTTCTGGGTTCGTCTCTGACATAAGTGCCAGAAC
This sequence comes from Bacteroidia bacterium, assembly GCA_041688385.1. Classification (GTDB taxonomy): domain Bacteria; phylum Bacteroidota; class Bacteroidia; order UBA7662; family UBA7662; genus UBA7662. Next base: position 17,286 of record JBDNIH010000214.1, read on the forward strand.
GTTCAAGCAAAAGCCTCAGGGCATCTTTATGTACCCTGCTGTGCCCGTCGTGTAGTGAAATATTCATGGTTCCCTTATTTGTGCACCCCTCTGCAATATACCACCCGAGAAATGTGGCCCAGTCTTCTGCCGCAAAAACGACATCAGAACTGTTCTGTCTCCCCCGCATTAACCTCGGAAACAAAGCACCCCCGGGGTCGCCGCCGCCGACGAAATGACCCGCTTGCGGAAATTTTGCCACTATCGGTAATTCATCCGTTCTATATTTGCGAAGTTTCTTTACCCTCTGCGTTGAAACCCACCATGTGTGGTCTGCGGTCACGGCAAACGAAACATCCGAGCCTTCTCTCGGACTATAGATTGGCCCGTCGTGGTCATAGACCCAGGTGTGGGTTGCCGGTTGATAATCCCATTCTCGTGTTTCTGGATTCATGGAAGCGACCAATTCACCAACTTCGATATCTTCTATTTTCTTCCATCCAGAAGTAGCTAAAACCTCTGTTCCCTTTATGCAGGGGCCTTTGTATCGCAGATAGTCATCTTTATTATTAAGGTAACCGAACGTTACACGGGCACCAGATGGAAACGTGGCGATGAAACTATTGTTGTTCCAGTGGACCTCCTCATGCGCCGAAACCCACATCCGGAAGCGGTCCATAAGTGCGCCGGGAAGCGAAAGGTCGGCGAATGTTCTACGGAAAAGAATGGCCGAATAATTTGGCACATCAACATACTGCAACGCCGCCATTAAAAGTGCCGAACTTTTCCCGCCTCCGGCACTTCCTCCATATAGAGCCTCAATCGAGTTGGTTCGCAGGAAGACCCGTTGATTTATCGAGGCAGTTTCGGGGCAGTACAGCGCCGGTTTGGGGGTGAGGTATTCGAGTACCTCCTGCCAGTTCTGCTCCATTAACTCATCCTAGTTCACAATAGGTAATGTATAATGATACCAAAGTGCGCTAATGTAAATCCGTGCCTACTTTTACAGCCAGACTCAAAACCCGAATGGCCAGAATCAGGGCGGCATTTAAGCGCCAAACTGTCGCCTACGGGCTGCTAACTTCATTTATACTGTTTACCAGTGTTGGTACGGGTTTGATATTCGTCCCAGCCGGTTTTATCGTGGCAGGAATCTCGTGTGGTGTTTTTGGCTTCCTATTGGGTCTTGAGTAAATATGGCATGGAATCAATCGAGCAACAAATCGCTCAATAACGCGAGTGGCAAATCACTTGGCCCTGGCATGCCCGTCGCCAGCAACCCGTCCTTTGTGGGCAAGCCCTACAGGGATAATTGGGACATCGAACGAGCCTATAAAGAGGGCATGCAGAAGGTCACGTGGGTTAATAGGTGTGTTGACGCGATTGCCGGAAACCAGGCGCGACTTCCTGTCATGCTACGAAAGGACAACTCCCCAGACGGTGAGATTGTTACCGGCAGGGAAGCTAAACGCTCAAATATTCTGGAGATTCTAAATACCAAGGCGAACATGGGGGAAAATTCTTTCATTTTTCGCTACAGACTGTCCGCACAACTGCTTCTTGGCACCCGTGGCGTTTTCATTGAGAAAATCCGCGGCAGGGACGGTGGGGTTATCGCGTTGAGCCTATTGCCGCCACAGCACACCGCTCCGATACCGCACCCAAAAACGTTTGTTTCGGGATATGAAGTCGCAATGCCCAATGGAGATAAAATCATCCTGCCACCACGGGATGTCGTTTGGGTAAGGCGCCCACACCCACTCGACCCGTATCTATCCCTAACACCCCTTGAATCATGCGGAATTGCCATAGAAATCGAGAATTTGGCGAAAATCTACAACCGCAACTATCTTCTGAACGACGGAAGACCAGGCGGTTTGTTGGTTGTCCGTGGGGAAATGGAAGAGCCGGATAAAGAGGAGTTGCGCAATAGATTCCGCGGCAATATCTCCAGAACCGGCCACACGACGGTCATTGCGTCTGATGATGGTGTTGATTACATAGACACGTCAGCATCCCCCCGTGACGCCGCGTATGTCCAAATGCGTCAATTAACAAAAGAGGAGATACTCGCATCTTTCGGCGTGCCGGAGTCGGTAATTGGAAACGCAAGCGGCCGTACGTTCTCGAACGCCGCGGAGGAAATACGGGTGTTCTGGATGGAGACAATGTTGCCCCACCTCGAACCGCTTGCTCGGGCACTTGACGAGCTAGACGATGAGAATTATATAGATTTCGATTTAACTGAAGTTCCAATTTTGATGCTCTACAAGCAAGAGAGAGAACGATATTTGCTCCAGGAGTTTCAAACCGGCCTGATTAGCAATAACGAATACAGGCTTGGTTCTGGCAGAAAAGAGACCGATGCCGATTTGGCGGATTCGCTGCTCATGAATCCAAACCTGATACCAATTGCAAATACCAAAAAGAAAATGGACGTAGTTCCAACGGCGGAGATGGGCGGTGTACCACCAGGGGCGCCACCAGGAGCGCCACCAGGAGCGCCACCAGAAGCACCACCTGGATTGCCGCCAGAGGCACCAGTCGACCCGAATACCATGCAGGGCGCCCTTGCGGCCGAAGGAGCACCTCCTGCTGGCGATTTGGCTCAGGCGCTTCCAGGGGATGCAGCACCAGCGAATACCGCAGCGCCGATTCCAGCCGGTGCCACCAGCGCGCAGACGGGTGGAATAATGCACAAATCGGACACATTTGCCAAAGAAACAACGGCAATTGGACGATGGGAAGAAATCTTGGCGCGGAGTCTGGAGCGCGTCGTCGAGCGTCAGCAGAGGGTCGTGTTAGAAAAAATATCGGGTGCAAAGTCTAAGAAATCCCTATTTGCAGGAACCCTCGACGCTGAATACATTTTGAACTCCGATTTATGGAATAGACAAATGGACGAGGACATTCGTCCGGTCATATCGGCAATCATTCAGGAGTCGATGAATCTGTCCGCGGAATCAACCGAAACCAAGACGGCAGAGGATGGCATCTCCACCAAGGCCCAAGAAGACATACGGGTACAAGTCGATTCACAAATGGACCGCATAAAGCAGTTAAACACAAGCAATCAATCGGCGATTTCCAATATGATGCTCAATTCATTTAATATATTTGACTTGGAGGAGCGGGCGTCGGCTTTCAAGTCCTCGGTTAACGGACTATATGTAGGCATTTTGTCTCAGCAGCAGCAAGATGTAAGCGAAGAAGAGACGCGCAGGGCGTGGGCGTTCGGAAAAGGCAATTTGTAATTTCAGTAAACCACGATAAATAGTTTCGCTAAACTATCGTAATAAACAGCGATACCTGCGCTGCGAACCGGTTCTCTCGTTTATTCTAGAAGATGGCGACGAGGAGAAAAATGCCCGCTACAGACTTCCCAGACATACACTATAAATCCAACTCGGGTCCGATTAATTTCGATACCGCGAAGGGAATTGTTGAATGTTTCGTTGCCGGCATTGGCAACAAGGACTCTGTCGGGGACGTTTGCGTGTCGGGAGCGTTCACAAAGAGCCTGCAACGTCGGAAACCTCGCGTGGTTTGGGGTCACGTCTGGAATGAACCAATTGGCAAAGTTTTAGAAATATATGAAGTCCCAGCGAATGATGCGCGTTTGCCAGCAAAAATGCGAGTTGCTGGGGTCGGAGGGCTGTACGCAAAGGTTCAGTTTAATCTCGGTTCCGAGAGGGGTCGTGAAGCATTTGCAAACGTTGCCTTTTTCGGCGAGGAACAAGAATGGTCTATTGGTTACAAAACGCTACGCTCGCAACAGGACCCAGTGCTCCAGGCGAATATGTTGTACGAGGTCGAACTCTATGAAGTAAGCCCTGTTCTCCACGGCGCAAACCAGATGACCGCAACAATATCGGTCAAGGACGACCAGACTGCAATAGAAATTGGTCACGCAGATTGCCCCGATGGAGCCTGTGACCTTGCTAAAGACGAATCCAGCGCCCCAGTCGAGGAAAAACATATTCCGGTTCAGGACAACACGTTTGACGCTGTAGCAATTAAAATTGGGAACGAATTATCGGCTCGTAGTGGTTCGATTATTAACGTAATCTCGTTGGAAAAAGCAGCGGTCGTGTTTACCCGTATGGCCGCGAACGGTGATGTCGTGACCTACAGGTGCGGCTATCACTTTGACGGTCTTACTTTTATGTTCGCTCGGCCAGAGCGTACTACGCCCGGGATAAATGTTCCAGCCGTTACGCCGGTAATACCAAGTGTCAGCCCTCAGCTACCGCCCGTGCCGGTAAGACCACAAATGCCCCTCGCCCCAGTAGTGGCGCCGGTCGTTGTTGTGGCGCCGGTGCAGGTAAACCGTGTCGCCCTGTCGGTGCCTACTGTTGTCAAGCCAGGGCCTATGGGCATGGAAACTGTTGTACTGCCGCAAATACGGTACGAGAACACCCCTAAGCCTATCGATATCGCGGCGGCTATCGAGCGGGTACGCAAACGTAATGGATATAAGTCGCTTTTTGATTTTGGCGAAGTAACGGAAACGGACTTTTTGGATAGTGTTGTTACGGGCAATAATCCGACCAGCATCTCCTACATCATTCCCGTTGCCATAAAAGATGCATACGCCGTTAAATCCCTGGTAGACCCTATTTTGGATTATTACAGAATTGAAGCCAGAGTGGAACCAGAGGGCATTGTCCTTTCGTCTGGAGTGACCAAAGACTTTGCGGATGCGGTATCTCTCGCCACCAAGGGACTCGGCAGAACAATTGGACGCGCGCTCTCTGCTGTCCGTCCGAACATCGGGGCAGGGAGGGTGGGTAGTCCAAACTTGCGTGGAGAACGCAAGCGTGGGCGTGGTTTCAACTTCGGAATGCCCGAGGGCGACACGAACCCAATGACGCGCGAAGACGGCAACAGAGACGGCACGGTATTCGACGGCATTCCCGGTTGGGAACAGCCAGACCCGACTCCCGGCGGTGCGGGCTCAATCGATAATCGTGAAGCGTCCGCCGCGCAGGAAGCTATTGCCGCGACATCTGGGAAACCGGATTCTGGGGCAATCAAAAAAGATGAAAAAAAGAAGCCGAAACTTTCATCAACTACTGACCCCGAACGTAAGCCAAGGGGTAATAACCTGTCGCGTGAATTTGGTGACATGACAGAGGAGGAGCACTCCCTCTACGGTCGTTACGATGAAGGGGGACGCGAGAGAAGAGATGCCGCCACCGGAAGAACCGCGCGCGACGATAATGCTGCGGACAAAAAGCGTGGCCAGCGTGATTCTGCCGCCCGCAGTGCTCGATTGCGTCAAGCGGAAGCCGCGGGGGACAGGGGAGACAGGGACGACGATGAGGCCAGCAGAATCAAACTCTCGTCGGGAAAAACCGATAGACGACATGCTGACCGTAGTGCGGAGATGGAACAGACCTTCCCAAATTCCGAGGAAAATAAAAAACGTCTCGCCCATGATGCCACTGCGGACACGTGGAGAAAAGATGGTTTCGGCTGGACCGAAATCCCTAGATACTCGGGAGATAAAAACAGGAGTCCAGATTATTTGCGTGGCAGAGAAATCGGATTCAATCAAGGGCGTTTGATGTGGGATGGCACTGACGGACACAGAACGCGTCCCGAGAAATTTAACGAGAAACAAAAATCATCCATCCAGTACGCGGACTGGTACGAAAACCTACTCAATTCCGTCAGCAGGTTTGTTGACGCGCATAAGGGCGGAGATGATGTTGATGAGTGGAACGGCGTAGAGGCTGGCTTCAAAGAGGTAGTAATAACCAACGCTCCAGATACGTCTACGTGGCCATCGGACAGAGTCAAACGATTGGGCGATTTGATGGACAGGTATGACCCTAGTCTTAGGGGCAAAAACCCTAAGTCAACAGGAAAACTGTCCAGCGCGCATAACGCCGCAGGATTTAATGCTGGTATGGAATTTATTGCCCGAATTGGTGCTGGTCGAGAATTTAATAGAGAAAATAAGAAAAAGAAAAAGAATACGGCCAGACGGGCTAATTATCCATCCACGCAACCCAGATTATCTTCGGGCGCGGGCAAAGAGATTGACGCTCCAGAAGAAGAGGCAGACAGACCACCTTCGGGCAACATAGGGTCCGACTATCGCAGGTTCGACCTAGAAACAACCGATGGCGGACCGAACCTGCTTGACGGCATGCATGATGAAATTTCACGTAGTCCAAAACTCCGCAGTAAAATCATGGGCGAAATCGCGAGCATGCTTGGCGCTGCTGGCTTAACTGAAAAAAATGGTTACGACACATCACGTGCGTTTGATGTCTTGACAGGTTCCGAGAAAGACTTCGAAGACCACATCGACGCACTCTCTGACGCGCGAGCCGCACTGGGAAGTGGTTCCTACGGCATGTTGAAGGCCAGGCTGAAGGAGTACGAGAGTTCGGCTGAGCACATCAAGGCGCAAGACGCTGCTGACGGCAGACTGCTACGCCTGGAACAGAATGCTAAGGCAATCCGAGAACGCTTAACGGCCATAGACAGAGCCAAAACGCTTTCAGCCCAACGCGACGACGACGCGATGAACAGCGCCGACATCGGTCAGCTCGTACTTGGCAAAGAAGAAAACGCCCTATGGGACGCACGAAATGATTTGGCTAATAAATACAACGTCGATAAACCAGAGAAACTCTCGTCAGGGAAAGCCGACAAGGTTGCTGACACTCTTGAGAACCACGGCGATTGGGAAAAAACCGATGACGGGATAGAGATATACCCACAGGGCAAAGATGTCGCTTACCAAATAGGCAATGTGGGCAAGGGCAAATGGGCCGTTACGAGGCATTGGGATTTTGAGAGAAACGCTGGGCAGGACGCAAAGGAATACGAACACGACAAAATATTCGCAAGCGTTTCTGCTGCGAAAAAATGGGCTGATGCAGACTTCAGAAGAGGCGAGAATAGCGAAAAACCTTTGCCGGCCGCTAAACGGAAGAAAACAAGCAAGTCATCTTCCGGTAAGAAGAACTCCAAAATGATTAACGGAGTCAAGATTGATGTTTCGCCGGGGGCAGAGTTAGATGGCGCGGATTTAGATGGGGCAAACTTAAAGGGCGCGAACTTAAAGGGTGCGTACTTGCGCCGCACAGACATGGGCGGCGCAGACCTATCGGGTGCAAACTTGGTTGGCGCAGATATGACTGAGGCGAAGCTAGTTAATGCGAATTTGAGTGATGCAGACCTAAGCGATGCCGACCTGGGCGGCGCGGACTTATATTTTGCAAACTTAGAGGGAGCAAACTTAAACGGCGCGAACCTGATAGGCGCAAAATTTACTCGTGCGAAATTAATTAACGCCAATCTGACGGATACGCAAATGAATGGCGCTGACCTAGTTGATGCGGATTTGACCGGTGCGGACTTAGAGGGCGCAAACTTACGCAAAGCGAAACTGGGTGGTACGAACCTAACTGGCGCAAACTTAATTGGCGCAACAATGCCCGATAATACAAAGTGGACGCCAGACACCGACATGACAAAGTGGACG